>JBIKWC010000225.1:0-12361 GCA_044356535.1 Myxococcota bacterium
GGGGAGCCCACGGTGGGCCCGGCCTCCGACGTGTTCTCGCTCGGCGTGGTGCTCTACCACTGCGTCACCGGGCACCGCCCGTTTCAGGGCGCCAACCCCACGGCCGTGCTCGCCAAGATCCTGTTCGAAGAGCCGGCGCCCGCACGGGAGCACCGCCCCGAGCTGTCGGCCTCGCTCGAGGCCCTCCTGAAGCGGTGTCTGGCCAAGTCCCCCGACGGCCGACCGGCGGACGGGCGGGCCCTGGCGGCCGAGCTGGATCGGCTGAGCGACGAGGGCCAGCCGCCCACGAACTCGACGAGCACGGCGGCCCTCGGCGCCGGAGAGTCCCGGTTCGTGACGGTGGTGGTGGCCGCACCACCACCCCTCGAATCCACCCTCTCCGACGCGGAGACGATCCGCCTGACGCGCCGAACGCCGGTGGCGCTCGAGCACCTCGCGGAGCGGTACGGCGCCCGCCTCGAGCGGCTTGCGGACGGCGTCGTCGTGGCGGCGATGCAGGTCGAGGCGTCCGCGACCGACCAGGCGTCTCGCGCAGCGCGCTTCGCGCTCGCGTTGGCCGGTCACTGGCCCGGACCCGTGGCGATGTCGAGCGGGCGCGCGGAGTGGGTGGGGCAGCTCCCGGTGGGGGCGGCGATCGATCGGGCGATGGCGCTGGCCCAGGCCCGGCCCCCGAAGGGTTCCCCGCCCGGCGCGGTCCGGCTCGACGAGGTGACGGCGTCGCTCGTGGACCTGCGGTTCGACGTGGGTGGGACGGCCCCGCTGTTCGTGCTGCTCGGGGAGCGCTCGCTGCCCGCGCAAGCGCGCACGCTGCTCGGTCGCGAGCTGCCCTGCGTGGGCCGGAGCGCCGAGATCGCGTCGCTGCAGGGCCTGTGCGCCCGGTCGGCGGAGGAGTCGGTCTCGCAGGCGGTCCTGGTGATCGGTCCGCCCGGGGTGGGCAAGTCGCGGCTCCGGTACGAGCTCGTCCGCGCCCTGACCGACACCGAGGTGTGGGTCGTGCGGTCGGACCCGATGTCCCAGGGGTCGGCCTACGGCGTGGCGGCGGAGCTGGTCCGACGCGCGGTGGGGATGGGAGTCGGTGACGCCCCGGAGGTCCGCTGGAACGCGTTGTCGTCGCGCCTCACCCGGCGGCTCGACGCGCAGCACGTGGAGCGGGTGGCGACCTTCCTGGGGGAGGTCGCGTCCACCCCGCGCCCGGGGGCGCCATCGGTCGCCCTGGCCGCCGCGCGGTCGGATCCGGCGCTGCTGCGGGACCAGCTGGAGCGGGCGTTCCAGGACTGGCTCCGCGCGGAGTGCCGCGTCCATCCGGTCGTCGTGATCCTCGAGGATCTGCACTGGGGCGATGCGCCGTCCGTCGCGCTCCTCGGCGATCTGCTGCGCGAGCTGTCGGATCAGCCGCTGTGTGTGCTCGGCGTGGCCCGACCGGAGCTCCACGAGGTGTTCCCGCACCTGTGGGCCGACCGGAACGCCCAGGAGATCCGGTTGGCGGAGCTGTCCAAGCGGGCGGCGGAGCGCCTGGTGCGGGAGGCGCTGCGAGAGCGTCCGCCGTCGGACGAGCTCGTGGCCCGCATCGTGGACCGGTCCTCCGGCAACGCGTTCTACCTCGAGGAGCTGATCCGAGCGGTCGCCGAGGGGCGGGAGTCCGTGCTCCCGGAGAGCGTGGTCGCGATGGCGGCCGCCCGGCTGGACGCCCTGGATGGGGAGGACCGTCGGATCCTGCGCGCAGCGAGCGTGTTCGGTGGGGCGTGCTGGCGGAGCGGCCTCGTGGCGTTGCTCGGGGGCCTCGAGAACACGGGCCAGATCGGGCCGCGCCTCCAAGGTCTGGTCCAGCGCGAGCTCCTCACGCCGCGGCGCGAGTCGCGCTTCAGCGGTGAGCCCGAGTACAGCTTCCGCCACGCCCTCGTCCGCGAGGCGGCCTACGCTTCGCTCACGGCGTCGGATCGGGCGCTCGGCCACCAGCTCGCGGCGGCGTGGCTCACCCGGATGGGCGAGACCGACGAGCTCGTCCTCGCCGAGCACTGGGAGCGGGCGGGCGAGCGGGAGCGCGCGACGGAGCAGTGGGGCCGCGCCGCGCGGACGGCGCTCCTCGCCGGGGACTTCTCGGCGGCGGTGGAGCGGGCGGAGCGGGCCGCGAACGGGCCCCAGGAGGGCGAGCTGCGCCTCGTGCAGGCCGAGAGCCACCGGTGGCTCGGGGAGTTCGCCGAGGCCGCGCGACGGGCCGATCAGGCGCTCGCGGCGCTGCCCCGGGGCGGGCGCTCCTGGATGCGAGCGGCCGCGGAGCGGGCGGACGCCGCAGTGCACCTCGGGGACACCTCCGTGTCCGTCCTGTTGGGCGAGGAGCTGTGCCTGCTGCCCACCGGCGACCTCGACGTGGGACAGGGGGCCCGCATCGTGGCCCTCCTCCTGCACGACGGGCGGATGCCGCTCGCCGATCGGCTGCTCGACAAGCTCGACCGCGCCTTCACGGCGCGCACCGGCGCTCCGTCCGACGAGGCCCTGCTGGAGCTGGCGAAGAGCTACCGCGCCATGTACCGCGGGCACGTGTCGGAGTCGCTGGCCCACGATCGACGCGTGGTCGACGCGTTTCACCGGATCGGGGACGAGAAGCAGGTGCTCCGGTACACGAACAGCGTGGCCTACGACTGTGTGGAAGTGGGCCGGTACGAGGAGGCGCTCGCCTTGCTCGCCGAGGCCATCCCGCGGGCGGAGCACCTCCGGCTCGGCACCACCCCCGCGATCATGCGCCAGAACTACGCCCTGGCGCTGCACCGCTCCGGACGGGTGCAGGAGGGCGCGGAGCTGCAGCGGCGCGCGCTCGCCGAGCTCGAGGCGAAAGGCGACATCCGGTTCGCGGGCGGCAGCCGGATGTACCTGGCGATGGCGCTGCTCGACCTCGGCGAGGTGGTGGAGGCCCTGGCGTGCGCCACCCGCTCGGCCGAGGAGATGAGCTACTCGGAGACCGCGCAGGCGACGGCGCTGGCGGTCACCGCGGATGCGCTGCTGGCGCTCGGGCGCGCGGCCGAGGCGCTGGAGACGGCGGGGCGCGCGTGGGAGTGGCTCCGCAGCGGGGGCGCGGTGGAGGAAGGGGAGGCCCGCGTTCGCCTGTCGTGGGTGCGCGCGCTCGCGGCGAACGGCCAGGGCGCAGCGGCGCGCGAAGCCCTGGCGGACGCGATCACGCGGCTGAACGCGCGGGCGGAGACGATCCCGGACCCCGCGATGCGGGCCTCGTTCCTGCACGCCGTCCCCGACCATGCAGCCACCCTGTCCCTGCAGCCCTGAAGGCGCAATGGATAGGATGGAGCTGGGGGAGGTCGGGATGGGGGGCGTCTGGGAGCAGATCCGCCGGTGGGTGGTCGGCGCGGAGGCGCCACCCGCCGAGGCCTCCGACACCGTGGCGGCGGCGTGCGCCGAGGACGTCGTGCCCGGGCTGGTCCGCGCGCTGGCGAGCGCCTCGCCGCAGGTGGCGCGTGCGGCCGCTGCGGCGTTGCGCAAGCTCGGACCCGAAGCCATCCCTGCCATCCCCGCCCTCCTCGCGCTGGCGTCCTCTCCGATCCCGTCGGACGCCAAGGACCTCGTCCAGCACGAGCACGCCAGGTCGGACGCGATGTATGCCCTGGGCGACCTCCTCGCGCTGGTGGATCGCCTGCGGGACGCGACCGGCCGCCGCCGCGCCGCCGAGCCACCGGACGACGAACCGCCGCTCTCGACAGTGGAGCTGTTGTTGTTGGGCACCCGCGACGCCGAGCCCAACATCCGCGCCACGGCCTGGGTGGGCCTCGTGCAGTACCTCGACGACCCGCGGGTGCGGCACGCGGCGCGCGCGGCCCTCGACGACGCAGACGTCACCGTGCGCCGCACCGTCGTGGCCACCCTCACCCCCCGCCTGCCGGTGGACCGATGACCCCACGCTACTTCGTCCCCCGCGCGGGGGAGCCCGAGCCTGTCCCACCCGTGCGGGGCCCGCTCCTCACCCACGTCCGCGACGTGTTCCGGGTCGGTGGCCGCGGGCGCAGCGTACGCGACGTGGCCATCGTCTCCGACCGCCAGAACCACCTCCACTGGATCGACGACCCGACGTCGCTCCCGCCCCCCCTGCAGGCGCAGCTCCACCACCACGAGCTGTTGCTGCGCCGGCCGCCCAGGCACCTCGACGTGGAGGCCGTGTGGCTGCTGGGGCTGCAGCTCGTGGAGCAGCCGGGGGACGCCCCCGGGCTCGACGATCCGGTGTGGCTGTACGGGCGCCTGTACGGGCCGTTTCCGACGGGCCCCGACGGTGCAGTGATGCTGGACGGGCAGCTCACCGTGGCGCGCAGCGACCTGCTCGGAGGGTTCTCGCGGGGCGCTCCGGACGCCCTGCACGTACACGCCTCGCCGCCGGCGAGATCGTTGCACGCGCTGCTCCCGGCCGATCGCGAGGAGGAGCTCGAGGCCGGGCGGGGGCTCGTCCTGACCTACCCGATGGTGCCCGCGGAGCTCGGCCCGCTCGACGCTGGCAACGAAGCCCTGGTGGCGCAGCTGCTGCACGACGTGTTGTCCGCGACCGCGATGGACGCGAAGAAACACGGGCACCGGCACCCCCTCGCGGCGATGAAGGTGCTGCCGGTGCCGTGTCGGGAGGACGTGGAGCGCGAGCTCGACGCCAAGGGCTGGGACGTCAAGGGCGACGTGGCGATCCGGCGGTCGGACGCGACGAAGAAGGGGAGCCTGGGCGGCTTCCTGTCCTCGGTGTTCGGCGTGCCCGATCACATGCGCCTCGAGCTCCCGCCCGAGGGCACCGTCGACGACTTCGTCCGCCTCGCGGAGCTGTCCTTGCCGCACTTCCCGGGCTTTCCCGATCGGCGCGCCTCCGCGGTGACGGCGCGGACCCTGCACGGCCAGCCGCGCGCCCAGGCGCCGCGCACGGTGAACCTGCCGAAGCCGTCGGGCGACCCACCTCCGCCGCCACCGCGCCCCACGCCCCCGGCGCATGCTGCGCCGAGGACCCCGCCGCGGAAGACGTCGTCCGCGCCGTCGTCTCCGGACTGGATGAAGGACTTCGTGCAGCAGCACGGCACCAACCCGAAGCCGCGGCTCACGCCCGTCCGGCCACACCCGAAGCAGGCCGGCGCGCCGTCGTCCCCGGACTGGATGAAGGACTTCGACGAATGACCCAGGTTCGATCTCGGGTGGAGACCGGGCGCCTGTACCTGCGGCCCTGGCGCGACGACGACCTCCCGCTGTGGCACCACCTCGCGCAGGACGTGGGCTACAACTGCTTCGCGCCGCCGGGCGCCTTCCTGGTCCGCGACGACGCGGAGGCCCTGGCATGGATCCACCGGCGCAACGCCCACGCCGCCGAGGGCCTCGGCAAGTGGCCGGTCTTCACCCGGGAGGGCGACACCTTCGTGGGCACCTGCGGCCTCGACCCGTGCGAGATCGCCGGCGAGCCCACGGTGGAGCTCGGGTACCGGCTCCTGCTCTACGCCTGGGGACACGGCTACGCGCGCGAGGCCGCGAAGGGGATGCTCGCCCACGCCTTCGGTACCCTCGGCCTGCATCGGGTCCACGCCTTTGCCCTCCGGCAGAACCGAGCGTCCACCGCCGTGTTGCGCGATCTCGGGTTCGCACCGCACGGCGAACATGTCCACGGTGGCCTGCCCCACCTGCTGTTCGTCGCCGAGCCGTGACGAGATCGGGACGCGGGGGGTGCAGGACTGGGAGGTTTTGCGCGTATCCTGTTCCGCACACGATCCCACCCCAGGAGGATGGACCACATGGGTCACGAGCACGAGCGTCCGGTCGAGCCGTTTTCCGATCTCCACGTGGAGCACGGGCACATCCGTGCCACCCTGCTGCACGATCCCACGGTCGAAGGGCTCGACATGGCGATCTACATGGACGGCTCCGGGTCCATGAACGACGAGTACGAGAACCCCGTCGTGCGGAAAGGCGGCGGCCTGTTGTGGGAGCTGTTCGGCTGGGGAGAGAAGCCCGAGAAGTTCGTGCAGGACAACCAGGTCGAGCCGCACGTCCGCCGGATGCTGCAGTACCTCGCGTCCAAGGACCGCAACGGCACCTTGCGGGTCTGCTACTGGGCCACCGGCCCGAAGGGCAAGGACATCGAGCCCATCGGCGAGCTCGGCGGCGTCGAGGTCGAGAACTACAAGTTCCCCGGCCCGAAGAAGCCCGGCCAGTCCACCTGCCTGGCGCCCGCCATCCGCGACTACGTCGCGTACCACCGCGATCAGGCCCGCAAAGGCGCCAAGCAGGGCTGCGCCGTGTTCGTCACGGACGGCCAGCTCCACGACGCCGACGAGGTCAAGCGCCTGTCCGCCGAGATCGCGTACGAGATCTCGGGCGGCAAGCTCCCGCGGCTCAACTTCATCCTCGTGGGCCTCGGGGATCAGGTGAACGAGGAGCAGCTCGAGGACGTGTGCCACGAGGAGTACCCGGGCGTCGGGCACCTGTGGTGCCACCGCATCGCCGAGGAGATCAAGGAGCTTCCGGAGCTCGTCGCCGTGCTCGTCGACGAGACCATGACCGTGGCCGCCGGCGGCATCGTGTACGACGACAAGGGCAACATCGTGAAGCGCTACGAGGGCCGCCTCCCCGCCGTCCTCGAGTTCGAGGTGGCCGACGGCTGCACGAGCTTCACCCTCGAGGTCAACGGCCAGCGGTACACCCAGCCGCTCCCCGAAGACGACGACGAGGACCACCACGACGACGACTCCGACGAGGACGACCACCACTAGGCCCCGTTCCGTCCGCGCCCACTCCGGAGGTTTCCGTGTCCCACGAAGTCGTCCAGCGCCCCTTCTCCGACGTGCACCGCAAGGGTGACCGCGTCGTCGCCACGCTGCTCCACGATCCCACCGTCGAGGGGCTCGACGTGGGGCTCTACATGGACGGGTCGGCGTCGATGGAGCCCGAGTACGGCCCCCGCGGCGTCCTCGCCAAGCTCGGGCCCGTTCGGAACAACGTCGAGCCGCAGATGCGGTGGATGCTCGAGTACCTGGCGCAGAAGGACCGCAACTCGCAGTGCCGGGTGGCGTACTGGGCGACGGGCTCGGGGTCGGATCTCGAGGTGCTGGGCGAGCTCACCGGGGCGCAGGCCAAGGACTTCAAGTTCCCGGGCCCGAAGTACTACGGCAAGGGGACCGTGATGCTCCCCGTGCTCCGGGACTACGTCGCGTACCTCCGCCAGAGCGTGGCGACGGGTACGCGGCGTGGCCTGGCCGTGATCATCACGGACTCCCAGGTCCACGACGCCGAAGACGTGAAGGGGTACAGCGTGCAGGTCGCGAAGGAGATCGCCGCCGGGCGCCTCCCGATGACGAACTTCGTGCTGGTCGGCGTGGGCGCGCAGTGCGACGAGGAGCAGATGGAGGACATCGCCCACGTCGAGTACCCGGGGGTCGGTCACCTCTGGTGCCACCGCCACGCGGATCGGATGGAGGAGATGGCCGATCTCGTGGCCGTCCTGGTCGACGAGACCATGACGGTCGCCGCAGGGGGCCGCGTGCTCGACGGCGCCACGGGCGCGGTGCTCAAGGTGTACGAGGGGCGCCTGCCGGCGGTGCTCGACTTCGAGGTGCCCGAGGCCTGCCGCGAGTTCGTGCTCGAGGTCGCCGATCAGCAGTTCCGCCAGGGCATCCCCGAGGAGCACGGACACGAGGAGGAGGGCGAGCACCACGACGACGACGACCACGCGGAGCCGCCGCCTGCCCCGTGGCAGCCGTCCCGCGGACACAGGGGGCACGGCCACTGATGGCAGGCGACGACCAGACCCCCAAGAAGCTCGTGTTCGGGACGCTCGACTTCAAGTCGGCGAAGGTCGTCGCGGCAGCGCCCCTCGTCGCGGTTCCCCACGTCCACGGGCCCGGCTGCGACCACGACCACGGCGACCACGGGCACCACCACGACCACGCCCACCACGAGGCCACCGAGCGGCCCTCCACCGCGCGCGCCTGCGGCGGGACCCCGGCGGTGCAGCTCGATCTCGCGTTCCTGCTGCCCGGCGAGACCGACGAGATCGGTCGGTTCGAGCAGCTGTCCCGCGAGCTCCGCGCGGTCGGCGGCGTGGTCGGCGTCCACCTCCGCCGGGACGGTCCGCACCTCGAGATCTGCGTCCACCACGAAGCCGGTAGGGACGGTACCGCGATCCTCGAGGAGGTCCGTCCGCGCGCGCTCGACGTGGGGCGGCGCTTCAAGGAGAAGACCTGGTTCGTCCGCGGCATGGACTGCCCGCAGTGCGGCTATGTCATCGAACACGTGCTCGGCCGCATGCCCGGCGTGTTGTCGGCGGACGTGGCGTACGCCGCGGAGCGCCTCCGGGTCGAGTACGACGGCGACACCCTCCGCGAGTCCCAGATCGAGCAGACGCTGCAGGTCATGGGCTACCAGCTCGAGGTGCCCGAACACGGCCACGCCTGCTCGATGCACAACCACGGGCCCGGCGGGCTGGCGCCCACCTGGGAGCTGCCGCTCACCCTCACCTCCGGGGGCCTGCTGCTGCTCGGGTGGGCGCTCTCGTACACGACCGTGCCGGCCCCGTGGCCCGACGTGTCCTTCGCGCTGGCGTTGCTGGCAGCAGGCCTGTACCCCGCGCGGGGCGCGATCAACGCCGTCCGCGCAGGCCGGGTGGACATCGAGGCCCTGATGGTCCTGGCTGCCATCGGCGCCGGCATCATGGGCGCGTGGTTCGAGGGCGCGTTCCTGCTGTTCCTGTTCTCGCTGGGGCACTCCCTCGAGCACCGCGCGATGGATCGGGCCCGCAACGCCGTCGAGGCCCTGGGCAAGCTCCGCCCCGACACCGCGCGGGTCCGGCGCGGCGAAGACGTCGTGGAGGTGCGGGTCACCGAGGTCCGGCGCGGGGACCTCGTGGTGGTGCGACCGGGGGACCGCGTGCCGCTCGACGGCGTGGTCCGCTCGGGCGAGAGCCACGTCGACCAGGCACCGGTCACGGGCGAGTCGGTCCCGGTCCCGAAGTCCGCAGGGGACGGGGTCTTCTCGGGCACACTCAACACCGATGGCGTCCTGGAGGTCGAGGTCACGAAGCTCTCGACCGAGTCGGCGCTGGCGCGGGTGGTCGACCTCGTCGCGCAGGCGGAGTCCCGCAAGAGCCCCGCGCAGCGCCTGACGGCCCGCATCGAGCGCATCTTCGTGCCCATCGTGTTGGTGGGCGCGCCTCTGTTGACGTTCGGCCTGTGGGCGTCCGGGACCACCGACTTCCACCAGGCGATGTTGCGGGGCCTGTCGGTGCTGGTGGCTGCGTCGCCGTGCGCGCTCGCGATCTCGACGCCGGCGGCCGTGTTGTCGGCCGTGGCCCGGGCAGCCCGCGAGGGCGTGTTGATCAAGGGGGGCGCCCACCTCGCGGCGCTGGGCGAGACGAAGATCATCGCGTTCGACAAGACGGGGACCCTCACCCGCGGCAAGCCCGAGCTCGTCGACGTCATCGCGCTCGCGGTCTCGGAGGAGGAGCTCCTGCGCGTCGCCTCGGCCGCCGAGCAGCTGTCGTCGCACCCGCTGGCCGACGCGGTGGTGCGGGGCGCAGTGGCGCGCGGGATCGACGCCGACGCCGCCACCACGGCGGAGGCCACCCACGGCAAGGGCCTCGTCGCCACCGTCGCGGGTCGCCGCGTGGAGCTCGGCAACGAAGCCCTGATGGGCGCGGTCCCCGCCGAGGTGGCGGCGCACGTCGCGCGCCTGCGTGGGGAGGGACGCACCGCGGTGCTGGTCCGACGCGAAGGCGAGTGGCTCGGCGTGCTGGGGGTGGCGGACACCGCGCGTCCCGAGGCGAAGGGGGCCATCGCGGCGCTGATGGCGATGGGCATCACCCGCACCGTGATGTTGTCGGGGGATCACGAGGTCGTGGCCCGCGCGGTGTCGTCGGCGCTCGGCGTGGGCGACTTCCGCGCGCCGCTCCTGCCCGAGGGCAAGGTCAAGGCGCTGCGGGACCTCCAGCGCGAGGGTCCGGTGGCGATGGTCGGCGACGGCGTGAACGACGCCCCGGCGCTGGCCGCTGCAGGGGTCGGCATCGCGATGGGCGGGGCAGGGTCCGACGTCGCCCTCGAGACCGCGGACGTCGTGTTGATGTCCGACGACCTGCGCAAGCTCCCGTTCGTGATCCACCTCGCCCGCACCGCCAACAGCGTCGTGCGCCAGAACATCGCCATCGCGCTCGGGGTCTCCGCGCTGCTCGTGGTGTCGTCGATCTTCGGGTGGACGCAGATCTCCCAGGCCGTCGTGCTCCACGAAGGCAGCACGCTGATCGTGGTGGCGAACGGGCTGCGGCTCCTGGGGTGGCGCGAGGTCGTCTCGTCCAGTGTTCCGGGAGGTACGTCGTGACCGTGTTCACCCACGAGGTCCTGAACCAGGCCCCGCCGGTCCCCGACTTCGATGCCTACGCCACCGACGCCGCGTTGTGCGACGCCGTGGAGCGAGGGCAGGGCACCTGGGCCGCCGAGACGCTGCACGCCCTCGGGAAGGTGGCCGGGAGCGACGCCGGCGCGCGGCTCGCCGCGGACGCCAACACGTTCAAGCCGGTCCTCCACACCCACGACCGCTACGGGAACCGCGTGGACCGCGTGGACTTCCACCCGGCGTACCACGAGCTCATGCGCCTCGGGAAGACGCACCAGGTCCACTCGCTCTCGTGGCGCAACGAGGGCCGTGCGGGTGCGTTCGTCGCCCGATCGGCGCTGCACTACCTGTACTGCCAGCTCGAAGCCGGCGTGGCCTGCCCGTTGACCATGACCCACGCGGTCGTGCCGTCCCTGCGCGAGAGCCCCGAGGTCGCTGCCCAGTGGGTCCCCGGGGCGCTGGCCGAGGTGTACGACCCTGCGTTCGCGCCCGCAGCCCGGAAGCGCGGGCTCACCTTCGGCATGGCGATGACCGAGAAGCAGGGGGGCAGCGACGTCCGCGCGAACACGACGGTGGCGCTCCCGGACGGCGCCGGCTTCCGCCTCACCGGCCACAAGTTCTTCTGCTCGGCGCCCATGTGCGACGCCTTCCTCACGCTGGCGCAGGGCCCCGGTGGTCTCACCTGCTTCCTCGTGCCCCGGTGGACCCCCGACGACGCCCCCAACCACTTCTTCGTGCAGCGGCTCAAGGACAAGCTCGGCAACCACAGCAACGCCTCCTCCGAGGTCGAGTACCGCCACACCTGGGCGGTCCAGGTCGGGGAGGCGGGGCGCGGCGTGGCGACCATCATCGAGATGGTGGCGCAGACCCGGCTCGACGTGGCCGTGGGCGCGGCCGGGCTCATGCGGCAGGCCGTGCGGCTGGCGCTCCACCACGCACGAAATCGCGCTGCGTTCGGGGCCCGGCTCGTCGATCAGCCGCTCATGCGCAACGTCCTCGCCGACCTCGCGCTCGAGACCGAAGCCGCAGTCGCCCTCTCGTTCCGGGTGGCCCGCGCGTTCGATCGCGGCGCGGCCGACCCCGGTGAGCGCGCGTTCGGCCGCATCGCCATGGCCATCGGCAAGTACTGGTGCGCCAAGCGGGTGATCGGCGTCGTCGCCGAAGCGCTCGAGTGCCACGGCGGGAACGGGTACACGGAGTGGTTTCCGCTGGCCCGGTTGTACCGCGAGGCCCCCCTCGGATCGATCTGGGAGGGGTCCGGGAACGTGCAGTGCCTCGACGTGCTGCGCGCGATGCAGAAGTCCCCCGCGTCCCTCGCGGCGATCCAGGCGGAGCTCGCCGGCTTCCGGGGACAGGATTCTCGCCTCGACTCGCTGCTGGCGCAGGTCGACGCCGAGCTGCGGGATCCGGCGACGCTCGAGTTCCGGGCGATCCGGCTCGTGGAGCGCCTGGCGCTGGCCCTGCAGGGGGGGCTGCTGCTCGCCCACGCGCCGGCTGCGGTGGCCGAGGGCTGGCTCGCGTCCCGGGCGGTGGGCGGCCACCAGTACGGGAACCTGCCCGCCGGGGTGGACGTGGACGCTGTGCTCGCGCGGGTCGGTTAACGCCGGAATCGGCGTCGGTCGTCGACAAGACATTGTCATGATATGGCCGATACCGGTGTGCGGAAGTATTGGAAAGGTGCGGGGGATCACATGTGGAAGCTGTCCTTGGCAGGCGTGGGATTCGGCGTGCTCAGCGCGTGTGGTGGGTCGTTGGCGCTCTACCCGGAGGGCCGCTCCCCAGCGCCCGAACCGAAAGACGACACCGTCGAGGCGCTCGACGAGGAAGACACCGGTGACACCGGCGACATCACGGTCGAGACCGACACGGACACCGATACGGACACGGACACGGACACGGACACGGACACCGATACGGACACCGACACCGAGCCGCCTCCGCCCCCGTCGAACGTGCAGGACGGCCACTACACCGGAACCGTCGAGATCGACTACACCAACACGATCCCGCTGATCGGCGGCAG
>JBIKWC010000226.1:0-12262 GCA_044356535.1 Myxococcota bacterium
GTCCGGTTCGTCACCGCAGCGGGCGAGGTGCGCGAGGTCACCACCGAGTCCGAGCCCGAGACCCTGGGGTTCCTGCAGCTCTCGCTCGGCGCGCTGGGCGTGTTCGTGGCGCTGCGGCTCGACACGGTGCCGCTGTTCTACGTCGCCGAGCGGCGCGAGGTGGTGCCGATCGACGCTGCGCCCGAGGTGTTCGCGGAGCGGGTGGCCGCCGAGGCGCGGACGGGGCTGCGGCACCGATGTACCTGGTTCGCCTACGCGAAGACCGCCGGCATCCTCTCGTTCGAGGTGGTCCCCGCGCCGGAGCAGCTCCCGGAGCCGTTCGAGGTGCCGTCGCTCCGCGATCGCGTGGAGGGCAGGCTCCTCGCCGAGGGGTTGTTCGGGCAGGTGCTCCTCCGCGCCACGGGGCGGCTGCCTTCGCTCACGCCGGCGGTGTGCAGGTTCGCGGCTGCGGTGCGGTTCCGGGACCAGCCGACGCCGCGGGTGGGCCGGCTGTTCGAGCGCGTGAACGAACACGGGGTCCCCCGCCACCACGAGACGGAGTGGGCGGTGCCGCTGTCGGAAGCGCCGCCTGCGTGGCGGGCGCTGCGGGCGGAGCTCGAGCGGCGCGGCCTGCCCGCCGACTTCCTGCAGGAGCTGCGCCCCGCTGCGCGCGACGGGGTCCCGCTGTCCGCTGCTCGCGACGGTGACGTGTGCTGGCTCTCGCTGTACCAGACCACGCCGCACCGGTGGGCGGAGTCGCTGGCGGTCGCCGAAGACGTGCTGGGTGGGCTCGGGGGCCGGCCCCACTGGGGGAAGTCGTACGATCCTGCGCGGGTCCGCGAGCGGGTGGGCGCTCCGTTCGATGCCTTCGAAGCCTGCCGCCGGCGTCTGGATCCCACGGGACGGTTCCTGGGTCCGTGGCACCGGAGCTTGGGCCTCGGGTAGCGGTCAGGGGCAAGGTGAGGGTGAGGGCTTGGTCAGCGCGGCGACGGCTCCCCCAGGAACCGCCCCGGGAGCCAGGCGAGGACGGCGCAGGCCAGTCCCGTCCCGATGGACCAGGGGTAGGTCCCGACCAGCAGGAGCACCAACTCGAACGATTTCGGCCGGGGCAGCTCCCCCAGCTCGACGGCCGACCAATCCACGACGCCCATGCGAACGTACCACTCGACCAGGAGCACCACGACGAACACGGCCATGAGGAACGCCCGCCACATGTTCACCTCCGAAGGATGCTACGGACGAATCGCCGCGAGTGTTTCGTGCTCGGCGGACGCTACGGCGCGAGGGCCTTCATCGCCGCCAGGATCGCCTCGCGGTGGGCGTCGAAGGTCGTGACCTCGGCTGCGGCCTCGGCGATCACCACCTTCCCGCCCTCCGGGAAGAACGCGATCACGTACGTCCAGTCCTCGGTGCCCACCGGCGCCAGGAGCTCGATCAGTCCGCCCTTCGCGCCGTTCGCTTCGAACTCCGACTCCGCCACGAGCTTGTACCCGGCCGCCACCATGCGCTCCCGCACGGCCTCGCGCCAGAACGGCAGGTCCGCCTTCGGCTTGTGTTTCTCCACCCGCACGCGGAACAGGGCGCCGTCCGGCGAGGCTGCGCGGGCGCGGCTCTGCTTCTTCCAGGCCGAGAAGCCGTCCGGCGTGGGCACCGTGACGCCGCCGCTCTTCCAGTCCGGCCGCGACATCAACATCCCCGTCATCACGTCCTGCACGTTGAGGGTGTTGAGCCAGCGGAACGAGGAGCTGCCGTCGCGGGCCGGCGCAGAGCGGTCCAGGAACTGGAACGAGATGTCGACCCGCGCGTAGTTCCCCTGGTCCTCGAGGAGCTTGATGCGGCCCTGGTAAGCCTCCATCTGCCCGATCACCTGCAGGATCGCGGACTGCACGCTCACGATGCTCTGCGAGGTCGCGTGGCTCAGCACGCTGTCGTACTCCTTCAGCACGGACTGGCGCGCCTCCAGCCGCCCACGCAGGTCGGTGAGCTCCTGCGACAGGTCCTGGCGCGAGAAGCTGCGGTCGAGCACCTTCCCCTGGGTGGCCGCGAAGGTGAGCAGGTCCTCCGCCTGGTCGACGGGGAGCCGCAGGGAGACGGACTCCGGGTCGCGGGCCTGGAACCAGCCCCCGTGTGCGCGCGCCTTCGCCACGAGGGCGTCGGCGGTCGCGTCTTTCTGGGTCACGGCGAGCACGAGTGACGCGACGATGGCGGTCTCGTGCGGGTCGGCCGGCTTCGGGGTGGTGACCGGGGGCGCCACTTCCGGGAGCTCGGCGGCGAAGGTCGGCGCGGCGAGCGCCAGCAGGCACGGGATCAAGTGTCACCTCCGCCCACGAGCGAGGCCTCTACGGCCTTGCCGTAGCGCTCGACCAGCTCGGCCGACGGGTAGTAGACCTGCGCCACGTCCAGCTTGTTGCCCGCGGTGCGTACACACACGGACCAGTGGTACGGCTCCTCGGAGCCCGGCTGGTCGAGCTCGACGCAGGCCCAGGCGCCCAGCGTCCGCTCCGACGGGTTCGTGAACTCGGGCGCGATGCGGTCCTGGACGGTGTCGATCCAGAAGCCAGCGTCCCCGACGGGGTCGTTGTCGATCCGCATGGTCCACAGGCGCACGCCGTCGGCGCTCTCGGCCGCGAACGGGCCGGTCTTCGACAACGCGACGAGTCCGTCCGGCACCACCAGGTTCACGCGCTTGTCGTCGGTCCAGATCCCCTGGTTGAAGGGGGACAGGCTGCGGATCCACTCGAAGCCGTGCAGCTCGGGCCGGTTGTCGGCGTTCGCGAACGCCTCCCGCGGCACCGCGTCGACGCTGATCCGGCTCATCGCCGCGAGGTCGGAGAGCGTGCGGAGCTGCGACTGGAAGGCGTCGAGCTCCTCGGTGACCCGGGTGATCTCGGCGAGCAGCCGCAGCTTCTCGTTCTCGTCGGTGGCCTTGGCCAGGAGGTCGACCAGGCGAGCCCGGGTGGTCTTGAGGTTCGAGACGCGCAGGTCGACGGCGAGGAACTGGTCGGTCACGTCGTCGGCGCGGATGGTCTTGTGCATCACGTCGCCCAGCGCGAGCACCTTGCGGAACGTGTCCTCGAAGACCGCCACGGGCACCCGCACGCTCACCTGGCGGCCGGAGAGGTTCTCCGTGCGGCCCCCCACGGACTCGGCGAGCGCGACGACCTCGTCCAGGAGGTCGACGGGGTTGGCGACCCGGAGCTGGGCGTAGCCGTCGTAGTGCACCATCCGCTGCGGCGCTGCCACCTCGGTGGGCTCGGGCGCAGGCGGCTCTCCGGGTGGTGGAGGGGGAGGCGGCGGCGGCGCCAGAGTGCTCGAGTCGCTGTCGGCGGAGGGCATGCGCTTGGGCGTGGAGGCCCCGCGGGTCGGGGACGGAGCCATGGGCGCCATCTCCGGCTGGTCGTACGCCAGCTCCTCGGCCATGCCGCCGTACCCGTAGTCCGCAGGCGGCGGGACCGCCATCGCATAGTTCCGGCCGGCGCTCTTCGCGCAGCCCGAGACCGCGAGGTGCGCCGTCACCAGCGCGAACACGACCCGGTGGGTCCGAAACCTCGTCATGACTGTTCCTCCTGCAGGATTCGCGAGATCAGCGCAAACAGCTCGCCGTGGACCCGACCGTTCGTCGCGACGGGGTGGGCGGGGTCGAGGAGCGGGTGCCCGGGGATGGCGTCCACGGCGCCGCCCGCCTCGCGGACGAGTACGATCCCGGCCACCACGTCCCACGGCGCCAGGTTGAACTCCCAGTACGCGTCGAGGGAGCCGGCGGCGACGTGCGCGAGGTCGAGGGCGGCGGCCCCACCGCGCCGGATGCCCTGGCTGCGCTCGAGGACCTCCTTCACGAACCGGAGGTAGAACGCGGCGCGCTGGCGACGGTCGTACGGGAACCCGGTGCCGCAGAGGGCCCCTTCGAGGGTGTCGACGGTGCTGACCCGCAGCGGCGCGCCGTCCGCGGTCCCACCTCTGCCTCGGGTCGCGCGGAACGTGCGCTTCCTGCACACGTCGACCACCACCCCCACCTCGGGGACCCCGTCCACCACGAGGCCCACGCTGACGGCGTAGTAGGGGAAGCCGTGGACGAAGTTGGTGGTGCCGTCGAGCGGGTCGACGACCCAGGCGGTGCGGAGCGAGCGGTCACCGCCGCCTTCCTCCCCGAGCACGGGGATGTCGGGGGTGTGGCGCCCGAGGATCTCGCGGATGACGCGCTCCGCCTGCAGGTCGGCGTCGGTCACCCAGTCGACGACGCCTTTCTGGCGGGCCGTGGTCCGCAGCGACGGGTCGGAGAGGCCGGCGGCCGCGGCTTCGGCGGCCAGCACCGCGAGGGCCTCCTCGGTCATGGGGTCGGCTCCGGGGTGTCGAGGATCAAGGTGACGGGCCCGTCGTTGACGAGGGACACCCGCATGTGGGCGGCGAACGTCCCCCGGGCGACGCGGCTTACACCCGCGGCCTCGAGCGCTCCGCAGAAGTGGTCGTACTCCGGGCGCGCGTGGTCGGGGTGCGCAGCGCCGACGAACGACGGCCGGCGGCCCTTCCGTACGTCACCGAACAACGTGAACTGGCTCACGGCGAGCACGCCGCCGCCCACGTCGAGCACGGAGCGGTTCATCTTGCCGTCGCCGTCCTCGAAGATCCGCAGGTTCACGAGCTTGTCGACCATCCAGCGCCGCTCGGCCGCTCCGTCGCCGGGCGCGATGCCCACGAGCGCGAGGAGGCCGGCGCCGATCTCGCCCACCACGGCGTCACCGACCTCCACCCGAGCCGAGGACACACGCTGGACGACCACTCTCACCGGGACCACCAGAGCTTCAGGGAACGGTGCGCTTGTCACACACCACGGCGGTGCCCTGCTTGTCGCACGAGATGTCGCCGGACGCGGTGACGGTGAACACGCCGCGCGCGCCGTCGATCTCCACGAGGCACACGGCGGGCAGGCGGAACCCCTCGACGGTGTAGTTGCGCAGCCCGTCGAACTGGGTGGTGCTCTCGGTGCAGTTGCGGATGGTCCCGCGGCCCGTCGACTTGAGCTGCACACGTGCTGCGCCGCCGCTCCCCGGCTGGGGCTGCGGCTGGGGCGGCGGCTTCGGGGGCGGCGGGCTCGGAGGCTTCGGGGGCGGCGGGCTCGGAGGCTTCGGCCCGGGCTGCGGGCTCGGAGGCTTCGGCCCGGGCTGCGGGCTCGGGGGCTTCGGCCCCGGCTGCGGGCTCGGCGGCTGCGGGTTCGGCGCCTTCCCGGGGTTGGGCGGCTTGGGACCGGGCCGCGGGTCTGGCTGGGCGGGCTCCGGCGCGGCGGGCTCGGGGTTCGTGATGGGCTCGGGCGCGGGCAGCGGAGCGGGCGCCACCGGGGGCGGGAGCGGCACCACGGTGGGCCCCTGGGCCGTGCGGGAGCCACCGCAATCGCTCAACATCAGGAGCAGGACGATGACGATGAGCAGGATCACCACGACGATGAAGCTGCCCACCGCGAAGATGCTCCCGCCGAACAACACGAAGAACCAGCCGCCGCGCTGCTCCTCGGCGGGCTGTTCGGTGGCGCGGTGCGGGGCGGGCGCCGGGGTTCCGCCGCGTCCCGGGGGCCGGGGCGGGGGCCTCGGGGGGGCTTCGTCTCGCGTCTCGAGCTCGGAGGGGGCAGCCACCGGGAGCGTCGGGGGCGGCGGCGGCCGGCCGGGACCCGTAGCCTCGGCGGACACGAGGCCCGGGGGCGGCGTGGGCGGGGTGCGCGGCACCGGGGCGGAGACGTCGCGCTGGGCGGGCGCCACGGGTGCCGGGGCGGCGGGTGCCTGGGCAGCGGGTGCAGGTGGACGGGCCTGGGCGGCCGGGGGCCCTGGCGCCGGGGCCACGGGCGCCGGGGCCACGGGCGCCGGGGCCACGGGCGCCGGGGCCACGGGCGCCGGGGCCACGGGCGGCGTCATCGGTCGCTGGATGGGCGGCGCCAACGAGCCCGAATCGGGGCCGGGCCGGCGACCCATCCCCGTCTGGGCCGCCGTGACCTTGCGGCGCTCGGCCACCCCTTCCGCGCGCTGGGGCCGGGGCGCCGCAGCGTCCTTGCGCTCCATCTGCGCGAGCTGGTCCTTGCTCCAGAAGTTCGTCGCCGAGCCGCCGCCGACCCCGGCGGGCGGACCGTCTTCGGTGACCTCGTGTTTCTGGGCCTCGAGCGCCCGCTTCATGTCCGCCTTGGTCCAGAACGCGGTCGCGCCGCCCTTCGACTGGTGGCCGTCGTCGAAGTTCACGGGGCGACCCATCAGGAAGCCCTGCTGCACGGCGGGTCCGGAGAGGTCCTCGTCGTCCGAGGTGGGCTTCGGCGGAGGCGCGGAGCCGGGGGCGCGGCGGCTCTCGGTGCGGCGCTCTCCGCCACCGTCGAGGGCCCGCGCACACCAGTCCGCCATCTCCGGGCCGGGCATCGCGCCCGCGAAGGCCACGAACGTGCGCCAGGCGTCCACCGCCGGCGGGCGGTCCTCGCGGTCGTACGACATGAGCTTGGCGAGGAACCACTGGACGTCGCCCTGCATGGCCTCGTCGAGCTCGGACAGGTCGATCGCGAGGGCGAGGTCGATCACGGCGTCGTCGTGGGGGACGGCTTCGTCCGGGAGCCGCTCGGGGAGCTGGGTGCCCGTGACGATGCGCAGCGCCGTGAACCCGAGGCCGTACAGGTCGGAGCGCGTGTCCCGCGGGGTGCCTTCGGGCGCGCGCGTCTTGCGGCGGGGGACGCCGAAGCCCTCGAGCGAGACGGCGCCCGTCTCGTCGATGAAGACGTACTTGGGGTCGACCTCGCCGTGGATCTCGCCGTCCTGGTCGGCGATGTCGAGGATCTCGCACAGGGCCGCGATCAGCTCGAGGCCGATCTTCCAGGGGGGCAGGCCGTCCTTGAGCACGGTCTCCAGGTCGAGGCCGATGGCCGGCCCCTCGCACGCGTCCACCCCGCCCTCTTCGCCGGGGGTCCTGACGTAGTGGAACTCGCTCACGTGGACCCGCCCAACCCGTTCCCTTCGCCCCGCTCCGCGCCCGATGCGAGCCCGCGGGAAGCAGCAGCCTAGGCGGTTCGAGGGACGGATTCAAGCCGCTTGGGGATCACGATCTCCGATGTGCGGCCTCGGACGTGGTTCCACGCTTCGAAGTGGGCTCCGGTCCCGGGGCGGACACACGAACGGTAGCGGGCATCGACGAATCATCGCGCACGCAACCCAGCAGGTGTCCACGCGGTGACGCCCCCCTTGGCACGCCCGGTGCATTGCGGTAACGTCGGGGCGCAACCCGGTCACCGCCAGGTGACGCGCCGCTCGGCACGGGTCGCCCCCCAACCCCCGCATCGGATGGATCCCATGGCCCGCTCCCTCGTCGTCAAGCACGAAGAAGCTCCTCGCACGAGCCCGTTGTTCACCACGTTCCTCGTCCTGGCGGGCGGCTTCCTGTTGCTCGGGGCCGTCGTGGCGTTCGCGGACGAAGCCGAGATCGACCCCGGGCCGTCCGTCGTCCCTTCGGGGAACTGATCAGCGCGGAAGCTGCTCGTGGCACGGGGAACACGTCGCCAGCAGCTCTCCCAGCACCCGCGCCCGGTCGGCGGGCTCGGTCGCGCGAGTGGCCCGCTCCCCGAGCGCGTGCACGAGCTCGTCGTACTTCGCGTTCGCCCCCAGCGGCCCCAGGCCCGCGTCCCGCAGGACCTGCGTGCCCCGCGACCACGCGACCTCGTCGTTCGCGAGCAGCGACTGGCCCATCCAGAACGAGGCGTACAGGTGGCGCCCCATCTCGCTCGCCTCCGGGCCGGGCACGGGCTCGACCGCCGCCACCGGGCCCTTGCCCGTGGCCGCGTGGCACTGCCCGCAGGTGACCAGGAGGGACGCGGTGCCGTCGGCGAGCGCTGCGAGCGAGTCCATGTGCTGCATCTTCCCGGCGGTCTCGGCGAGCGCGCGCACGTGGGTCTCGGCGCCCGGTGGCGCAGCGATCGCGGCGACAGCGAGCCGGGCAGCGGCGGCGCGGGCGGCGGGGACGTCTCCGCCGATCACGCCGAGCTCGAGCGTGAGCAGGTCGACGAAGTGATCGTTCATCGCGGGGTTCGGCGGAGCGGCGACGGTGGTCGTCAGGCCGCCTTTGCTCCGTTGCAGCGCGTGGCAGTCCGCGCAGGTCCCGAGCAGGTCCGCGAACAGGGGAGGCCGCTGGTCGGCGGGGGCGACCTCCAGCTCGTGCGCGAGCGTGTGGACGCGGCGATCGAGGGCGGCCGCTGCTGCGGTCAACGTGAAGCCGGGGTCGCGCCGGACGGGGGTTCCCGCGACCAGCGAGCCCTGATCCAGGAACGCGATCGCTTCGTGCAACTTCGCGGGTTCACCGCCGATGAGCCCCAACCAGACGCCGTCGACGAACACGCGGTGCCGCTCCATCTCGGCGGAGATCGTGCCGGTCGCGGGCCGCACGGGCTGGGGCTCGCGCATGGCCAGGGACGCGTGGCGCTCGGCGTGGCACTGGAGGCAGCCGACGCTGAGCTCTGCCAGCGCGACCGCTCCCTCACGGGGGGTCCTGGCTGCATCGAGCTGGTCGAGCGCCGCGGTGAGACGTGCGGGAACGCCGTCCGGTGGAAGCGAGTCCCGCAGCGCCCGGCCCTCCGTCCGGGCCTTGCCGAGGTCGCCACCGGCGAGGGCGTCGCGGGCGGCGATCGCGTGGCTGTCGATCTCCGTCATGCGCGCGAGCCAGGCGTCCTCGCGCTCCTCGAGGGTGCCGCTGTCACCGCGCCCTCCGCAGGCCGCGAACAGGGAGACCAACCACCAGGTGCGAGCGTACACGAACGCCTCCGTATCGGGCATATCCGGCGTGCCCCGGTGGTCCCGCGCAACAACCGGTGGCGTCGCCCGCGGCGCCGCCGACGGTACGGTGCCGCCACGGAGGCCCCCGTGACCGACCTGATGGCTGCCCGCTCCCAGATGGCCATCTCGCTCGGGTTTCACATGATCTTCGCGGTGGTCGGCATGGGCATGCCCGTGCTGATGGTGGCCGCCGACGCGTTGGCCGCCTGGACCGGTGACCGCACCTGGGAGGAGCTGGCGTACCGCTGGGGGAAAGGGACCGCGATCACCTTCGCGGTCGGCGCGGTGTCGGGCACGGTGTTGTCGTTCGAGCTCGGGCTCTCGTGGCCGGGGTTCATGGCGTTCGCGGGCCCGATCGTGGGCCTCCCGTTCTCGCTCGAGGGCTTCGCGTTCTTCTTCGAAGCCATCTGCCTGGGCATCGTGTTGTACGGGCGCGACCGCGTGCCCCGGTGGGGACACCTGCTGGCCGGGGTGGGCGTAGCGGTGTCGGGGGCGGCCTCGGGCGCGTTCGTGGTCACGGCCAACGCCTGGATGAACACGCCCACGGGCTACACCCTCGGCCCCGACGGCAGCGTGGTCGATGTCGATCCGGTGGCGGCGATGCTGAACCCGTCGGCCCTGGGTCAGGTGTTGCACATGGTGGTCGCGGCCTGGCTCGCGACGGGGTGGACCGTCGCCGGGATCCACGCGTGGTTGCTGCTCCGGGAGCCGGGGTCGGCCGGTCGGGCGTTCCACCACAAGGGCCTCGCAGCCGCGCTGGTCCTCGCGGTGGGGTTCACGTTCCTGCAGCCGCTCACCGGGCACGTGATCGCGGAGGCGGTGGCGCACAACCAGCCGGTGAAGCTGGCGGCGTTGGAGGCGCGCTGGGAGACGGGCCCCCGGGCTGCGTTCACGGTGTTGGGCTGGCCCGACGAGGAGGCCGAGGTGACCCGGTGGGGGCTGGAGATCCCGGGGCTCCTCTCGATCCTCGCCGCAGGCGACGTGAACGCCGTCGTCTCCGGGCTGTCCGAGGTGCCCCGCTCGGAGCGGCCACCGGTCGCCGTGGTGCACGCGGCCTACCAGCTGATGTTGGCGACGGCGGCGGGCATGGGGTTCACGGGGGCCGTCGCGCTCGGGCTGGTGGCCTGGCGACGGCGCCTCCCGGACGACCGCTGGTTCCTGTGGCTGGTGGTCGCGACCAGCCCGTTGGGCATCGTGGGCATCGAGGCGGGCTGGACCGCGACCGAGGTGGGTCGCCAGCCGTGGGTGATCCAGGGGGTCCTCCGCACGGCGGACGCGGTGACGCCGATGCCCGGCCTCCCCGTGCCCCTGGCGGTGTTCGTGGGGCTGTACGTGCTGCTGGGGCTCGCGTGTGCGCTGCTGCTCCGGCGGCAGTTCCTGCACGCGCCGGATGCGGAGGTGGCGCCGTGACCGAGACGGTGGCCGTGGCGGTGGTGTTGTGCGCCGCCTTGTCCGGGTACGTGTTGACGGGCGGCGCCGACTTCGGCGGCGGGGTCTGGGACCTGCTGGCCACCGGGCCGCGCTGGGTGCGCCAGCGCCGCGCCATCGCCACCGCGATCGGGCCGATCTGGGAGGCGAACCACGTGTGGCTCATCCTGGCGCTGGTCCTGTTGTTCGTGGTGTTCCCGAAGGCCTACGCGACCGTCGCCGTGGCGCTGCACGTCCCGCTCGTAGCGCTGCTGGTCGGCGTGGTGCTGCGCGGCGCGGCGTTCGTGTTCCGCGCCTACGACTCGCGCCGCGACGAGGTGCAGGCGCGCTGGTCGGTGGTGTTCGCGATCGGCTCGGTGAGCTCGCCGGTGCTGCTGGGGATCGTGGTGGGCGCCATCGCGAGCGGCCGCGTCCAGCTGGTGGACGGCGTGCCGGTGGGGGGCTGGATCACCCCCTGGTTGCAGCCCTTCCCGGTGGTGGTGGGGCTGCTCACGCTGGCGATCTTCGCCTTCCTCGCCGCGGTGTACCTGACGCTCGACACCCACGACGACCGCGAGGTCCAGGAGGACTTCCGCCTCCGCGGGCTCGGAGCAGCCGCCGCGGTGTTCACCCTGGCGTGGGCCGCGTTCTTCCTGGCGCGGGCGGGCGCGCCGCGGCTGTGGGAGGGGTTGTGGACCTCGGCGTGGGCGATCCCGTTCCAGCTCGCGGTGGCGGGGGTGGGGCTGGGCGCCATCGGCGCGTTGTGGGCCCGGAGATACCGCTGGGCGCGCGATCTCGGAGCCCTGCAGGTCGTGCTGGTGGTGGGTGGCTGGGCTGCCAGCCAGTGGCCGTACGTGATCCCGCCCGACCTGACGGTGGCCGACGCCGCCCCGGTGCGCGTGGTGCGCACGGTGTTGTGGGTGCTGGCGGTGGGGGCCGGGCCGTTGCTCGCGGCCTACGGTACGCTGTTGTGGGTGTTCCGGCGGCGGCCCACCCGGGCCTGACGTCAGGGGAGCCCGGTGCCGGTCAGGGCAGCGGTGGCCTCGGGGGTGGCGGGGTCGTTGCTGCCCACCAGGAGCGACGCGTTCGCGGCACCCTCCACCTCTGGGGCGAAGGTGAGCTCGAGGGCGAGCACCTCGCCGGGCTCCAGTCGGGCGCGATGCCGAGGGACTCCACGACGAGGATCTCTTCGCCGACGGCGACGCGACGCGCCACGCCTCCGCAGTGGGGACAGGTGCGACCCGGACGGACGGGGGAGTCACAGCGGGTGCAAGGGAGCATCCGAGCAGCATACTCCGGCGTCACACCGGCGTGATGCCGCTGCACATCGTGAACGAGACGGCGCCCGCCACCTGGTCGGTCGGCGCCCCGGTGGTGACGCTGGCGAGCATGCCCTCGCGGCCAGCGGGATCCGGGGTGAGCGCCAACACCACGACCCCCACCTCGCCCTCCGCCCGGGCCGCAGTCTGCAGGGTCGCCGTCCCGACCATCGCGCCGAGGCCCGCGGGCCCCACGACCAGCAACGCGTCGGCGAGCGCGCCGTCCCGCACGTCGTTGAACGTCGCCAACACGACCGCCTTCTCGGGCGGCCGCCCGCCTTCGGCCCGCGCGGCGGCGACCTCGGCGCAGGTGGCCCGCTCCGCCGAGAGCATCACCACGAGGACCCCGGGGGCGCGCGGGTCCGTGAGGCCCAGCGCGGTCTTCGGGCGGAACGGGCGCCCGAACAGCTCGCCGCGGACCTCGGCCGCCTCCGCGGCTGCCACCCACACGCCCAGCATCGGGTCCCCCGCTGTGTTGCTAACGGGTAACCCTGGGCTCATCCCCTCACCCTGGAGTCACTGCGCCCCGCGCAGGAGTTGAGCCGCAGGCCGAGGCCGAGACCGAGGTCGAACTCGAGGTCGAACTCGAGGTCGAACTCGAGGTCGAACTCGAGGTCGAGGTCGAAGTCGAACTCGAGGAGTCGACGGCTGGCGGCCAAAAATTGGCGCTTGGGCGCGATACTCGCTTGCCCGGAGGACGTGGCGATGGGCGAGGAGTTCCTGCACGAGGGGTTGGACTGCTACAAGCTGGCGGTCCAGGTGAGCCGGTGGGCGGCA
>JBIKWC010000026.1:0-45670 GCA_044356535.1 Myxococcota bacterium
TGGTGCGCGCCGGGTCCCCGACGGACGCGGTCACGTCGCCGACGACCGAGAACTGCAGCCGGGGCGCCCCGTACGCAATCACCGGTCCGGCGCCGGGGCGGAGGGCTGGACGGGTGGTGAACACGTCCGGGGCGAGGCCGGCCCACATCCCCACGTCGACCTTGGTGGACGGCCGGAGCAGGAGCTGGGCGCCGTCCACGAGCCGGGGCCCCCCCTGGTACACCGGGTTGCGCCCCACCTGCAGCGACCACCCCTCGCGGGAGACCTCGACGCCCGCCTGGCGGACCGAGGACCACTCGAACACGGGGTCGCCGCCGGTCGGGTCCACGTTGAACCGCGCGTCGGCGAGCAGGCGCGTCGCGGACACTCCGCGCTCGTCGCCCGCGAGCGTCCACCGCAGGCGCTCGGCCAACGACAGATCGGCGTCCGTCGCGAAGAGCGCGGAGCTGGTCCAGGTCTGCACCCCCACGCTCGTGATCGAGACGTCGGACCCGGTGGACTGGGCGAGCGCGACCGAGGCGAACCACACGCTCAGTCACCCGTCGGGTGGCACGCCGCCGTGCATTCGGTCCCTGTGGGGCCCACGTCTCCCGCGGACGCGACCCCGTAGTGCGGGAAGATGGTGGCGTGGCAGGTGACGCAGTCGGTGACCGCGGTGTTGCCGCCCGTGTGGCAGTCGGCGCACGCGACCACCCAGTCGGCCGGCGCGAGCGGAGGCGACGACTTGCTCCCGTGCGGGGTGCGGCAGGGGTGCCCGAACAGCTCGGTGGCCCAGTCGCGGGTGCCGTGGCAGGGTCCGCAGTCCCACGCGTGTTCGGCCGGCTGCGCGGGGTCGGCGTAGTGGAGCGGGTCCTTGCGGTCCACCTCGTGACACTCCCAGCAGAGCTGGTCGGGAGCGAGCGCGTCGTGGATGGGATCGGGCGGGGTGCCCGTGTGCTCCGGGGTCCCCGTGTGGGGCGTGACTCCCCCCGTATGCCCCGTGTCGACCACGCCGTACAGCCACCCGTCCGGGGTGTGGCAGCCGGCGTCGCCGCAGTTCTGGCCCGGGTTGTGGTTGGGGCTCGGTCGATCCTGGTTGTGGCACTCGATGCACACCTTCGACTCGGGCTGCGGCGTCCCTGGGCCGTGACAGCCTTCGCAGGGCACGAACGCGTGCCGCCCGACGAGCGGGTAGGTGGGCTTCTCACCGCCGTGGGGCAGGAGCTTGGTGCAGGCCGCGCCCACGAACAGGGAGGCCGAGAGCGAAATCGAGAAGATCGCGAAAAAACCGGACCAGGTCGATGGCTTCAAGTGCACCTCAATGCGGGAACCGAGGGACGTCCCACGAGTAGGGGCGGTGACAATAGTCGCACGACTGGACGGAGCCCGTCTGGTGTGCGGGGACCAGCGGATCGACCTCCTGGCCGTGGCAGCGGTAGCACTCGGTCGGGGTACCGATGTACGACACCGCGTGACAGTCCACGCAGGCCGCCAGCTTGTGGGCGCCGCGCAGCGGCCAGCCGGTGGTGGTGTGGCGGAACGAGGTCCGCAGCCAGTCGAACTCGTTGTGGCAGTCCTGGCAGTTGAGCCCGAGCATGTTCTGGTGCGGGTCGTCGTCCCAGTGGCAGGCCGTACACGAGGGCTGCGCCTGGCCCCGCGCCCGGCCCGGCGGATGGCACGACTCACAGGGCAGCAGGCTGTGCGACGCCACGAGCGGGAACCCCGTGACGGCGTGGTCCTGGTCGCCGAGCCCGCCGGGGAACCAGTCCTGCGCCTGGTGACAGTCGCCGCAGACCCCTTCGAAGTGGCCGAACGGCCGGTCTTCTTCGTGGCAGGAGGTGCACTCCTTCTCGAGGCCGTCGAACTGGTAGATCCGGGTGTGGCAGGCCGTGCACTTGGTCTCGACGTGCTGCGGCGAGAGGTCGAACTCCGTCTCGGTCGCGTGGTCGAAGGTGATCTGCTGGAACGACTCGGTGCTGTGGCACTCGCCGCAGGTCTCGGGCGTGATCACCGGCCGGTGCGGGTTCTTCGTGTAGTGGCAGTCCACACACGACGCGTGGGGGATGCCGTTCCACTGGAAGTCCCGGTGGCACTTGTTGCAGTCGAGGCCGACATGTTTCCCCGTGTGGGGGAAGGTCGTCTGGTCGTGGTCGAACGCCTGGATCTCGAAGCCGTCCTCGACGTGGCACGCCGAGCAGTTCGTGGGCTGGAACCTGCCCTGGTGCGTGTCCTCGTGGCAGTCGTCGCAGTCGGCGTGCTTCACGCCCACGTACTTCGCGAGGTTGCCCTGACCGTGGCACTGCTCGCACTGGTTCTCGCGGTGCTTGCCCTTGAGCGGGAACTCGGTCGTGTCGTGGTCGAAGTCCCGCATCGAGAAGCCGTTCACGTTGTGGCACTCGCGGCAGGGCTCGGGCGCGAACTGGCCCTTGTGGACGTCGTTGTGGCACGGCGTGCAGTCGGCGAACGAGATGGGCGCCGTCTTGTCGGCCTCGTGGCAGTCGTCGCAGCCCACTCCCACGTGTTCGCCTTCGAGGCGGTAGCGAGTGAGGTCGTGGTCGAACTTCGGGACCTCCCACCGCTCGGAGTTCGGGTGACAGTCCTCGCACGGCCGGTCCTTGAAGCCGGCGCGGTGCGGGTTCACGTGGCACTCGGAGCAGTTCTCGGACGCGATCGGCACGAAGCGGAGCTCGACGTGGCAGTCCGCGCACTCGACCTTCAGGTGCAGCCCCTCGAGCAGGTAGTCGGCGTCCGCCTTCGACTCGTGATCGAACACCTCCCTGGCGATGGAGGCGACCTCCCAGTTCTTCACGCCGTGGCACTGCTCGCACTGCGGGATGAGGTCGCGCTTGCTGACGTTCCCGCCGTGGGGCTCCTCGTGGCAGCTCTTGCAGGCCGACGACAGGCCCGTGTACACGTTCGGGGTCTTGTGGCACTCGATGCAGCGGGTGTCGGCGTGGGCGCCCTCGAGCGGGAAGCCGGTCGCGTCGTGATCGAAGTCCGACTCCTCCATCTTGACGAGCTTGTGGTCGCGGCCGCGGTGGTCCGGGTGGCAGTCTCCGCAGGTCGTCCCCTTGTCCGCGTGGAAGCCGGTCCCGTTGTCGACCTGCTCCTTGACGGACTCGTGGCACGCCATGCAGCGCGACGGCGTGGGGCCGCGACCGGGGGCGTGGCAGTTCGTGCAGCCCGTGAGGGTGTCGATCTCGGCGTGCGCCCGCGCGAGCGGCCCTGGAGACACGAACGAGCCGACGCCCTGGGCCCTCGCCTGCTGCGGGAGGAACCACACGAGGAGGAGCAGCAGGAGCGGGAGCCACCGGTGCATCGAACGCGCATCGTGCCGCAACCGGGGCGGACGCGCAACGCAGCAGATTGATCTTCGCTCGCGCTTCGCACGAGCGAAGCTCAATTTTCGTGTCTGTCGCGTGGGTCAGGGGCTCCGCCCCCGACACCCCCGCGGAGGACCAGTCCCCCGCACCCCCTGCCAGGGGGCGCTTCCCCCTGGACCCCCCGCGTACCGAGGTTGATCGAACCCGGATCACCGCACCAGCACCCACACGACCGCCAACACCCCTGCTGCGACCAGGGCGAGCCCGCCGACGCCCACCACGGCGAGCAGCCCGATCCCGAGGACCGCGAGGCCTCCCCGCGCAGGTTCCGGGGGTGCAGGAGGAGGAGGAGGTCGGAGGGCTCGCCCCTCGGAGTCGAGCGGACACGGGGTGGGAACGACCACGGGAGCGCCGAGCTCGTCTTCGATCCGCTGGACGAGCTTGTAGACCGAGGGCCGCTCGGCGGGCTGCTTCGACAACAACGCGGCGACGAGGTCGTCGATCCACGCCGGCACCTCTGGCCGCAGCGAGCGCACCCGGGGCGGGGTCGTGTGGAGGTGGAGGTCGAACAGCTCCTCCATCGTGCCGTCGAACGGAGGCCGGCCGGTCAGGAGGTGGAACCACAACACCCCGAGGGCGTAGAGGTCGGACCGACCGGTGAAGGCGCCGGTCTCCACGTATTCGGGGGCGGCGTAGCGGAGATCTCCCAGGCGGGCCCCGGCGGCGGTGACCTGCGCCTCTCCCTCGACCTCGAGCTTGGCGAGCCCGAAGTCGGCGACCTTCACGAAGTCGCCGTCGCAGTTGTCGAGCAGCAACACCCGGTCCGGGGACAACGCGCGGTGCACGATGCCCTCCTGGTGTGCAGCGCCCAGGGCCTGCGCCACCTGGACCACGATCGCCGGGGTGCGGGCCCAGGGGAGCGGCCCGTTCGCGAGGTCCTGCCGCAGGGGGTGCGCCAGGAGGTACTCGAGCACGAGGTACCGGAGCCGGGCGCCGTTGGGGGCAGGCTCCTCGCCGAAGTCCACCACCTCGACGGTGTTGCGGTGGGTGACCAGGAACGAGGCCTTCATCTCGCGGGCGAAGCGGGCGAAGCGCGGGTCGTCGGGCGCGTCCGCCAGCTGGGTGACGACCTTGACCTCGACGAGGGCGCCCGTCTCGCGATCGCGGGCGGCCCACACCGCCCCGACGGACTCGTCGCGGAGGCGACGGAGCACCTCGTACCGACCCGCGAGGGTCCGGCCCACGAGTCCATCCTGAGCCACGTCGGTTCCCGGGGCAGCCACGCGCCCGGGTAACCCGTTCTCCGCCTGCGACCGGGTCGCGTCGCGGTGGCCAGCTGGCTATCAGGAGGCCCCCCTGGGGTGGTGGAGCGGCGAGGATGGCCAACGTGGACGTGCGATCCGTGCGGCGCGGGCGGTCCCCGAACTGCTCGGCCACCGGCATGGTGGTGGGCGCGGCCCTCCTCACGGTCGCGGCCACGGGCGTCGTCG
Organism: Myxococcota bacterium; assembly: GCA_044356535.1. GTDB lineage: Bacteria > Myxococcota_A > UBA796 > UBA796 > JACKER01. The sequence goes on from JBIKWC010000026.1 coordinate 4,793, forward strand.
TGAACCTGTTCGCCGACCGCCTCGCAGCCTACCTGGAGGGCGGCGAGCCCCCAGCGCCCCCGCGGGTCCGGACCGAACACGGCGGGAGCCTGCTGTCCTGGGCGCTCCCGCCGGCGCTCCTGTGGGTGTCGACCGAGACCGCGGAGGCCGCGCTCGCGCGCGGAGCCGTGTTGCACGGCCCGGGCGCTGCCGTGGCCGAGGGCGCTGCCCGCAGCGCGCCGATCGAGGTGCACGTCTCGCTCGGGCGCCGGTGCCCCGTGGCGTGCGACACCTGCCACGTCGGGGCCTCGCCGGAGGGAGACCCCGGCCCCACCGATGTTCCCGCCGTGCTCGCCGAGCTCGCGCGCGCCGGTGTGTTCGAAGTGGCCTTCGGGGGCGGCGAGGTCCTGCTCCGGCCCGACCTGGTGGCGCTCGGCCGCGAGGCGCGCCGTCTGGGGCTCGTCCCCAACCTCACCACCTCCGGCATCGGCCTGACCCGCGAGCGGGCGCGGGAGTTGGCCGGCGTGTTCGGTCAGGTCAACGTCTCGGTGGACGGCGTGGGCGACACGTACCGCGCGGTCCGGGGCTTCGACGGGAGCCGGGTGGCGCTCCGGGCGCTGGAGCTGCTCGCGGACGCCGGGGTCCCCGCGGGGGTCAACACGGTGGTCACGAGGGCCAACGCCGACTCGCTCGTGGCGCTCGGCCATACCCTCGCCGCGCACGGCGCCCGGGAGTGGCAGTGGCTCCGGCTCAAGCCCGTGGGCCGCGCTGCCGCCACGTGGGCGCAGCAGACCCCGACGGAAGCGCAGCTCGCAGCGCTCTGGCCGGCGGCGCTGCAGGTCGAACGGGAGGTCGGGATCCCGATCCGGTGGGACTGCGCCATGGTGCCCTTCCTCGCCGCACACGCCGTCCCCCCCGAGACCCTGGTGGCCACGGCGGTGGAGGGGTGCCCGGGCGGCCGATCGCTGGCCACGCGCAACGAGGACGGCCGGTGGGCGCCGTGTTCGTTCGCGGCGGGGGGCCAGGACGGACCGCTCGCGGAGGCCTGGCGCAGCGACCCCCAGCTGTCCGCGTGGCGGGACCGGGAGGCCCCTGCCCCCTGTGTCGGGTGCGACTGGTACGCGGTCTGCGGCAGCGGGTGTCGAGTGGTCGCCGCCCACGTCACCGGCGACCCGATGGCCGCCGACCCCGAGTGTCCCCGGGTCCGGGCCCACCAGGCGTCCGCGTGAGTCCACCGCGGCCGGTCACCTGGGGAACGAGCGACCAGCGTCGCCGCGAGAAGTGGGCGCTCGGCTTCACGGTCGGCGCCGTGGTGTTCGTCGCCTCCTACGGCGGGCAGCGGCTGTTCGGGCTCCTCGCCGGCGAACCCACCGTCGGCGACGTGATCCGCACCGCCCACACCCCGTTCTTCTGGCGCGTGGCCCTCGCCGCGCTGCACGCGGCCCTCGCGGTCCCCCTCGCGGCGCTGCTGGTCCCCGAGGCCTGGGCACGCCCGCTCCTGCGCTTCGGCCCGTTGTGGGTGATCGGGCCGGTGATGGTGCTGGCGCTCGCGATGGTGGCGTTCCCGTGACACCCGAGACCTACGGCTGGCTGGCGCGGCTCCACGGGCACGTCGCGACGCTGGGCCTGGCCGTCCTGCTCCACCCCGTGTTGACCCTGCGCCTGCGCGGGCGCGTCACCCCCGGCGCCCAGTTGTCCGCGGATCTCGGCGCGCTCCTGCTGCTCGCCCCCGCGCTCCTCGGCGCGTTCGTGTACGGCACGTACCGCTCGCGCGTGAAGCCCGTGTTGTGGCTGGTCCAGCCCGGCGCGGTCCTCCGCTTCGAGACGAAGGAGCACCTGGGCGCGATGGCGGTGGCACTCGCGGTGGGCGGGGCGCTCACCCTCCGCGTCGCCGGTCGGAGCCCAGGCGGCCGCGAGACCGCGTGGAGCCTCCTGGCGTCGGCGTGGTTGCTCGGCCTGTTGACCGCGTTGCTCGGGCTGTACGTCGCGGGCCGAGCCCAGCCGGGCTGGTAGCGCCCTGCAAAGAACGAGTGAAGCGCGGAACCACGGGCCGCCCCGCGGGTCCCACTGCGAAAGGTCGTGTCTCCGATGCGTAGAATCCTGGTTCCCGGGCTGTTGGGCCTGATCTGCACCCTCTCCGCCGCAAGCACCGACCGGGAGCGCGCCGTCACCGACCGCGCCCAGGAGGCGAGCGCCGGAGGTGACCCGGGCGAGGCAGCGCGGGTCCTCGCCGCCGCCCTGCCCTCGGTCGACGACCCGGCGGGCCGGTCCCGGCTGCAGTGTCAGCTCGGCGCAGCGCTCCTCGCCGACGGCGCTCCCCAGCGGGCCCTCGACGTGCTGGCGCGGGTCCCGCGCGACGCGGCCTGTGGCCCCCGCGCTGCCTGGCTCCGGGTGGAGGCCCTGGAGCGGACCGATCGGCAGGTCGAGGCCGCAGCGCTCGCCGAGGAGCTCGGGCTCCTCTCGGCGGGCGACGATCGAGACGGCCAGGCGGCGGAGTCCGTGGCAGCGCTGGCGCGGCGGCTCGTGGCCGATCCCGACCGGGGGCTGCACGAGGGCCTGCGGCTGTTCGAGCTGGCCCTCGGGCTCCGGACCTCCGGCGAGCGCCGCGCCGCCCTCGCTCGCGAGATGTACACCGCGTGGGCACCCGACCGCACGTTCCACACGACCGCGTTGTGCTCCGCGTTCCGCGCGCAGCTCCACGACCAGGAGGACACGACCGCGCGCCTCCGGGCCGTGGAGACGTGCAGCGCCGACTGGGCGCTGATCGCGGAGGGCCTGCCCACAGGCGCAGATCGCGAGTGGGCGGTCGCCGGCCACCTCGGTGAGCCCGTTGCCCGGGCCCTGGCCCGCGAGCGCGCTTCCGCCCTGCGCGCCGATCCGGCGTGGCTCGACGTGCTCGCCGACAGCTGGGCGGAAGCCGAGTCACTGGACGCGCGGCGTCCGTGGCGGGCGCTGGACACGCCGGACTCCCACCGCGCTGCCGTGGCCCAGGCCGCCCGGGCTGGTCGGTGGAGCCAGGTCGACGAGGAGGCGGGGCAGTGGCTGGGACGCTGGGCCAACGATCCCCACCGGTCCGAGGTCGCGGCGCTGCAGGCCACCGCGTTGCTGGCCCTCGCGCGCGCCGCCGGGGACCCCGCGACCGCGCTGGGGCGGTACGACTCGCTGGTCCGACTCCACCCCACGGACCCCGCAGCGGCGCAGGCCTCGTGGGAGGCTGGGCTGGTGGCGCGCGCTGCTGGCCGCCCGGACGAAGCCCGCCGCCGCTGGGAGGCCACCCGCGCCGCGTTCCCCGAGACCGAACCGTCCCAGGAGGCGCTCCGGTCGCTCGTTCGCCTCACCGCCTTCGACGAAGGTCACGCCGAGCAGGCCCTGGCGATGCTGCGCGCAGAGGCAGAGGGCGACTGGGTCGCGACCGGCGAGCTCTCGCGGCTCCGGGAGCCCGATCTCGCCCTCTCCTCCGACGGCGCTGCCCGCGGTGTCCCCGTGGTCCACCTCGTCACCCGCAACGTGGACCGGGTGGAGCTGCGGCTCCACCGGATCGATCCCCTGGCCTGGGTCCGCGCAGGACACTCCCTGTCGGAGCTGGAGACGCTCGACGTCGCTGCGATCGCACCGGACGAGTCCTGGACCGTGCCGGTTCCGGACGCCAGGCCGCTCGTGGATCGGACGTTCGATGCGCCCGTGAAGGTACCCGGGCCCGGCCTGTACACCGTGACCGCCGCCAGCCAGACGGAGGAGGCGCGCGCCCTCGTGTTGGTCTCGGACGTCCGCGTGGTCACGCGGACCGTCGGACGCGACACGGCGGTGGCCGTGTTCGACGATCGGAACCGCCCGGTGCAGGGCGCGCGGGTGTGGCTCGTGGACGACGAGGTCGTGGAGGGCCGCACCGACGCCACGGGCCTGTTCGTGGCGCGCGACCGCGACCTCGACCCGACCGTGCTCGTCGAGAAGGGAGGCAACTGGGGCCTCGTCCCTGCCTCCGGGGGGCACTCCGCGCCCGAGCAGGCGACGGCGCTGTCGGCCTCGGCAGAGCTCGATCGGTCCGTCTACCTGCCCGGGGATCACGTGGGACTGCGGGTTGTCGCCCGCGCTGGTGGGGAGGTGGTCCCCGGGACCTGGACGTTGTGGCTCGCCAGCCAGGGCCGGACGCTCCCGCCGGTGACCGCGGACACCGACGCGCGCGGCGCGGTGCAGGTCGACCTCGAGCTCCCGGCGGACGCGCCCACCTGGCGCAGCCCCCACCCCTCGCGGCGCGACTGGACGGTGATGGGCCTCGCGCCCGGGGAGACCAGCCCGCGGGTCTTGAGCGGGTTCAAGGTCGCGGCCCGGGACACGGCGGCGTTCTCGTTCTGGAGCGCGTGGGACGGGGACGCGCTGCAGGTCCACGTGCGCGACCCGGACGACGTCCCCGCGGTGCACGCGGCGGTCGCGACCGACCTCGCGGTCGCCACCACCGACGCCGCCGGCATCGCACGGTTCGCGGGCCCTGGCCCCCACGTGCCCTGGAGCACCAGCGTGAACCTCCTCGGCACGGACGCCCGGAGCCGGACCGTGACCCGCACCTCCGAACCCCAGCGGGTGGCGGTGGTGGTCGCGGAGTCTACGCTCCGGCCCGGAGAGCCTGCCCGGCTCACGCTCGACGGCGAGGGCGGGGTCGACGTGACGGTGTTCCGTCGGCTCGATCCGCCGCCCGACGCGTCCGCGCCCCGGGATCCGTGGGTGCCCGTCGTGGACACCGAGCTGCGCGGGTGGCATCGGGAGCTCGGGCCCGGTGAGCCCCTTCTGGACGGGCTCCGGGAGCAGGTCTCCACGCAGCGACTCGCGCTGGACGGGGTCCTCGACCTCTCGCTGCCGGCGTTGCCGGAGGGTCGGTACGAGGTGGTGGCCACCACCGCCGACGGCCGGGCGTTCGCGAGCGCGGGGCTGTGGGTCGACGCCGATGCGCTCCGGATCACCGGCGGGCGCGACGTGGGCGCGGGGGACGTGTTGCGCCTGGTTCCCGAGGGTGGCGCGGCGCTCGTCACCGCCGAGGGCGCCGGGTTGTTGTGGGCCGGGGTGCGGGCGCCGGGCCGGCCGGCGGAGGTGGAGGTCGACGCACGCTGGCGCGGCCCGGTGGTGCTCGCCGCCACCGGCGCCGACGGCGGACACCACGTCCGGCGGATCGACGCCGATCCCAACCCGCGCGTCACGGTCGTCACCGAGCGTGACGGCGACGGGTTCGTGGCTCGGGCGGTCGTCCGTGACCGGGCCGGGCGGCCCGTGGACGCGGAGGTGTCGTTCACCGCGTGGGATCCCCGGATCGCCGGGTACCACGGCGTGCCGCCTGCCCTCGCGGCCGACGCCGTGTGGTCGAGCGAGGTCGCGGCCACCACCTGGGGCGACGGCGGTCCTCTCCACGACGGCGCCGAGGGGGAGCCGATCGCGCCCTCCCTGCTGGCCGAGAACGAGCTTCGCCGGGAGCGGGAGCTCGCGCGCTCCGCGGACCGGTCCGGCGGTCTCTCCGACAACGCCCTCGCGGAGGCCATGTTGGGAGACGTGCCGATCGAGTACGGGTCCCTCGGCGCCACGGGCTTCGGCTCGGGCGGCGGATACGCGCGCGGCGAAGGCGGGATCGGCACGGTCGGCGGGGCTCCCATCGTCCTCGGGACCGACGAGCCTCCCCTCCCGGGCGTCCGGGAGCGCGTGGTGTGGCGGGTGGAGGCCACCGTCGACGGTGTGGCGAAGGTCCGGTTCGCAGCCCCGCCGGCCGCCCTGCAGCTGCGGGCCACCGCGGTCACCCGGGAGGGGATCGGCTCGGACACGGTCGCGCTCGACGCGGACGACCGCGTGCGGATGGTCGTGCGCCAGGCCGACCCCGGGAGCGTCGAGGACCGCGCGCGGCCCGTGGTGACGGTCGTGAACGGGACCGAGACGCCGTCCGCCGCGACGCTGTCGATCGGCGCCGAGGTGGTGGAGCTCACGCTCGCAGCGGGAGAGGCGCGCCGCGTGGTGGCGACCACCGAGGTCCCCGCCGGCGGGACGGTGGCGATCGCCCTGCGCGCCGGCGCCGTGAACGACCAGCAGACGTTCTCGCTGCCGCTGTCCGAAGGTGCGCCCGCAGCCGAGGGTCCCGTGACGTTCGTCGCAGCGGGTCCGAAGGCCCTGCAGGCGGTCGTGATGCGCGGCGGCCCCTCCCCCGCGTGGACCGATCGGCAGTGGGCAGACGCCGGGCGGGCGGCGGTGGCCCTCTGGCAGACGCACCCCGACGACGACCTCGCCCGCTGGGTCCGTCAGGTGCGGGGCCATCTGCGGCTGGGAGACGGCCTGGCCAGCGCGGCGGTGGCCTCGTTCCTCGCCGAGGCCTCCCAGGCGGGGGTGGTGGTGGTGTCCCGGCCGGAGCTCGACGAGGCCCTGGCCGCCGTGCAGGTGGAGGGGTCGGTGGTCGATCGGCTCCGCGCCACGATCGCGCTCGCGGAGGGCGGGCGTCCACCTGCAGCCGACGCGGTCGCTGCGCTCCGGACTGCGGTTACGGACGACGCCGAGGAGCGCCGGTGGCTCGGCCACCTGCTCCGGCTGATGCGGCTCCCCGGAGCGCCCCCGCTCGAGGTCCCGGCCGCCCCGCCCCTCCCGGGTGACGATCAGCTGGTGGACTGGGTCGTCGCGCACGCCGCGGATCCGGTCGGGGCCGCGCGGGTGGCGGGCCGCGAGGTCCCGAACGGTGTGGTGGTCGGATTCGTGGGCGACGTCGCGGTCACGGGACCCGCGCTGGTGTGGCAGGGAACCGGGATCGTCGGTGGGGAGATGGGCCTCACGCTCGCGCGGGTACCTGCGGGGCCCAGCGGAGCTGCGTTCCCGCGGTCGGGTGCCGCCGGGACGGGGTCGTGTGACCCCTGCCGGCTCCAGCTCGACGAGGGCCTCCTCGACCCGGAGCAGCGGTTGCAGTCCACGCCGGCGCTCGTGTCGCTGAACTCGAGGTCCTCGCTGTGGCGGGCCCGCCTCCCCGGCTCGTTCCTCCTCGGCGGCGCCGAGACCTCGGTGGGCCTGGCGCGGGCGGTACCCGTGGTGGTGGACCCGGTGGACCCCACGCCCGTGCCACCGGGGATCGCGCTGATCGTGGCGAAGGACTGGCACGTGGCCGGGGTCCGAGCCGTGTTGCCAGCGCCGTCGGAGGAGATCCCGGCTGGAATGCACGCCCAGTTGGTGTTCGACGACGCCCTGCTCGGGAGTGACGACGCTGCCGTGGCGGCGGCCTTCCGCTCGCTGGCGGCCGCCGCACCCTCGACGACGCTCCCCATGGAGGACGCGGTCCGGGCAGCGCGGGCGCTGCGCGCGACCGGCGATGTGGTGAGCGCCACGGCGCTGTGGCGGGAGATCACCGATCAGGCCTTCACCGACGAGGTCGCGAAGCTGGCCGGCATGGAGGAGCGCGTGGGCCTGTTGACGGCCGTGCAGCGCACCCGGGAGGCCGCCCTGCGCTACCCGCTGGGACGCGCCGTGGGGGAGGTGTCGTACCTGCTGCCCGGGCGGCTGCTGGCGCTCGCGGACGCGGGACTGCCCCCGGGCGCGATCGCTGCAGGCATCACCCCCACCGACGTGCGGCTCACCGCGGCGGCCTGGGACCGGGAGTTCCTGGCTTCGTCCCCTGACCACGACCGGGCGACCGCCGCGGGACTGCGGCTCGGCCGCACCCTCCTGCAGCTCCACGCTCCGGAGACCGCGGCCCGCTGGGCCCGCCGGGTCCGCGAGGCCCACCCGGCAGACCACCTCGTCGACGCCCTGCTGTTCCTGGAGGCGGTGGCGCGCACCGAAGCCGGCGAGGCCGAGGCTGCCGAGCCGCTCCTCCGCTCCCTCGCCGACGACCTGTTCCCCGACGGCGGGGGGCCCCCCCTCCCCTCGCACCACGCCGACGACGCGCGGCTGGCGCTCGCGCGGCTCGACGAGGCCCGCGGCAAGTGGGATGCGGCGGCAGCGCGGTACCGGTCGATCGCCTCGAGCGAGGCCACCATCGCCCTGGAGGTCCTGGCGGCCCGCCGGATCGACGCCCCGGCGCTGGTGCGGTTGGCCCCGGGCGAGCGGTCTGCGGTGCCGGTCGAGGTGGAGGGCGTGGACCGCGTGGGTCTGCGGGTCTACCGGGTCGACCTCCGCACCCTGTTCCTGCGGGACGGGGGGCTCCTGGGGGTGCGTGATCTGGCCGTCGACGGCGTGTCTCCCGTCTGGACGGGGGAGCGGTCGCTGAACGCCGGCCCCTTCCCCGAGCGCCACGCGCTGCAGCTCCCGCTCGAGGGAACCGGGGCCTGGCTCGTCCAGCTCGACGCGGACGGGGCGCGTGCCACGTCGCTGGTCGTCCGCAGCGACCTGGCCCTCGACGTGGAGGACGCCGCCGGACAGCGGCGGGTCGACGTGCGCCGCGGAGGCCGACCGGCTGCGGGGGTGGAGGTGCGCGCGCTGCTCGGAGGCCGGGTGTACCCCGAGGTCACCGACGTGCGGGGCGTGGCCACGGTGCCGGCCGGCGCCGCCATCCTGGCGTGGGACGGGGAGGCGGTCGCCTTCACCGACCCCGACGCACCTGCGGTCTCGTCGACGGGAGCGTCGGGGGTAGTGCCGATCACCTCGCCGGTGGACGTCGTCGATCGGCGCCTGCAACACGAGCAGGGGACCGACTCCGGCACCTGGGAGCGGCTCCGCCGAGCGGGCACCGGGAACGTGACCCTCGGCAGCCAGCAGGCGCGTTCGAGATAGGGCCGGGCGGTCCTCCCTCCCTGGGTGTCCCATGTGGCTGTTCCCGGCCCCTGCTGCTGCTGCTCCTCCCGCGCTCCACGCGGTCGCTGCCTCCGACGGAGCCGCGCCCGGGGTGCCCGGGGCGCTGTTCACCGAGGTCTCCGATGTCCACCACACCACCGACGGCGCCCTGATCTGGAAAGGCACCGTGATGGCGGGCACCGAGGAGCGCCTCGGATTCTGGCGGGTGGACGACGCCGGGGTCTCGGTGTTGCTCGAGGGAGCTCCGGCCCCGGACGGCGGTGTGTTCGACTCGTTCTCCGGGGTCGCCCTGACCAGCGGTGGCCACGCGGGGATGTTCCTGGCGTCGGCTGGAGGGCCCTCCGCGGTGTGGGCCCACGACGCCTCGGGGGTGCGGCGGGTCGTGGGGGAAGGCGACCCCGTGACGGGTGGTGCGGCGCTGGGACCGTTCGCGCTCATCGCCGTCAACGCGGACGACGATGTGCTGGTGCGCGAGACCGTCGACGCCTACCACATCGCGCTCGTCGCGGTCCTCGGCGGGGTCGCGACCCGGTTCGTGACCTTCGACGAGGGGGTGGATGGCCTCCCAGGCTGGTTCGGCAACCGCCTCAACCAGGCCGGGTACCTCGCCGACGACGGCCGCCTCACGTTCTCCGTGGCCGACGCGGGCGGTGTGATCGGCGTGGCCCACGGGCAGCCCGGCGCCCTGCGGGTCGTGGAGCCCGACGGGTGGCTCCCGGACGACGACGACGGCGTGGACGACGCGACGTGCTGCTCGCTGCTCACCGTGGGCCGGGACGCAGCGGCGGTGTTCCTGGGCCGCGAGCTGTCCCCGGACGGCGACACCACGCACGTGTGGTGGGGAGACGTGGCGGCCCCGGACGAGGTGCTGGTGATCCCGCCCGGCGGGGTCCCCGTCGCCGACGTGGTCCTCACCTCGATGGACGTGTTGCCGCCATTGCTGGCGCCGGGCGCGGGGTTCGCGTTCACCGGCCAGGGCACCATGGAGGGCGTCGGGTTCCGCGGGGTCTTCGCCTGGACCGTGGCCGGGGGCCTCGCGTTCGTCGCCGGGCCCGGCACGGAGGTGGCGGGTCGCCCGCTCGCGGCGCCGGTCCCGCTGGCGTTCGGTGGGGGCCACCTCCTCCTCTCCGACACCACCGCCGAGGGCGTGCGACTCGTGGACTGGGACGCAGCCACGGGGACGTTGTCCGCTTGGTTCTCGCCCGGTGATCCCGCCGAACACCCGATCGACGGCGAACAGCCGCTGCTCGCCGCGTTGTACACGGGCGCGTCGCAGGACCTGGACGCCGGGAACGTGGTGGTGGAGCTGCGCACCGACGGGCCCCTGTCCACGTCGCCGTGGGTGCTGGTGTCCACGACCGTCGCCGGCGCGCCCGACCCCACCACGCCCACCACCGACGGGGCAGACGGCGGCCGCACCGAGGAGGGCTGTGGCTGCGCGACCGGGCGCCACCCCGCCTGGCTGGGCCTGCTGGTCGGCCTCGCCGCGCTGCGCGCCCGGCGTCGTCGGCCGTGACGGACTGGTCCCTGACCGAGGGCTTCGCCGATCCGTCGCTGTTCCAGCGGGTGCGGGACGAGGTGGCGTGGACCACCCAGATGGCGAGCCGCCAGACCGCCAGCATGGGCATCCCGTACAACTACGCCGGCGCCAGCTACCCGGAGGCCCCGTGGCACCCCGCGGTGTGGGCGCTGGCCCTGCGGGTGGGCGAGCGCTGCGGGTTCACGCCCACCAACTGCCTGCTGAACCGCTACCTGACCGGGGATCACTCCATCGGCTACCACCGCGACGACGTCGACATCCTGGCGCCCGGCACCCCGATCACCATCGTCAGCCTGGGCGCCCCCCGCACGCTCCTCCTGCGCCACGGGAACACTCCGCCGTTCACGACCACGCGGGTGCCGCTGCCGCCCGGCTCCCTGTTCGTGATGAGCGCCGCGATGCAGGCCGACCACAAACACGCCATCAAGCGCGAGCCCGGCGCTGGGGAGCGGATCAGCCTCACGTTCCGCCACCTGACCCACGCCCCACCGCCGGTCACGACCCCCCGCTGGAGCCGCTCCGCCACGTGAGCCGGGGGCTCAGAGCTCCCAGACCCAGGACAACGCAGCCTCCACACCGATCTGCGGCGTGAGCCAGGTGACGCGGAGCTCCGGTCCGGTGGCGTGGCCGCGGGCGTCCCCGAACGGGGTGTACGCGACCCGACCCCCGAGGCCGCGCAGCGAGTAGCCGTAGGTCCCGTACGGTCCGAGCCGGAGCGTGTCCGACCCCGCCGTCAGCCCGAGCGTGGCCGCAGCCACGTGGGTGCGCCGGTCGGGCGCTGCGGGGTAGGCGAACAGGGGCGCGGAGTCGAAGCCCGTCCACAGGGCGACGGGCCCGGCGAGCCGTACCTCGGCCATTCCCGCGGCGAACGGGGAGATCGCGGCGCCGGTCGGGGCCTCGCCGAGGCTCTCCCACCGCGAGCCGTCGGTGGTGGCGAACCCGCCGGCGACCCCTGCGCCGAACCAGACCCGCAGCGCTTCCGATGCGCGATCGAGGGGGGGCGTGACCGGGACGAGCTCCTGCGTCGGCGCGCCCATGGGGGTGTCGTTGGGCCACACCCGGACCTCGACCCCACCGAACCGCGACCGGGGCCAGTTCCCGCTCCGCAGCGAGGCCCGCCACCGACCCACGTCGTCGGAGTCGGCCTGGTAGTCGAGGGTGCCCTGCTCGGTGATCGACAACCCGGGGGGGCCTCCGCGCTTGCTCCAGCGCCACCACTGTCCGTCGCCCCACGACACGCGGGAATCGAGGAGCTCACCGGCCCGCACGTTCACGACCGCCCAGCCGGACGCAGAGAGGACGACCTCGGCCGGGGCGCGCGGTACCCCCTCCTCGGCGGCCAGCGGATCCGGGCGCACCGGCGCAGGGAGGGGCGCGACCGGGCTCGCGGTCGGGGCCTCCACGCAGCGTCCGGTCGCGATGGCGCCTCCGCCAGCGCCGTCCGTGAGCCACAGCTCGGGGCACCCGTCCCCACCCTGGTCCGAAACCACACCGGACACCGGCCGGATCGGGAGCGCCACCCACGGGCCTTCGGGGGTGCGCAGCCGACCCCCCACCGCGTCGAGGAACCAGATCGTTCCCGCGCCCGCGACCACCCCGGTGACCCCCTCCGGCAGGGCCTCTCCACCCGACCATGGCGCGCCGGCGGCGCCCACCCACACGAGCTCGGTGCCAGCTGCGCTGATGGCCGTCACCGGGCCCACGTCCAGGGGGACGGACGGCGCGGTGAGATGGACATCCCCTCCGGTGGTGACCACCGCGACCCGCCTGCCCAGGGAGACCAACGCAGGCGGAACCCGGGCGCGGATCCCGGTGGGCGAAGCGTCGAGGCCGTTGCGGCCCGGGGTCCACATCACGAGCTCGCCGTCCGAGATGGACGCGAGGCCCGGGTACGTCTCGAGGTCGTAGGCCGCGAGCGCCGAACACGGCTCGTCCGAGAGCGGGCGGGGAAGCGCGACGCCCTGCCGGTTGCCGCGCAGGAGCGCGATCCCCTCCGGACCACACGCGACCACCTCGTCTTCCCCCACCCCGTCGAGCTGCCGTACCACCAGAGCCACGGGGTGCACGACGTCGGAAGAGACCACCACGCTGCCGTCGGCCGCCAGCACGCGCACCCCGTCGGGTCCCCCGGAGAACCAGGCGGGGGCGCCGTCCCAGGACGAGGACACGGCGAAAGCGGGGCCCGCGGCGACCGGGGCCACGTCCACGAACTCCCAGACGAGCGGGTTCACCAGGTCCAGCTGTTGTGACAGTCCCCGCACTCCCCGATCCCGGTCACGTGTGCCGGAACGGAGGAGGGCCCCCGCCGCGCCTCCCCGGAGTGGCAGCCGAAGCAGTCGCGCGGCAGCCCGATCCACCGCTGGTTCGTGTGGCAGCTCGTACACGAAGCGACGAAGTGGGAACCGCGCAGCGGGACGGAGGTGGCGTCGTGATCGAAGCGGACGAGGCGCCAGCGATCCGGCCGGTGGCAGTCGGTGCACACCGAGCCCGTCTGCCCGGCGTGGACGTCGGTGTGGCACGCCTGGCAGTCGGACCGCGCGTCGGAGCCGACGGAGCCCGCAGGGTGGCAGCTGGCGCACGACTGGGCGGCGTGACGGCGCTCGAGGGCGAACGACGTGGACCGGTGGTCGAACGAGGCGCCCGCGAAGGTGGTGCGATCCGCGGGGTGACAGCTCTCGCACGCACCGAAGTCCCCGTGGGAGGGCGCATGGCAGGTGGCGCAGCCAGGCTCGACCGCGACCTGGAGCAACCGCCCACGAGGTCCGGTGTGGCAGTCGTCGCAGGACACGTCGCCCCCGTGCGGTCCGGTGAGCGCGAAGCCCGTGCGGCCCGCGTGGTCGAAGCCTTCGACGGGCGCGAACCGCTCGGTCGAGTGGCATTCGGCGCAGTTCTCGCCGAGCTTGCCGCGGTGCCGGTCGAGGTGGCAGCCCGCGCATTCGAGGGGCTGACCCGCGAGCCGGGCGTTCGGGTGGCACAACGAGCACTCGGCGGTCGCGTGCTTCCCGGTGAGCGCGAACTTCGTGTTGGCGTGGTCGGTGAGCCCGAACGTGGACGGCACCCAGGTCTCGGAGGTGTGGCACTCCTGACACGTCGTCCCGACGGCGCCCTGGTGGACGTCTTCGTGGCAGTGAGAACACGCAGCGTCCGAAGTGTGCTGGGCCGGCGCCGGGGCCTCGGGCGAAGCGCCGGGCGTGCCGTCCGCGGGCAACACCGCCAGCACCACCACCCCCGCGAGGAGGCCCAGCAGAACTCCGCGCATCCCGTTCACCACGAGCCGTCTCCCAACACGCCGATCTGGACGAACGCGCGAACCTCGGGCTCGGCCGTGAGGTTCATCTCGGCGTCGAGGCCCCCGAACCACCCGCCGAACCGGGACCGATCGGTGACGAACACGCGCGCGAAGCCGACGTCCTGGGCCTCGAGCACGAACGGGCCGAGGTCCTCGGAGGTGGTGCGCCCCTCGGTGCGACCGGAGACGGGCGCTGCCGCGCGGTCCATCCGCGACGCGCCGAGCTCGGCCTCGAGGGGACCCGAGGACCAGCCGCCGGACCCCGACCACAACAGCCGGTCGACCGCGCCGACGTCGTCGGCTTCCCCGCCCTGCATGATGTCCTCGAGCCAGAACCGGGCCCGCACGAACGGGCCCTCGGTCACGAGGTCGGTGAGGTCGGCGCCCAGGCCGTAGCGGAACTCGGTGCGACCGGTGCGGAGTCGCAGGCGGAGATCGGGGCGGAGCCACCCGTGGTCGCCGAGGGCCACGGCGCCGCGCGCCCGCGCATCGGTGAACGTGGGGTCGATCACCGTCACGTCGACCCCGCCGGGGAGCTGCACGCCCGGCGCATCGGGATCGGAGTCGACGCCCGCGAACTCGAGGTTCGCCTCCTGCCGGAGGAGGTCGAAGTCCACCCGGACGGCGTCGGCCGGGCGCCACCGGACGTACCCGAAGCCCTGGAACAGGTCGAGCGCCTGGGCCGTCACCTGCGCGCTGCCCGGGGTGGGCAGGAACACGAAGGAGGCGCGCTGCGACACCGTGGCGTTGGCGCCCACCAGGAGCGAGTCCTCGAGCGCCTCGACGTGCCCCCGCAGGCTGGCCGCGAGCGCGTTCCAGGTGTCCTCGATCGGCGCTTCGGGGTCGCCGCTCGGGAGGGCGGCCTGGTCGCCGGCGTACGACACCTGCACCTCGGCGGCGCCGTCGTCTCCGCGGAGCGCAGCGCCGCCGCCGACGGCAGGCAACACGGTGTCGAAGCCGAGCGACGACATGGTGGTGCTCACGCCCCGCCGACCGCCGAAGACCTGCACCGTGACGTGGTCCGACGGGCGCCAGGCCAGGCGGCCGCCGTCGACCGCGAGGAAGTTCACCGAGGGAGCGACGAACCGGCCCGCTGCGAGGTCGAGGTGGTCCCCTGCGACGGTGCCCACGACCTCGGCCCGGTAGAACAGGCGCAGCGGCGTGGTCTGGAACGTGCCACCCACGGCCTCGCGGCCCTGGTAGTCGAGCGCGGCCACCACGGACCCCGTCTCGACCGTGCCGCGCAACCGCATGCCGAGCTCGGTCGCCGAGAGCCCGGGCGTGGGCCCACCCGCGGGCACGGCGGCCTCGCTCGTGGCGTGCAGCACGTCGAGGGCGACCTCTCCGTCCCACCGCCCCCTTTCGGCTTCGCCCCCGTCCTGGGCGAACGCGACGGACCACAGGAGGCTCATCGCTGCAGCACCCCGTCGACGTGGAGCGCAGCGTCGTCACCGGCGTGCGGGTGACACGACGCGCAACCGGACCCGCCCGGGTGCGGCGGCGGCGGCGGGTTCCCGTGGCACGCGCTGCAGGTGATGCCCTCGTCCGTCCAGACCGGCGCAGGGGTGTCACCCCCCTGGTCGTGGCAGTAGGTGTCCGAGCACGTGGCGGGCCCGAGGTTCCACGAGGGGCTCCGGCCCCCGATGGCAGCGAGCCCGGAGAAGGTGTCGTCCGCGGGGACATCGTCCAGGTGGCCGGCGTCGCCGACGCCACCCGGGACCACGTGGCAGGTGGTGCAGGCCACCGGGACCGAGCCGTTGCCGCCGCCGAGGTGCGCCGCGTGTGCGCCCACCCCGACCGCGGAGGGCTCCGTGTTGCCAGCGTTGTCGGGCGGCGGCGCCGGGGTCTCGGCGGTGCCGTGGCAGCCCTCGGCGCAGGAGCCACCAGTGATGCCGCCCGTGTGGTCCCCCGACTCCGGCGGGGTGGCGCCGAGGACATCGAGCCGCCCGTCGACGTGCCGCTCCGGGTTCGAGACCCCACCACCGTGGCAGTCGCTGCAGCTCCCGCCGGCGGCGTGGACGGGGGGGGGTGGCGGGTTCCCGTGGCAGTCACCACACCCGACGCTGCCGAGCTCGGTCCACACGACCGTGGGCTTCGCGGCGCCAGCGAGACCCACTCCGTGGCAGTACACCGTACAGCTGCCGGTCGCGAAGTCGTACGGGCCGGCGTCGTCCTCCTTCGCGATGTCGCCGTTGGCCCAACCCACCTCGGCGGGGACCTCGGTGTCGACGTGGCCCTCGGAGTCCACGGCGACGGGAACGAGGTGACACTCGCGGCACTCCACGGGAGCGGCGCCGTCGGTGCCGGTCACGTGGGTGTCGTGGGCCCCGACGCCGCGGGCGAACGGGTCGGTGACACCGCCGAGCGCCTCAGGCGGGGCCGGGTTGGTGCCCGAGCCGTGGCAGTCCGCGCACCCGGGCGCCGCGGGCGGCCCCGGTTGCAAGCAGGCGACGATGGTCCAGAAGAGACTCACGGCGCCGAGGTTAGCCGGATGTCGTCGGCGCGCAAGGCGATAGGTCCCATCGGGTTCACAGATGGTCGCGGAGCCGCACCAGGTCGTCGTCGGCGCGGACGTGCGCCGCCAGCTCCGCCCATTGGTCGGACGCCATCACAGCGCGCATCCGGCGCAGGGTGTCGACGGCTTCGTCGAGCTCGCCGAGCCGGAGCAGGACCGCGAGCACGTTGCCCACGTTCTCCGCCGAGCGCTGGAGCTCGAGCGCCCGCGTGAACCAGTCGAGGGACGCGGCGTCGTGCCCGAGCAGGAAGAAGACCACGCCGCGGTGTCGCGCCACGGACGCGAGGTGGAGGTCCTGCCAGGGCCCGCCCTCGTCCAGCGCGGCGAGCTCCTGCTGCCCAGCGAGGCGCAGCGCTTCCGGGTAGTCGCGGAGCAGGGGGCTCGCCGACAACACACACAGCGCAGACAGGGTCATCGGGCGATCCAGGCGGCCCGAGGCGCTCAGCTGCCGGATCCGCGTCCGGACCTGGTGTGGATCGGACGCTGGATCCGCCAGGAGGCGCGCGATCTGGGCGAGCGCCTCGCGCTGGTCGGGCGGCGCGTGGGCGCTCGGCACGAGGTAGACACCGGTGCGCAGGGCTGCGCGGATCCGCCCGAGGACCTCCCGACGGGAGGCCCCGGCGGTGGGGTGGGGCGGCATGGAGGGCTCCCTCGGGACGGGCTCAGCCGTCGAGCGTCTCGAGCGTGACGGCGTGGGCGGTCTGGTCGAGCCAGGCTTCGTGGACGAGTCGATCTCCGAACGAGAGCTCCTGGACCCGGCTCTGGATGCGCTGGACCCGCTGCGTGACGGCGGCCCGGCTCACGCCCGTCCGGCGCGCGAACTCGGCCTTCGAGCCCGACCGCAGGAGCGCGACCAGGTACTCCCGATCGGCGTCGGGGAGCGGCGTCTCGGCGCGCACCTCGAGGAACGCGTCGGGGCGGGGGAGGTCGACGGACCAGTCCTCGAGCGCAGCCGACTCGGTCTCGACGATGTCGCGCTCGCGCTCTTTGCGGCGGATCACGCGCCAGGCGGAGCGGTCGCAGATGGTGCGGACGAACGCGAGGAACTCGGGGAGGGTCTCCCCGCGGAAGGCCGCGAGGCTGCCCTGCATGAGCTGGAACAACACGTCGCCGACGAGCTCCTCCTGCTCGGACTCGGTGAGGGCGTTGCCACACCGCCGGCTGACGGTGGTGAGGCGCCGGTGGGCGTACCGGCACACGAGGTCGAACAACGCCTTGGCCTCGGGCGCGTGGCGATCGGCGGCGATGCGGCGGACCGCGTCGCGCAGGTCGAAGTCGAGCTCGGGGATGGCCGCCCCGGGTCCAGCCGGGGCCCGGGACATCGTCGATGGGGAACGGGTGGGGGTGGTCATGTTCAGAACCCGTTCGAGATGTCGCTCTCGCGGTACGAGCGGGTGAACCCACCGGGGGGCTGCGGATTGGCGGGCGGCGGAGTGATGGTCGCGCCCCGGGCGATGGGGAGCTCCACGCGCTCGAAGGCAGGCGGATCCCGGAGGACCGGGAAGAACCCGGTACCCGAGAACAAACCGAGGAGGTAGGCGAGGAGAGCGGTCACAGGGCCTCCGTGCGCAGCAGCGCCAGATCCGGGTCTCGGGACACGTTGCGGTCGACTTCCGCGACCATGGGCGCGGGGAAGGACGCCCGGGCCTGCCGGAGCAGGGCCTGGGCTTCGTCGAGCTCACCGAGGCGCAGCAGCGCGGCGAGCACGTTCGTGAAGTTCTCGGCCGTACGCTGCCGTTCCAGGGCGCGCGCGAAGTAGTCGAGCGCGACCTCGTACCGGTGGCGGAGGAAGGCGAGCACGCCGCGGTGGCGCTCGACCGCGGCGAGGTTCGTGTCGAGCTGCGAGCCGCCGAGCTCGAGCGCGGCGAGCTCCTGCTCCCCACACAGCCGCGCGGCTTCCTCCCAGTCGGCGACCTTCGGGTGGCAGGCGAGGACGTGGAGCGCGGACAACAGGTGCACCCGATCGAGCCGGCCAGCCGCGTGCTCGGCGCGGACGAAGGCGCGGCAGGGTTCGACCTCGAACTCCGGGCGGCCCATCCTGCGCTCGAGCTCGGCCAGCACCGCCCGCTGGGCGGCATCGAGGTGCGAGGTGGGCGTGAAGTACGCCCGCTCGTCGACTGCCTGGGTGATCCGCTCGATGAGCGCCTGGTAGTTCATGTCGGCCCGCCCGCACTGGAAGTGTATCCGGCCGAACCGTCGTAAACGGAGCCGGTGATCTTTTTTCGAAACGGCGGCGTACAATGCCATCGTGGCCCGCAGCAACCCACCGCTGATGCCCCTTCCCAACCTCGTCGACGACGATGGGGAGCAGGTCCGAGACAATCGACCTTCCCAGCCGCAAGATTCCATCGTTGCTATTCAGTCATTTTTTTGGAATTCTGCGGATGAGGTGGTGGAACCCGGATCCTCCGGAGTGGGCGATGGGTACCACGCTGCGGACCCCTGCACCTCCGCGCTCCGAGGGGACGTAGGCGCGCTCCGGGCGCTGTTGTCGGCCGGTCTGTGCCCCGACACCGCGTGCGACGAGGGGTGGTCGCTGGTGGAGCTCGCGGCCTCCAGGGGCCAGTCCGCAGTGGTCGAGCTCCTGCTGGCCCACGGCGCAGCGCCCGGTCGGTTGCACGCAGCGGTCGCCGGAGGCGAGCCGGGCGTGGTCCGCGCCGTGGTCGCCGCGGGCGCCCAGGTCGACGCGCGCGACGCTGCCGGCTTCACGCCGCTGCACCAGGCGGTGAGCCAGGGCGACGTGCGCCTCGTGACCGCCCTGCTCCTCGCGGGCGCCGACGCCACCCTGGAAGTAGGCGACACCGGGGTGCTCGCGCTCGCGCGGCGTGGCGGCGACGCCAGGCTCGTCGGCCTCCTCAAGCAGCGCGGCGCCGTCAGGTGATGGTGTAGCCGCCGTCCACGAAGAACGTCTGGCCCGTGAGGTAGGACGACTCTTCGGTGGCCAGGAACACCGCGAGGCCGGCGATCTCCTCGGGGCGCGCGACCCGCTTGAGCGCCGTGCGACCCACCACCGCGTCGAGCAGCGTCTTGTCCGACGTGATGGCGGCAGCGAGCTTCGTGTCCACCACCCCGGGCGCGATGGCGTTGAACCGGATCCCGGTCTCTCCGAGCTCGGTGGCGAGGGTGCGCGTCATGGACATCACGGCGGCCTTCGTCATGCCGTACACCCCCTGCAAGGGCGCGGCCGTCTGCCCGAGGATGGAGGCCACCGAGACCACGCTCGCGGGGCGCTTCTCGGGGCGGGCGAGGTGCCGGCGCACCAGCTGGCGCGTCATCTCGAAGGGACCCTTCAGGTTCACCTCGAACGTCTTGTCCCAGGCGCCCCACTCGGTGCCGAGCATGGGCCCGAAATACGGGTTGGTCCCCGCGTTGTTCACGAGCACATCAGGGACTCCGACCTCGGCGCACACGGCGTCCCACCACGGGCCGATCGCGTCGAGCTGGCCCACGTGCAGCGGCCGGGCCAGCGCGGTCGCGCCACCTTCCGTCAGCCGCCGGGCCACCTCGGTGAGTCCTTCGGGCTTCCGGGAGGCGAGCACCACCGTCGCGCCCTCCCTGCAGAACGCGGTCGCGATGGCCTCCCCGATTCCGCGCGAGGCGCCGGTCACGATCGCCACCCGCCCGCGCATTCTGTCTGCCATGATCCCTCCGCGTGGAGGGTACCTCGTGTCCGACGCCCGCTGGTTCCAGGCTTGAAGGCCGTTCGCATCTGTTGGTGGGTGGGCGCCGCCCGATCCCCTGCGCCGAGCTCGGCGAACGTCTGGCTCGTACACCCCGCCCAGGTGGCTGCCGCCGTCGCCGCCTGGAGCGCGCTTCCGGCGACGGGTCGCCCGCGCGTGATCGTGGAGGGGCGGGCGCCCGCAGGGACCCTGCCGGCCGGAGGTGCCCTGATCGACGGGGGCCCCGCGTCCGCGTCGTCGGTCCAGCGCGCGCTGCAGCTGGGGGCGCCGTTCGTCGAGCTGGCGCAGGTCACGCGCGGGGCTGCGGTCGTCGGCGCGGCGGCCTGGTACCACGGGTGGAAGGCCGAGTCCGATCGGTCGCGCCTCGCGGGGGCGCTGGTGGGCGCGATCGCCCTGCGCGCCGCGACCACCAGCAGCGAGGCGTGGCCACAGGTGGACATCGACGAAGGCGGCGCCGCCGTGGCCAGCCCAGTCGAGCGGGCGGGCACGGTGGCGCGCCTGCTCCTCGAGCCCGGGGTGGGCCCGGCGCTGCCCGAGACCACCATGAACCTCGGGAGCGTGCACCTGCTCGACGGGAGCCCGACGACCGTGCGCATCACGGGGACCCGGTCGGACGGCGGAGCTGGTTCGGCCGTCCGGTTGCGCATCGAGCTCCGCGGGCAGGTGCACCCGGTCGAGCCCATCCCCGGCGCGCCCGGAAGCCACGTGCCGCTGCACCTCTCCGAGCCCACCATGCCGGTGGGCGGGTTCCACTCCCAGGCTCCGGTCACGGTCGCCGCCGAGGAGGTGGTGCGGGCGTGGGCAGCCGACCACGGCGATCACACCGTGCTGGTGGTCGCCACGCGGCACGCGGACGACTGGACGGCGGTCGACGACTGGGCGTCCGCGGAGCGCGCGACCACCTGGTTCGGGACCCGCGCACACGTGTCCCGCCAGGCCTTCGCGAACCTGTCCGCCCTCCGCTTCGTGTGTTCGGGGAAGGACCGGATGGGGGGGCAGGAGGTCGTCGCGCGCGCGCTGGCCGACGAGCTCTCGACGTGGGATGACGAGTAGGGGACGACGAGTAGGGTTCAGGCGGGGGGTCGGGTGCGCTCCGCGCGGCGCTCCTCGCCCGCTGCCATCGCTCGGGCCCGCGCGATCTCGAGGCACCAGCCGAGCTCGGACCGGCCTGCGGTGCTGCCCTGGTCCGCGAGCTGGCGGGTCCGGTGGATCTGCTCCACGTGGACGTCGAACGCGGTCCAATCCCGCAGCCCCGCCGCAGCCGCCGCGAGCACTGCGTGGATGTCGGCCTCGAGGGGCCCCTGGCGCGCGGTCTCGCGCCCCGTCACCGCCGTGCCCGCGACGGTGCGCGCCTCCTCCCACTCGCGTCGAGCCAGGTGCAGCCGCGCCAATCCCAACACGCCGTGGGTCACCCTGGGACTGCCGGCCAGCGTGTAGCGCTCGACCGCGCGGGTCAGGAGCGCCCGCGAGCGCTCGAGGTCCCCCTTCCAGCGGGCCACGAGGCCGAGCCAGGTCCACGCGTCGGCCTCGCGCACGCTGTTCCCGGTGCGCGCGAAGGAGACCCGGGCCCGCTCGAAGTGGCGCTCCGCGTCGTCGAACGCCCCCTCGTGGAACGCGTTCTCGGCGAGCACGTTCCACGCTGCCCCCACCCCCGATCGCTCGCCCGCCGAAGCGAGGTACCGCGCCGCCAGGAACGAGTGGCCCCGCGCCTCGTTGGCGTCGCCGAGCAACCGGGCGCACTTGGCCCGCGCCGCGTGGACCTCGCCCAACCACCGCTGGTCCGAGGTGTCGGACAGCAGCTGCTCGGCAGAGGCCAGGAGGTCGTCGGCTGCCCGGGGGTGACGCTCGAGCAGGGACGCCTGGCCCTGAGCCAGCAGCGCCCGCGCCTCCCATACCTTGTCGGGGGCCTTTCGGGCGGACGCCGCGCCGCGCTGGGCCCACCGGATCGCGTCCTCCGGACGCTCGAGGCGGACCAGGACCTCTGCCCGGCGGACCTGCAGCTCGAGCCAGGGGAGCGCCGACTCCGGGAGGCCCGCGGCCACCAGGGCCTGCTCCACCTCGGAGAGCAACGGGAGCGCGGCGAGGTCTCCGGCCTGTCGGCGCCGGCGCCGGAACCCGGCGGACAGGTGCTCCACGGCCTGGGCCGGTCGGCCCCCCAGGAGGAGGTGCCGGCCGATGCGGGCGGCGTGCAACCGGGCGTCTGGGCGGTGGAGGAGGATCCGGGCACACGATCGGTGGTGGGACCCGAGCCGCCCGGCGGCGTCCGCCTGCTGGAGCAGCGACTGGCGGAGCATCTCGTGGACGAAGGCCCACCCGAGCTCGTTCTCCTCGGCGAGGTGGGCCGCGATCAGCCGCACCCGCAGCTCGTTCCGCAGGATGGCGTTCTCGGGGACGAACCGCACGCGACCCGCCGCGGCGAAGGTTCCCTTGGGGTCGTCGCAGACCCGCTGCCACTCGTCTTCGTCGACCGGCGAACCCAACGCGGCGGCGCGCTCGAGCAGGAGCCGGGCGCCGCTGTCCAGCCCGGCCACGACGTGATCGACGTGGTTGGCCCACACCTCGGCCATCGGCGGGACCGCGGGCAAGGGGCCGGAGAGCTCGAACCCGCCCTCCCCGCGCACCAGGCGCCCGTGGGTGGCCCAGTCCTTCACGAGCTCGCTGGCGTGCAGCGGGTTCCCGGCGGTGCGTTCGACCAGGAGCGCCGCGAGCGTGGGCTCGAACGGCAACATGTTCTGCACGAACGACGCGTGATCCCCGGGCGGGAGGGCGCCCAAGGTGATGCTGTCCACGCCCCGCATCGCGAGCAGCGTGGCGAGCTCGTGGTAGAGCGACGCCTCCGCAGCCGCCGCCTCCTCGGAGACGGTGAGGACCACCAGCGCCGGGAACGGGCGCACCGCCTGCGCCTCGAGCACGTGTTTGGCGAACCGGATCGTGTCGTGGGAGTGGTGAGCGTCGTCGAGCAGCAGCACGGCGGGCCGGGCCGGGCCGGAGATGGCGTCGAGGAGGCGGCGGGCGACCGCGTGTCGCGCGTCTCCCTCGAGGCTCGGGCCCGTCTCGCCGTCCTGGCCGAGCATCGTGGTGGCGAGGCGGACGAGCTCGTCTTCGGGCTTTCCACCGAGCGCCGTCGCCAGGCGGGCGGTGCGCTCCTCCATGGGGAGCCGCACCGTGCGGAACCACCGCCGGAACGGTCGGGCGAGGGCCTCCTGCGGCGCCTCGTCCGCCCGCGCCTCCCCGACCAGGAACGGCAGTCCCCCGAGCGCGTGGGCCGTCTCGCCGAGCCAACGCGCGACCCGCGACTTGCCTACCCCCACCGCGCCCCGAACCACCACGACCCGCGCCGACGACGTGGTCAGGACGCCGCTCAACACCGACCACATGGTGTCGCGCTCGTGGTGGCGACCCACTATGGGGATCGAGCGGAGACCCAGCAGTCCCAGCCCCGCGCCCACCAGGCGGGGGGGAGGCCACGGCGCGTCCCGCTCACGCCAGTTCGTGGGAACCACCCGCAGCGGATCACGGACCCGGCGGTGCCGACCGATCTCCGTGGGCTCGTCCGACTGGGGCGGGGCCGTGGGTGCCGTGTCCGGGAACAGGGCGGGGAGCGCGGGGAGCGCGGGCCCGAGCGACTGCAACACCCGCGCAGCCTCGGCGGCGGACTGAAAGCGCTCGCGCGGCGCCTTCGCCATCAACATCTCGACCCACTGGGCGAACAGCGCGGGCACCGGCAGCCGCGGCTCGAGCGTCTGGGGGTTCTGGGTCAGGTGCGCGGTGATGAGCGCCGGGCCCCGGGTCTCGCGGAACGGCCTCTGGTTTCCGACCACGCGGTAGACGAGGCACCCGAGCGCGTACAGGTCGGTCCAGGGCCCGAACTCCCTCCAATCCCCGCGGATCTGCTCCGGGGACATGTAGGCGAGCGTGCCCACCAGCCCGCGCGCGATGCTCCGCTCGACCGTCTCCTCGAGGGCGGCGGCGATCCCGAAGTCCGTGAGCTTCCATCCGGGCCGAACGTCCTGGGACGTGCCCAGGATGACGTTCCCGGGCTTGAGGTCCCGGTGAACGACCCCGCGGGCGTGTGCGTGCCCGAGGATGGACAGCAGCTCGAGGAGCAGCGCCTTGACCTCGGGCCAGGCCTTGGGGACGAACTCGGACAACGTGCCGCCGGAAGCGTACTCCATGGCCAGGTACGGGCTCCCCTCCTCCAGCAACCCGTTCGAGCCCTGGGCGGCGACGGGGGGCACGGTCCCCACGTCGAACACCCACACCACGCCTGGGTGGTCGAGCCCGGCGACCGCGCGCACCTCGTTCCGGAACCCCTGGAGCCCGCGACCATCGCGCAACGCCGCCTTGTGCAGCACCTTGACGGCGGCGGGCAACCCGCTCTCGCGGTGCACACCTCGCCACACCGAACCCATGCCGCCTCGGCCGACGGGCTCGCTCACATCGAAGGGACCGAGCGGAAGCAGACGCAAAGCGTGCAACTCTAACCGACGGGATCGATCCGCGCGCGCCGCGGACCGATCTGGGGCCCTCACCCCAGATTCGCGCGCCTCGCTCAGACGGCGGGTGCGCGCCGAGAAGGACGGCGACCACGCTGCTTGTGGCGCGACCGGGCGTTCTTGTTGGAGCACGCGCGCGAGCAGTACTTCGAGTTCGGTCGACGGATCTTGCCGCAGCCGGGCCAGGCGCAGATCGTGGGATCGCCCGTGTCCTCGGACTCGTCGTCCTCCTCGAACTCCTCGTCGTCGAGGTCCTCGTCGTCGAGGTCCTCGTCGTCTTCGTCGCCGTGGTCGTGGTCGTGGTCGTGGTCGTGGTCGGCGGCGGGCGGGGCCTCGGGCGGCTTCGACTTCTTCGCTTTGGCGGGCGCCGGCTCCGCCTCCGCCGAGGCGGGCTCGGCCTTGGCCTTGGCGGGCGCCTTCGCGGCCTTGCGGGGCGCCGGGTCCTCGACCTCCTCCACCTTCGCGGGCTTCGGGGCAGCGGCCTTCTGGGCGACGACCTTCTCTTCCGGGGCCGGGGGAGCCTTCGACTTCGGCGCTGGGCGTGCGGGGGGCGCCGCGGCGCCCGGCGCAGCGGCCGGCTTGAGCTCGAGCTTGGGCGGCGCGGGGGCCTTGGGCTTGGGTGCCGGGCGCCCGGCGCTGAGGATCGCGGCGACGACCTCGGCACGCTCGGCCTCCTTGGAGGAGGCGCTCTTCGCTTTCGCAGCGGGCTCGGCCTTGGCGGGCTTCGGCTCGGCCTTGCCCTTGGCGGCGGTGCGGGGAGGCGCGGGGAGCGGGGACTCGTCGTCGTCGTCGTCGTCGCCGTCGTCGGCGGTGATCGCCGCCATCCGCTGGCGCCAGCGGCGGTCCTCCTTCGGGGCGTCGTCGTCGCTCTCGGCCACCTCGGGGGTCGCCTCCTCCTCCTCGAAGTCGTAGGCCGGGCGCTTGCCGAAGCCTTCTTCGGTGTCCCGGCGGCGATCGACGGGCGGGAGCGTGGGGGCGACCATGGTCACCTCACCGTTCGACTCCCACTCGCGCTTCTGGCGCTCGTACTCCTTGACGAGCACCTCGCCGAACATCTGCTTTCCGCAGCGGCAGTGGAAGACGAGCTCGAACGCCTGCGCTACCGCTCCGAACGTGCGATTGTCTCGCTCGACGCTGTAGTCGAGCCCGAAGCACTTGGGGCAGCGCATCTTGAACGACATCATGGACTCCGCGGGGTCGCCTTCTATGACGACCGCCGCCCGGTGTCCAACCCGATGACCACCGTTGACACGGCCGTGGCAGGCGTCGTAACAAGCCCACCGGAGGCCTCATGGGCGACCTCGTCCTCGCGATCGATCAGGGTACGACGGGCACCACCGCGCTCCTCGTGTCCCACGACCTGCGGGTCCTGGCCAGGCAGACGGTCGACTTTCCGAACCACTACCCACGGCCCGGTGAGGTCGAACACGACCCCGCCGAGATCTGGCAATCGGTAGGCGTCGCCGTCACCCGCGCGTTCGCCGCTGCGGGGGTCGACCCGGCTCGCGTCGCGGCGATCGGGATCACGAACCAGCGCGAGACGTCCCTGTTCTGGGATCGGCGATCGGGCGCGCCGCTCCATCGAGCGCTCGTCTGGCAGGACCGCCGCACCACGGAGCGCTGTCGGGCCCTGCAGGAGGCCGGCCACGAAGCAGCGGTCCGCGCGAGGACGGGCCTCGTGCTCGATCCGTACTTCTCGGGGACGAAGGCCGAGTGGGTGCTCGACCACGTCGAGGGCGCCAGGGCCCGCGCAGACCGCGGCGAGCTGTGTTTCGGGACCATCGACACCTGGCTCGCATGGCGGATGACCGGGGCCCACGTCACCGATCCGTCAAACGCATCGCGCACGCTGCTCTACGACCTGCACACGCGGTCGTGGAGCGACGAGCAGTGCGCGCTGCTCCGGGTGCCGAAGTCCGTGTTGCCCACCGTCGTTCCGAGCTCCGGGGTGGTGGGGACCACGCGCGGTGTGGGCTTCCTGCCGGACGGCATCCCCGTGGCCGGTCTGATCGGGGATCAACAGGGCGCGTTGTTCGGCCAGGCCTGCTTCGCGGTCGGGACCGCCAAGTGCACCTACGGCACCGGCGCCTTCATCCTGCTGAACACCGGCCCCACCCCCGTCCCGTCGAAGAGCGGCATGCTCACCACGGTGGCGTGGCAGGTCGGGGACGAGGTCGTGTACGCGCTGGAAGGGAGCGCGTTCGTCGCGGGCGCGGCCGTGCAGTGGCTCCGCGACGGCCTCGGCATCATCGACTCGGCCGCGCAGGTGGAGGCGCTGGCGGCGTCGGTGCCTGACTCGGGCGGCGTGGTGTTCGTGCCGGCGCTCACGGGGCTCGGCGCCCCCCACTGGCGCCCGGAGGCCCGCGGCCTCGTGAGCGGCATCACCCGTGGCACGACGCGCGCGCACCTCGCCCGCGCCGCGCTCGAAGGCGTCGCGCTCCAGATCGACGACATCCTCCGTGCGATGGCGAACGATCTGGGGGGTCCGCTGGCCGAGCTGCGGGTGGACGGCGGCGCAGCCGCGAACGACCTGTTGATGCAGGCGCAGGCCGATCTGCTCGGCGTGCCCTGCGTTCGCCCGACGATCATCGAGACGACCGCGCTCGGTTCGGCGCTCCTCGCCGGGCTCGCCACGAAGGTGTGGTCCTCGGCCGACGAGGTGTCCCGGACCTGGCGCGAAGACCGTCGCTTCCGCCCTGGTGGGGACCCCGTCGCGCTCGCAGACCTCCGCCGCCGGTGGGCAGAGGCTGTCGCGCGCGCCTGACGGCTACTCGTAGTACATCCACAACCGGCCGGGGAACAGGTAGGTCAGGCCCTCGCGGAGCCGATCGCGCCACCCGATCCAGTTGTGGCCGTCCGGGCTCTCGACGTACCGGGTCTCGATGCCCGCGTCCCGGAGCAGCGGGTGCAGGGAGCGGTTGAACCAGATCAGGCTCTCGAACTGGCCGCACGACAGGAACACCCGGTCGACCTCGAGCTTGCCGGGGTCAGCCCGGAACTGGTTCACGAACTTCACGACCGGGTCGAACAGCGCGCTGCGCCCGTGGTGGCCGATGTCGGTGAACACGAAGGACCCGGACTGCAGCAGCAGGCGACGGAACACGCCGGGGTGGGTCCACGCGGTGAACAGGCTCGTGACCCCGCCGAACGAGGCGCCCATCAGCGCCAGGTCTTCGGGGTCGTCCGAGACCCCGAACCGCTCACGGACGGCGGGCAGGAGCTCGCGAACCACGAAGTCCGGCTGGCGCGGATCGGCGCCGTACTCGCGGTTCCGGTCGTGGCCGTTGGTGAACGCCACGAGGATCGGCGCCACCTCGTGTCGGCCGATGAGGTTGTCGAGCACCGTCTGCATCGCGGCGAACCGCATGTAGTCCCGGCCGTCGTGGCAGATCACGAGCGGGTACTTCTTGTGGGGCTTGTACTCCGACGGCAGGTACACCTGGATCTCGCGCGTCCCGCCGTACACGCCGCTGTTCAGCGGGAAGCCCACGATCCGCCCCTTGCGCACGCCCTGCTCGGGCTGGACCCACCGGGGATCCTCGTACCCGGGCATCGCGCAGACCGAGTTCGAGCCGTACGGATCGAAGGCCTGCCGCTGGTTGAGCGGATCCCGGATCCAGTGTGAGCGACCGTCCCGCACGACCTCGAGCTTGTACTCGACGCGCGCCCTGGGCGGCAGCTCGACCATCAGGTACCAGGCGTTCGTGCCTTCGAGGCGCAGGAACGGCTGGCGGGACTCGAGCCCGAACACCCAGTGCACCAGGTACACGGCCTCGGCGTCGGCACGGTGGAAGAACAACGCCGTTTCGCCGTCGGTGTAGGGGAGCGGCTGATCGCGGACGAACGTGTCGAGTTCTGCGTCGGTGCGGCTGCGGTCCGCGTCGAGCCGCGCCCGCAGCTCCAGGAGTGGGCGCATCGCCGAGCCGCTCATCGCCGCTCCATCGGCCGCGGGGTCTCCGCCTGGAACGGCAGGTCCGTGACCGTCCCGTCGAGCTGCAGCCGCACGGCCGTGCCGGGGAGCCCGCGGTTCCACCACTCTCCGCGCCGGAGCTGGAGCGCCGACCCGTTGTCGAGCCCGAGGCACACGGCGGGCGCGAAGCGGGCGGCCATCAACGCGACCCTGCGGCGATCGTCGAGCCGCAGCCGCTGTCGGGCGTGCGGGAGCAGCACCAGGTTATCGACGAGCCCGAAGCCGCGATCGAGGAGCTCGGGGTACGCCTGCCCGTCGGGGGGATCGTCGTAGAACAGGACGATCCGCTCGGTGAGCACCATGCTGCCGGCCGACCACGCGAGGATCGGTGTGCCGGCGTGGTGGAGCTCCCGCAGGACGAGATCGACCCCGAAGAACTGCAGGCGGTTGAGCAGCACCGCCACGTGGCCGCCGGTGATCACCACGGCGCGGGCCTCGCGGAGCAGCTGGTGCGCGCGCTCCTTCAGCCGCAGGACCACCGGATGGGCGTCCCAGGGCTGAGACGCGAGCTGGTGGGAGCCGATGATGCCCGACGCGCTCTCGAGCAGCTGCCGGTCCACCTGCCGGATGTCCTCGAGCGCCTGGGCCAGCGCGGCGTCCGCGAGGGGATCGTCGCCCACCTTGCGATCGTCGCGCACGGCGCCCCACGACTCGAGGGCGGCGTTCAGCCGCAGGCGGTGCAGCCTGCGCAGGCGGGCGAGCTCGTCCTGGCGGGTCCGGTAGTCCGCACGGAGCTCCGGGAGCTCCCGCATCACCACCTCGAACCAGGTGTAGATGGGCAACACGGCCACGTCTGGCCCCAGGTGCCGCCGGAGGGGCTCGTCGTCGGTCTCGTCGGCGCGCCAACCTGCGGAGAGGACGACGACTGTGCCGCTCCTTCCTTCGGAGTGACGCAACAACGCATCTGGGGCATTAGGTCGGGGCCGCTGTGGGCCGAGTAGGACGAGGGGGCCTGCCATGGCCCCCGATAACCGGACCGCCCCGTCCGGACCGGATGACCCATGCCGTACTCCGTCCTCAACACCCACCCCCTCGCGCCGCTCGCCGCCACCGGGCTCGGGTGGGTGGCCTTCGCGATGGGAACCGAGGCCGGTACCGCCGCGATGGTGGGCGCGGCTGGCATCGCCGGGCTGGCGGTCGCTCGGTGGTTCACGGCGGCAGCTCCACCTCCACCCCTCCCCGGGCCACCACCCGACGCCTCGCCCACCCTGGACGTCGCCGACCGTTCGCCGGCACCGCCGACCGACGAGGAGCTCCTGCGCGCCACCGAGCTCGAGTCGCTCGGACGGCTGGCTGGCTCGATCGCCCACGACTTCAACAACCTGCTGACCGGCATCCTCGGCAACACGACGCTGGCGTTGTCGGACCTGCCGCCGGGGAACGTCCGGGAGGCGGTGTTGGAGGCCGAGACGGCAGCGCGGCGCGCCAAGGAGCTCGTGGCCCAGATCCTGGCGTGGTCGGGGCGCGGCCGCCTGGAGCTGCGCCCGATCGACCTCGGAGCCCTGGTGACGGAGACCCGTGGCCTGCTGGGCAAGGTGCTCTCCCCGCGCGCGCGGCTCGAGGTGGAGATCGAGCCTGGCGCGCTGGTGGAGGCGGACCCGGCGCAGATCCGCCAGGTGGTGATGAACCTCCTGACGAACGCGTCGGACGCCCTGGGCGGGTCCCCCGGGCGGATCCGGGTGTCGGTGAAGGCTCGCGTCCGGCTGCAGCGCCAGGACCTGGAGCGGACCCAGATGGGTCAGGGGCTCAGCCCAGGAGCGTTCGCGCTGCTGGAGGTACGCGACGACGGCTGCGGCATGAGCAAGGAGACGGTCGCGAGGATGTTCGAGCCGTTCTTCACGACCAAGCTGACCGGACGGGGCCTCGGGCTCGCAGCGTTGCTCGGCATCGTCCGCAACCACCACGGCACGCTCGAGGTCGAGACGGCGCTCGGTGAGGGCACGGCGATGCGCGTGTGGCTGCCCCGGACCGACAGCGGCTCCCTCAACACACCGGAACCGGCGCCCAACCGTTCGCTCAAGGAGGAGATCGTGGGATGCGTGCTGTTGGTGGAGGACGAGGACCTTGTCCGGCGCGTCACGACGCGGATGATGTCGAAGCTCGGGTTCGAGGTCGTCGCCTGCGAAGGCGGGCGCGAAGCCATCAGCCTGATCGACGACCCGGGCGAACAGTGGGCCGTGGCCATCGTGGACGTGCAGATGCCGGAGATCGGGGGACGCGAGGTGCTGGCGCGCATCCGCGAGCGCCGACCGGAGCTGCCGGTGGTCCTGATGACCGGGTACGCGGGCCCCGAAGCGGAGCGGGTCGAGCCGATGCCGGACGCCTGGTTGCGCAAGCCGTTCTCGATGGTCGAGCTCCTGGAAGCAGCCAAGGAGGCGCGCCGCAACCGCGAGGTCGCGCGCTGGAACGACGGTTCGTGAGCCCGGCGCCTACACCCAGGCGCTCCGGGGAACGGGATCGAACGCGTCGATCGGGGTGCCCGCCACGGGGAGCACCATCGGGAGCTTCCCCACCCGGGCCCTCCGCCCGCCGGGCACCGGCAGGCCCGGGTCCCACGCGACCACCTCCCGCAGTCCGGCTGCTGCCGCCGTGCGCGCTGCGGCCACTGCCAGCGACGACCATGCGCCCACCGAATCCACCCGCGCCTCGAGCACCAGAAGCGCGCCCTGGCCGTCGTCCGTCCAGACCATCCACTCGCCGCCGGGCAGGCGCGCGCCGCACCGGGAGGGCCGCCGGGCAGGGAGCAGCTCGGCCAGTGTGCGGGACCGGTCGAGCTGCCACTCGAGCTGGAGCGGGTCGCGGGCAGGCAACGCAGCCAGCTCGCTCTCCGGGAAGCGGCGCCACGGCCCGTCGTCCGGATCTCCCACCTCCGCGGACCACCACACGTCCACGGCGGGGCGCGCCACGAACCCGAGCCGCGCGTAGAGCGCAGGGCCCACGTCGCTGAACAACACCAGCGCTGCAGCGCCCGGCTCCGCCGCGCAGCGAGCGGCGAGGGCGGCCAGCATCCGGCTCGCGTGTCCGCGCCCGCGGAGCAGCGGCTCCGTCCAGACCGAGGCGACGAGCCACACCCGACCCTGCTTCCAGCGCACCTCGTAGGTCTCCGCCGACGCGAGCACACCCCGCTCGGCGTCGATCCAGGCCCAGGGCACGCGGCTCCGGATCGCGAACGCCGTGCGCTGCAGCACCTGCTCGCGCGCCACGAACGCCTCGACCGCGAGCGAGGGCTCCCAGTCGAGCGCCGAGAGCCGATCCCGCTCCCGGGCCTGTTCCGGCGTGGTCTGCACCAGCATCGCTGGCCCCCTCCGCGGTGAATATCCGGCCCGCCTCGACAAGTCCGGCTTCGTTCCGTACGATGCGCCGTCATTCGCGGAGGATCGCCGTTGGCCGAGCCGGTCGTCGAGTTCAGCAACGTCAGCAAGACCTTCGGCGCCTTCCAGGCGGTGAAGAGGATCTCCTTCCACATCGAGAAGGGCGAGTTCTTCTCCATCCTCGGACCGTCGGGGTGCGGCAAGACCACCACCCTCCGCCTCATCGCCGGGTTCGAGCAACCCGACGAAGACGGCGGCACCGTCAAGCTGCACGGGCAGGTGGTGAACAAGAAGCGACCCTACGAGCGCCAGCTGGCGATGGTCTTCCAGAGCTACGCGCTGTTCCCGCACCTCACGGTCGAGAAGAACATCGCGTTCGGCCTCGAGATGCGGAGCACGCCCAAGGCCGAGATCCCCGGGCGGGTCCAGAAGGCCATGGACATGGTCCGCATGGACGGCTCCAAGTTCGCGCGCAGGCTCCCGGCGCAGCTCTCCGGAGGGCAGCGCCAGCGCGTGGCCCTCGCGCGGGCCCTCGTGCTCGAGCCCACGATCCTGCTCCTCGACGAGCCCCTCGGCGCCCTCGACCTCAAGCTCCGCAAGGAGATGCAGCTCGAGCTCAAGATGCTGAACCGCACCCTCGGGACCACGTTCATCTACGTCACGCACGACCAGGAGGAGGCGCTCACGATGAGTGACCGCATCGCGGTCATGTCCGAAGCGAAGGTGGCGCAGCTCGGCTCCCCGGCCCAGATCTACGAGTGCCCCCGCACCCCGTTCGTCGCGAAGTTCATCGGCGAGAGCAACTTCTTCGACGGCACGAACCAGGGTCGCGACGGCGCGTACTGGCGGGTGGACGGCCCGCAGGGCTCCTTCCGCGTGCCCCACCACGAACACGCCACCGACGGCGCTCCGGTGAAGATCGCGGTGCGACCCGAGTGGCTCGACGTGGTCCGCCCCGATGCTGTCCCCCCGGGAGAGAACGCCGTCGGTGGGCTGGTCCGCGACGTGATCTACCTCGGGGAGTCCCTGCACGTCCTCATCGACCTCCCCGGCGCCCACACCGTCACGGTCGCGGTGCGCAACGAGGGCCAGCTCCAGAACCCCCTCGCGTGGCGCAAGGGCGACATCGCCGCGGTCGCCTGGCGGCCCGAGGACTGCCAGGTCCTGGAGCAGCCGTGAGGCAGCGGATCCTCGCCTGGTTCCACGCGCGGCCGAACGCCACCGCCTGGGCGCTCGTGGCGCCGGGCCTCGTGTTCCTGGTCGCGTTCTTCGTCGTCCCGCTCGTGATGATGTTCAGCTACAGCTTCATGCCCCGCAACCCGTACGGTGGCGTGGACTGGGGGTTCACCCTCGCGAACTACCAGAACTTCTTCCAGGAATTGTACCTCGGGATCCTCCTCCGCACGACGATCGACGCCCTCGCGTGCACGGTGATCTGCCTCCTGCTGGGCTTCCCGGTCGCGTGGGTCATCTCCCAGGCCGGGGCGTGGAAGAACACGCTGCTCTTCCTGGTGATCCTGCCGTTCTGGACGAGTTTCCTCGTCCGCACGTTCGCGTTGATCTTCCTGTTGCGCGACTCGGGGCTCATCAACACGCTGCTGCAGAAGGTGGGCCTGATCGACGAGGCCATCCCGATGCTCAACACGCACTTCGCGGTCATGGTGGGCCTCGTGTACGGATTCCTGCCGTTCATGATCCTGCCCATCTACACGTCGCTCGAAAAGCTCGACCTCACGCTGCTCGAGGCCGCGGAGATCCTCGGGGCGCGCTCGTTCCAGCAGTTCTGGCGCGTCGTGCTCCCGCAGTCCGCGCCGGGCGTCGTCGCCGGCTCGCTGCTGGTGTTCATCCCGGCGTTGGGCTCGTTCCTGTCGTCCGACCTCCTGGGCGGCGCCAAGACCATCCTCGTCGGGAACCTCGTCCAGAACCAGTTCACCACTGCGCGGAACTGGCCGTTCGGGTCGGCCGCGTCCTTCGTGATGATGGTGCTCGTGTTGGGCGCCGTGATGATCTACCTGCGGGTCCGCGATCGGGATCAGGCGTTGGGAGGGCACTGACATGAACCGACTGCCGTACTGGATGGTGGCGCTCGTGTCGGCGGTCTACGTGTTCCTCCACGCGCCGCTCGCGGTGCTCGTGTTGTTCTCGTTCAACTCGAGCAAGTACGGCGTGTCCTGGGAGGGCTTCACGCTCAAGTGGTACCAGCGGCTGCTGGAGCGCCACGACATCATGGACGGCCTGCTGAACAGCATCATCGCCGGGCTCGGCTCGACCGTGATCTCCACGGTCCTCGGCACGCTGATGGCGCTGGCGCTCGCCCGCCACCAGTTCCGCGGCCGCCAGGTCCTCGAGGCGCTGCTGTACGTCCCGATCGTGACGCCCGAGATCGTGTGCGGCATCTCGCTGCTCATCCTGTTCGTGGCGATGAACCTGCCGCTCGGCATCACCTCGATCACGATCGCGCACGTCGCGTTCAACATCTCGTTCGTCACGGTGGTGGTGCACGCTCGCCTCCAGGGTCTCGACCAGAGCCTCGAGGAGGCCGCGCTGATCCTCGGCGCCGACGAGGTCACCGCGTTCTGGCGAGTCACCGTGCCTCAGCTGCTCCCCGGCATCGTCTCGGGGGCCATGCTCGCGTTCACCATGTCGTTCGACGACTACGTGATCACGAGCTTCGTGTCCGGACAGGGCAGCGCGACGCTGCCCATCGTGGTGTACACCATGGTCCGCAAGAACATCGAGCCCTCGATCAACGCGGTCTCGACCATCGTGTTGCTCGCCACCACGGTGTTGTTGTTCCTGTCCGAGCGCCTCGGCCGCGACAAGCCGCTGGCCGTCGAGAGCTGATTCGCCCCTCGCCCGTTTCCCAAGTATCTTCGGAGGTTTCATGGACAAGAAGGAAGCTGACTCCCTGTTCCAGGGCTTTCTCGCGGGGGCTGTCGACCGCCGCTCCTTCATCGTGAAGCTGCTCGCTGCCGGCGCCAGCGCGGGCACCGTGGTCACGCTGCTCGACGCCTGTGGAGGCGGCACCGCGCCCGCGGACAAGGGGCACGCCGAAGGCGGCGAGCACGACGGCAAGGCCAAGGGCAAGGGGAAAGGCAAGGCCGACGGCGAGGGCGAAGACGACGAGTCCGAGCTCGGCGACGAGACGAAGGAGCTCCACATCTACAACTGGAGCGACTACATCGCCGAGGACGTGGTCCCCGCCTTCGAGAAGGAGACCGGCATCAAGACCACGTACGACACCTACGAGTCGAACGAGGAGATGGTGGCCAAGGTCCAGATCGGGGCCAGCGGCTACGACCTCGTGTGCCCCACCGGCTACATGGTGACCGTGCTCTCGGCGCAGAACCTGCTCCATCCGCTCCGCAAGAAGTCCCTCAAGAACTGGGACAACGTTCACCCGATGTTCGTCAACCCGACGTTCGACACCAACAACCAGTACTCGGTCCCCTGGCTGTGGGGAACCACCGGCATCGCGTACCGCGCCGACAAGGTGAACCCGGCGCCCGACTCGTGGGCGGTGTTCCACGACCCGAAGTACAAGAACAAGATGACGCAGATGGACGACCTGCGGGACGTGCTCGGCTCCTGGCTGAAGTACCGCGGGCACTCCCTCAACTCGACGGTCGACGCCGAGCTCAAGGAGGCCAAGGCCGACGCGATGAAGTCGAAGGAGCTCCTCAAGGCGTACATCTCGGCGCCGGTGAAGGGCCAGCTCGTCGCAGGCGACGTGTGGATCGCCCAGCTGTGGAACGGTGACACGATGCAGGCCGCGGTCGAGAACGACCAGATCAAGTACGCGCTCCCGAAGGAGGGCGCCGGGATCTGGACCGACTCGCTCGTCATCCCCGCCGCCTCGAAGAACAAGCGCGCCGCCCACCGGTTCCTCAACTACATCCTGCGCCCCGAGGTCGCGACGAAGATCGCCGACTTCACGGGCTACGGCACGCCGAACGCCAAGGCCACCCCCGAGAAGCCCGTGGCCTACCCGTCCGACGAGGAGCTCAAGCGCCTCGAATACCAGAAGGACCTCGGCGCTGCCATCGCGGTCTGGGACCAGCTCTGGACCGAGATCAAGTCGGGCTGAGTGCGCCCCTTCCCGTTCGATCCACGCGACCTCGCGCCCGGTGACACGGCGGGGCAGGACGGGGCAGCTCGCGCGGTGTCCGCCCTCGAGGGGCTGCAGCTCCGCGAGGTCACCGCCGACGCTGGCGACCTGCCGGTCTTTCGGGAGGCGTACGCGGCGTTGTCCGCGTTCTTCGGGCCCGCCAACGAGATCGAGCGCGAGGAGGTCCTGGAGCGCTGGCTGTTCCGGCCCGACCCAGCCGCGACCGTGCGGTACCACCTGCTGGTCGCGCACACCGCGGACGGGCGGCTGGCTGCCGTTCGCGATGGGTTCACCGCGCTGTTGCGGGCCCAGCGCTGCATCGTGGCGCTGATGTCGCACACGCTCGTGAACCCCGCGTGGCGCAGGTCGGGCCTGGCCGCCGTGTTGCGGGCCGCCCCCGCTGCGTTCGCCCGCGAGGACGCCGCTGCGCAGGGGCTCCCCGACGCCCTCCGGGTGCTGGTGGCGGAGATGGAGTTCGTGGAGGGGGACAAGCCCGACACCCGCATCCGGCTCGTCGCCTACGGCCGCGCCGGGTTCCGCGTGGTGCCGCCCGCGCTGGTCCCGTACGCCCAGCCCGACTTCCGCGACCTCGCGGCGTTGGGGGTCGCAGCGGTGCCGGTTCCGTTGGTGCTGCTGGTGCGGCTCCCGGGCCGCGAAGACCAGGAGGCGCTCGACCGGACGCACCTCGCCGCGGTCTTCGACGGCCTGCAGGACATCCACGCACCCGCGATCCAGGGAGACCAGCTGGCGGTGATCCGCGCTCGCGCGCTTTCGGCGTCGGACGTCGACCCGGTGCCGCTGTGGTCGCCGCCCACGACCACCGACGATCCCGCCGCGTTCGCCCCGGTGTCCCGCCCCGGCGTACCATGAGCACCGCGCCCAGGAGGCCCCCGTGTCCGTCGATCTCGCGCCCCCGTTCCCCGGTGAGCCCGCCCGCGCCAACGTGATCACCGCGGTCCCCGGTCCGAAGACCGAGGCCCTGCGGATCCGCCACCAGGCCTTCGCCGACGCCCGGCCCATCCACGTGTACCAGGACGGGGTGCGGTCCCGGGGCAACTACCTCGTCGACATCGACGGCAACACGTTCCTCGACATCTACGGCCACATCGCCACCGTGCCCGTCGGCTACAACCACCCCGCGCTCGACGAAGCCTGGAAGGCCGGGCGCTTCGACTGGTGCAAGGGGTTCCGACCGTCCCTCGGGGTCGCGCCGCCGGCGGAGTGGGTGGAGGTCGCCGAGCGCGCCCTCGCAGGGGTCTCGCCGAAGGGCTGCAGCCAGATCGTGACCGTGGGCTCCGGCGCGGAGGCCGTCGAGAACGCGCTGAAGATCGCGTTCGCCTGGAAGGCGCGCCGCCTGCGTGGGGGCCCGTCGACCGAAGAGGACGCCCGCGAGGTGATGTTCAACCGCCAGCCGGGCATCAACCAGCTCAAGGTGTTGTCCTTCGAAGGGGGTTTCCACGGACGCACCCTGGGCGCGTTGTCCGCCACGCGGTCGAAGGCCATCCACAAGCTCGACTTCCCCGCGTTCGCGTGGCCGGTCCTCCCCTTCCCCGCCAACCGGTTCCCGCTCGCGGACTACGCCGCCGAGAACGCCGCCGCCGAGTCCCGGGCCCTCGAGCAGGTCGAGGCCGTGTTCCGGCGGGAGGCGCACACCGTGGCGGCGCTGATCGTGGAGCCGATCCAGGGCGAAGGCGGCGATCGGCACGCGAGCCCCGCCTTCTTCCGGGCCCTTCGGTCGCTCTGCAGCCGGTACGAGGTGCTGTTCGTCGCCGACGAGGTGCAGACCGCGGCGGGCGCGACCGGCCGGTTCTGGGCCCACGAACACTGGGACCTCGACGACCCGCCGGACCTCGTCACCTGGTCCAAGAAGTTCCAGTTCGGCGGCGTGCACTGCAAGCCCGAGGTGATGCCGGCCGAGCCGTACCGCATCTTCCAGACGTTCCTGGGAGACCCCTTCCGCCTGGCGAACTGGGACGTGATGCTCGAGGTCATCCGGCGCGACCACCTCGTGGAGCACACGGCGTCGGTCGGCGCGGCCCTGGTCCGCGGGCTCACCGGGCTCACCCACGCGGGGTTCTACTCGAACGCGCGCGGGCTCGGCACGTTCGCAGCCATCGACGTCCCCACCCCCGCCGACCTCGCGCGCGTCCTCGGGGCGCTGCGGGTCCAGGGTGTGGAGTGTGGGGGCTCCGGAACCCGGACGATCCGGTTCCGGCCGGCGCTGGTGTTCGCGGAGCGCCACGTCCAGGAGGTCCTGGAGCACCTGACCTCCGCGACGGGGCGGGCGTGAGCTCTTTGCCTGTCGTCCACTCGCCGAGGTACTTCGCGGACCTCGGGCCCCACGTGATGCCCATCCGCAAGTTCGGCCTGGTGCGGGAGGCCATCGAGCGGTGCGGCGCCCCGGTGACGATCGAGGCGCCGGAGCCCGTGACGGACACCGAGCTGCTGCGCGTCCA
The DNA here is from genome assembly GCA_044356535.1 of Myxococcota bacterium. Lineage (GTDB taxonomy): Bacteria > Myxococcota_A > UBA796 > UBA796 > JACKER01. The sequence goes on from JBIKWC010000026.1 coordinate 42,876, forward strand.
CACGGCCGCGTACGTGGCGGCGGTGACCACGGGCGCCCCGCAGGCGCTCGCGGAGTCCCAGAAGTTCCCGTGGTCCAAGGGCCTCGCCGAGGCCGTGCGCTGGACGAACGGCGGCTGCGTGCTCGCGCTGCGCCGCGCCCTCGAGACCGGCTGCAGCGGGAACCTCGCCAGCGGCTTCCACCACGCCCACGCCGACCACGGCGAGGGGTTCTGCACGTTCAACGGCCTCGTGGTGGCGATGGAGGCCCTGCGGGCCGAGGGGCGGTTCTCCCGCGCGCTCGTCGTGGACCTCGATCTCCACTACGGCAACGGGACGGCCTCGCTGCTCGCGAGCCGGCCCTGGGCCCACCAGCTGTCCTGCTACGGGAACGGCTACGAACAGAACCGCGCGATCAAGGACGTCACCGCGTTCGTCGCGCCGGACACCGAGAACTGCCGCTCCGTGGCGCTCCGGGCCGGGCTGCGTGGCGCCGAGCACCTTCGCGTCGTGGCCGACGCGCTCGACGCGGCCTTCGAGCGGTCCCGGCCCGACGTGGTGCTGTTCCAGGCCGGCGCCGACCCGTACCGCGAGGACCCGTACTCCCCGCTGCTCCTCGACCACCCGGATCTCGCCGAACGCGACCAGCTGGTGTTCGAGGCTTGTTTCCGCCGCGGCGTCCCCGTGATGTGGGTCCTCGCCGGTGGCTACACCGAGGACGTCTCGAAGGTCGTGGCGGTGCACCTCGGGACCTTCCTCGCCGCGCACCGGGTGTTCGGCGGCCGCAGGTGAGCGGCGCTGGTGGTACGGTGGCGCCCTCTTGAGCTCCGAACCGCCATCGACCGCGCCCCCTGTCGCTCCGCCGCGATTGGACAAACGCTACGCCATCGTCCGGCCCATCGGCAAAGGGGCGCAGGCGAAGGTGTACCTGGCGTGGGACCTCAAGCTCGAGCTGTGGCGCGCGGTGAAGGTGCTCGCGCCGCAGTTCCTCCACGATGGCCCGGTGCGCGCGCGCTTCGACGGGGAAGCGCAGATGATGGCCCGCCTCGCGCACCGCAACCTCATGCCCGTGGTGGACGTCGACACCGCGGGGGCAGTGCCCTACCTCGTGATGGACCTGGCGCGCGGTGGCTCGGTGATCGACTGGATGAAGCGCAACGGCGCCATGCCGCCACAGATGGCGCTGGGGGTCACGGCCTCGAGTACGCCCACGCGCAGGGCATCGTGCACCGCGACGTGAAGCCGCACAACGTGCTCATCCACGAAGACGGCCGGTCGATCCTCACGGACTTCGGCATCGCCCGGGCCGAGGACGCCGCCCAGCTCACCGCCAACGGGGCCGCGATGGGCACCTTCGCGTTCATGCCACCGGAGCAGCGGGCAGACGCCCACTCCGTCACGGAGAGCGCCGACGTCTACGCGCTCGCCTCCACGCTGTTCACCATGCTCACCGCCCGGACGTCGACCGAGCTGTTCCTGGCCGACAGCCGGGACCGCCTGCTCGACGGGGTGCCCGAGGTGGTGCGCCCGATCATCCTGCAGGCGTGCAAGTACGAGGCGGAGCTGCGCTACGGATCCATGGCCGAGCTCCGGCAGGCGCTCGAAGCAGCCCGCGAGCGCCTCCCGCCCGATCCGCCGTCTGCGCCCCTGTTCGAGAAGCGCATCGAGCTCGCGCCGTCCATGCCCATCTGGGTCGATCCCACCGGTCTCGAGGACCTCCTCCGCACGTTGACCCCGGTAGACGAGCTCGCGACCACGTTGTACACCGAGCCCCCCCCTCGCACCGGACGCACCAACCCGGGCGAGGCGCCGCTCGCGCGCCCGAAGACCAACCCCGGCCGCACAGACCCGGGAGAGCGGCCCTCCACCGGTCGCACCAACCCGGGCCGGGCCTCCGACGAGCCGGGTCTCGTCATCCCGTACCAGATGCCGGACCGCAGGAGCCGCCCGGCGCCGCCGCCGGGCGCACCGCTACCCGACTACCTGGACCAACCCTCGGACCCAGCGGTGCCCCGCGGGCTCGTCGATCCCCCCGCGCCGCTGCCCGCAGTGGCCGGCCCACCGGCAGAACCGGAGCCAGCGCCATGGAACCCGCGCTGGCTCGCGGGCGGGGTCGTGGGTGTCCTGCTCCTCGCGCTGATCCTCGGGACGGTCGGGTACTCGAGCGTGACCACGAAGTCGGTCGCTACGGCGCAGCGAGAGCAGGCACGACAGGCGCTCGTCGCCGAGGTCGAGGAGGTCCAGACCGTCGTCGAGTCGCTGGGGCAGGCAGGAGCCGACGTGGTCACGCTCCGGGAGGCCTGGTTCCGGTTCCACGACGCAGATCGGCGCGGGCGACCGGAGGCCGCGCTCGCCTTCGCCGCGCTCGCGGTCCAGCAGGCGGATCAGCTCGGCCCGCAGCAGGGGACGAGCCCCGACATCGTGTCGCTCCGCACCCGGTTGCGCGACGTCCGCGAAGCCGACGAGCGCTGGTCCGTCACGCGCGCCTCGTTGCTCGGCCGCCTCACGGGGTCGCTCGGCACCGGCTGACGGTCAGCGGAGGTGCGCGGTGAACGTAGCCGTGTAGTTGTCGACCAGGAAGGTGCCGCCGTCGAACGTGCCGTCGATGCGGTCGTTCGTGACCGTCGCCGTCCAGTCGTCCGACCACACGAAGATCTGGTTCCCGTCTTCACCGGAGGTCGTCCCGTCGAGGTCCGACCCGGACACCCACCCGTCCAGGGTGCCGCTGACATCGTTCATGGTCAGCTGGGCCCAGAGGTTCAGCGGGGGCCAGTCGCAGTCGATGGTGCCCACGACCGGCACGGCCTGGCTCTGGTCG
>JBIKWC010000227.1:0-12234 GCA_044356535.1 Myxococcota bacterium
CGCGTTTCCACCGGGCCAGCGTCAACGCCGCACCGACCGCACGACTCGTGCTACCCTCCAGCCCATGCCCAGGGAAGCCGGCGATGCAGCGGGACCATGGCGGAGGCCCTTATCCTACCTGTCCCCATCAGCACCTTGCCCTCCACGGCGCTTCCGTCCGGGGCGACGAGGCGGAGGAGGTGGCTCCCCGTCCCGACCGGCTGGCCGCGCAGCGGGGTGATCCCGATCCGCACGCCGTCCAGGTACACCTGCGACGGCGCCGCCGCGGTGATGTCGACGGTCACGAGGGCCGCGCCTGCCGGTTCGGGCTTCGGTGCCGCGGGCTTCGGTGCCGCGGGCGCGACCGGCGCGGCGGGCCCCGGAACGACCGGGGGCTCGGGGGGAGCGGGCGCCGGAGCGGGGACTGGCGCCGGAGCGGGGACCGGCGCCGGAGCCGGGGCGGACACGGGGGCGGACACCGGCACCAGGGCGGTCTCCACCGTCGGGGCCGCGGGCCGGAGCAGGAACAACCCGGCGGCCCCGAGGAGGACGAGCGCGGCGAGCCCTCCGACGATCATCGCCGAAGACGCCATCAACCCCATCCCGAACAGGACCCGCAGCCGCGAGCGCGGCGCGTGGGTCAGGCCGGTCACCTGCTCGAGGTCGAACGACTCGGTGAGCACGGAGCCCACGAGCTCGTCCTCCTGCTGCCGGAGCTGTTTCGGGACCTCGAGGTCGGCCCACTCCCGCAGCGTGGGCCCGTCGAGCTGTGCGCGGAGCTCGCGCGCCAGCCGCTCGACTTCGCGGGCGGTGGGCCGCCGCTCGTGGTCCTCGCACCGGAGATCCTCGGCGAGCATCGCGACCTTGAGCGCCTCGGCGGGCAGGGTCGCGAACGTGCCGGGCTCGAGCCCGGTGGCCTTCTCGGCCGTCAGGAACACCCGCAGGGTCACGCCGAGCGCGTACATGTCGCTGGCCGGGGAGTCGATGCCCACGAGGCGCTCGGGGGCGATGAACCCGAAGGTGCCGCCGAGCTCGGTGCCGGTCATGGCCTCCCGGCCGTCGAAGTCCGCGCGGGCGATGCCGAAGTCGAGGAGCTTCACGTCGCCGTCGCGCGTGATCTGGATGTTGCCCGGCTTGATGTCGCGGTGCACGAGGTGGAGGGGCCGTCCGTCCGGGCCGGCCGCCCGGTAGACCTTGTCGAGCACCCGGGCGACCTCCTGCACGATCTCGAGCGCGACCGTCGGCGGCAGCGGCGCGGCCCGCAGGAGCTGCAGGGTGGACACACCCTCGACGTACTCCATGATGATCGCCCACCGACCCCCGAGCCGGGCCGGAGGGTCCACGGTGACGATGGCCCGATCGCGGATGAGGCCGAGGATCCGGGCCTCGTCCCGGAACCGCTGCAAGAGCTTCGGGTGCGCGTCCTCGTCCTTCAGGAGCTTGATGGCCACGTCCTTCTGGAACCCGCCGCCGCTGTGCATCCGGGCGTGGTACACGCGTCCGTGGCCGCCCTGTCCGATCAGACCGAGCACGGTGTAGTGGCGGGCGTCCTGCTGCAGTTGCGCCATCGGGGCGCATGCTAGCACGCGGGTCGGGGTCACCCGCGGCGACGGAAGGCCTCGCCGTGCCGAGCGGGCAGAACTGTTGTTCCGGGAGAGACGAACGCCCGTGCAATCGCGTGCGCGAGCACCACCGGCACCGGGCCCACACCGACCGGCGGCACGGGGCCCCGCGCGGAGTGCGTGGCGTTCGCGGATGTCTACTGCGGCTGCCTGGGCGGATACGCGACGGCGACCTGCCGAACCGACATGGCCGAGCCATGCGACTGGGTCTACGATCTCGACGCCACGTTCTACGATTGCGTCACCGCGGCCCAGTGCCAGGGGGACTGGCTCACCCAGTGCAGCTGAGCCCGGCGTTCCGGGCCCAGAACACCCTGCGTGGCGCGGCGGGCCGGCACGCCGTTCACCCGAGGCGCTGGAGCTGCTCGTCGAGGGCCTCGACGAGGCGGGCGTCGCGGGCGCGCTCCGCGTCGAGCCTCGCCTCGAGGAGCCAGCCCCGCGCCTGCTCGGGGTGGCCCCGGGCGCCGGCCACCGCCCCCCGGATCGACCGCGCGCGCGCCCTCCCGGCCAGGTCCAGGGGCCCCAGCGCTTCGAGCGCCCGGGTCGCCAGCGTGTCGGCCTCGTCGACGCCGCCTTCGAGGAAGCGCGCCCACGCCAGGTTCAAGCGCGCGGAGCCAGCGGCGAAGTGGTTCCCGAGCCGGTCGAACAAGGCGATCGCGTCGCGGTTGAGGGCCGCCGCCACCGCCGGGTCGGGCTCGACCGCCGCGAGGTTCACGGTCGCCCCGGCGACGAGCTGCACGTCACCCAGGGAGCGGGCCAGGGCGAGGGCGGCCCGGATCCGCTCGCGGGCCTCGTCGGTGCGCCCCTGGGCCCGCAACGTGCCCGCGTGGTTGAGGCCGGCGGTGACCTGGTTCGCGCCGAGCGTCGCGCCCGCGAAGATCGCCTCGGCGGCGGCGAGCTGGACCTCGGCCTCCGGGAACCGACCCAGGCGGTGGAGCACGAGGCCGTGGCTCTCGCGGGTGAGCCCCTTCTGCAGCGGGTCGTCGGAGTCCAGGCCCTCGAGCGACGCGAGCGCCTCCTCCGGGCGGCCGGTGCGGGCGAGCAACATGGCGCGCAGGCGCACCAGCCGCACCCGGGCGGCACCGGTGGCCCCCGAGGCGGCCTCGGCCAGGAGCCCGGCCGCGCCCGGCACCTCGAACCGCGTGGACGCCGACCCCACGATGTGGGCGAGCGCCGCCGCCGGGCCGCCGTGGCCGAGCGCCCACCGCGTGGCGGCCACGAGGTCGGGGAGGTCGGTCGGCTCGACGCGGTTCGGGTCGGTCGCCGCGAACCACGCGGCGTGGCGGGCCAACGCGGCCTCCGCAGGTGTGTCCTCGCGCTCGCACCACTCGCGGACGGAGACCAGGAGGGCGAGGCGTTCCCCCGCGCGGTGGACCAGCGAGGCGTCGAGCAGCTCCTGCAGAGCGTCGACCGCGCCGGGCCCGATCACCGCCTCGGCGGCTTCGGGCCGGAACGGAGCCCGGAACAGGGCCAGGGCCCGCAGGGCGGCGCGGAGCGGAGGCTCGAGCAGGTGAACGGAGGCCGCGATCGAGGCGTCGAGCGCGGACTGGCGCTCGGGTCGGGCGGGGTCGCGGCTGCGGAGGAGGTCGAACCGGTCGGACAGCCGCGCCAGGAGCGCCTCGGGGGTGAACACGCGCAGCCGCGGGGCGGCGAGCTCGAGGCACAGCGGGTTCCCTTCGAGCGCGGTCGCCAGGGGCCCGAGGCCGTCGCGGCGGATCTCGCCGCCCACCCGTCGCGCCAGGAGCTCGACGCCGTCGGCCTCGGCGAGCGGCGGGACCTCGATCACCGCGCCCGCGAGGGGCAGCCGGACGCGGGTGGTCACGAGCAGCCGCGCGCCCGCGTCGAGCCACCCCGCGATCGGGCCCACGGCCTCGTCTCCGAGCTGCTCGAGGTTGTCGAGCACCACGAGCCCTGCGCGCGCGAGGACGGCGGTCGGCTCTTTGACCCCCAGGGCCGCCGCCACGGCGGACTCGAGCTCGGCGGTCGTCGTCGCCGCCGACAGGTCCACGAACCGGCCCGGCTGTCTCGTGAGCACCGCCCGGGCGAGCGAGGTCTTGCCGATGCCACCGGGCCCGACCAGCGTCACGAGGGGCGAATCGAGCCGGGTCGACACCTCGGCGAGCAGGTCGTCGCGGCCCACGAGGCCCGTGTCCTCGGGCAACACCTCGAGCACCCACCCGACGCCGGCCACGGTGCGGAGGTGCTCCGGGTTCGCGGGATCGCGCTCGAGCTTGGCGCGGAGCCTGCGGATGGCGACGTGGACCGCCTGGGAGCGGGAGGCCTCGGCGTAGCCCCACACCCGCGCCAACAGCTCCTGGCGGGTCACCACGCGGCCGGCAGTGCGGTGGAGGTGGGCGAGCGTGGCGACCTCGATCGGGGTGAGCTCGACGGGGCCGTCGGCGGTCCGCAGCACCCGTCGCTCGAGGTCGACCGCGCCGCGCCGCACCCGGAACATCCCGCCCCCCGGGCCCCTCTTACTCGGCGGGTGCCGAGGCCTCCACCCAGAATCCGGCGGCGGTCGACACCTCGTCGACGTACGGTTCGAGCGCTGCTCCTTCGGCGTCCAGCTCCTGGCGCACGGTCGCGGCCCGCCAGGCGGTGTCCGGGCCCGGCGGTGCAGGATCGAACCATTCGGACTCCTCGAGGACCTGGCCGAGCTCGACGTAGTCCCCGTACGCGCCGGTGTCGGACCGGTAGAACAACAGGCCCACGAACACGTCGTCGTGGCACGACTCGCCGTCGTCGGGGCCGCAGAGGTCGTCCGCGCGGTCCTCGGGGTCGAGGCCCGAGACGGTCAACAGCGTCCCCCTCCGCTCCGGTGCGGCCGTGAGCACGAAGGCCGGCGTCCCGGTGAACAGCATCATCCGCGCCCCTGCTGCACAGCCGCTGTTCAGCCCGAGCAACGACCCCACCAGCACCCACCGTCCCATCACGCACCTCCCAAGAGCTCGACGTACACGAACGTCTGTGGTTTTCCGGCGTACTCCGCGACATACCGGAGCTCCTCCGCCCAGCTCTGGCGGTAGTCGAACTTCAGGACGCCGCGCAGCCCGAAGTTCGGCACACACACGGCGCCCGGGGCGCCAGATCCGCGCTCGCAGGGTGCCGAGCGGGTGGACCACCCGAGGTGGCCGCCGGCGCTGGTGCCCGCGACGCCGCTCGTCCCCACGACCGCGGTGAGCGCGTCGTCGTGGTACCAGCTCCCGCCGCCGTGGGCGCCGATCAGGAGTCGCCCGGACCACCCCACTTCGGCCTCGGCGAGCCCGAGCTGCACGGCAGGGGACACCACGTCCAGATCGAGCTGGGCGCGGGCCTTCGCCGTGAGGGCGGGCTGGTCGACGGAACGCCCGGCGAACAGGGCGGCGGCGAAGTCCTGGGACACACCGGCGCCGAGCACGCGGGGGTGGCTGCGGGCGTCGTCCGCGCCGTAGTCGGACTTGCGGAACGCGAGCGCCAACTGAGGCGCCTTCCGCGGGACGGCGGCCGGGGACACGCGCTCCAGCGCCTCGTTCACGCGCAGGTCCACGGCCACGTTCTCGAGGGCCCCGCCGAACGCCCACCGGGTGGACAAGGACAGGCCGACCGGGCTGTCGAACGTGAGCTGGCCCCGGTTCAGGCGCTGCTCCAGGGTGGAGACGTCGGCCCGGCCGTCGTCGGTGGCGGAGAGCACCTGCCCGCGGGCCCACGCACCGGCGAGCGAGAAGCCGCGCCACCGGCCACCGACGGTGTACTGCTCGTCGGAGTACTGCTCCCCTTCGAGGTCGCCGAGCGACGCCGGCTCGGTCGGCGCGGCGGTGCCCGTGCCGGTCGCGACGGCCGGGAGCGGCAGCAGGTACGGCCGGGACAGCCCGTAGGCGAGCCCGCCGCCGCCGAGCCAGAACACCTGCTCGCCGGGGGTGCCGTCCTCGCCGGGGGGGCCGAGGACCTCGACCTGGAACCCGGAGAACGAGCGCGAGAGCTCGACGGGGAACGTACCCTCGGCCTCGGTCGTCAGCGCGAGGTCGGACACGAGGTACATCGAGAGGTCGGTCGCGACGCGCACGCGCTGGTCGACGCCGAACACCCGGGACTGGCTCATCCACGCGGCGTGGTCGGCCAACACCTGATCGACGACGGCCGCGCGGCGCGCGACATCGAGCAGGTCGGCCCCGCTGTCCTGCGCAGACGCGCTCAAACTCACCCACAGACCCCACATGTGGCCCCCACATTCCCGGGCTTCGATGGTTCGAATCCGGACCTGGGATGCCTATCGGGGCGGGCCGCGGACCCGACCGAACAATCCGCGAACATCGACCCGGGACTGCGAGCCGCGCCGGGCCCGTCACGGCGGGAGCGGAGTCCCCCGCGGGGGGTCAGCGGGTCTCGGCGCACCACTGCACGGCGAGGAACACCGTGGGTTCGTCGTCCACGATGCTCGTCAGGCAGGCGTCCGACACGATGGCGTCGGCGGCGCCGTCGCAGTCGTCGTCGGCACGCTGCTCGACGTGTTCTGTGGTCGCGCCGTGGCGCTCGACCCCGACCCACTCCGGTACGACGCCGGGGTCTCGCACACCCTGGTGGTCCCGCGGGTTCCCAAGGACGGGGAGCGGACCGGAGCGTTGGTCGGACTCCTGCGGCGGATGCTCGGGTGGCTGCCGGAGGTGCGGCCGGACCTGGCGGAGTGTGCGTTGGTGTGGTCCCGGTTGTTCACCGCTGCCCACCGGGAGGCCGGGCGGAGGGCGTTCGAGGCGGCGTTCGCCACCCCCACCCCGGAACGCGGCGGAACGTTGTTCCAGGCCAGGTGCGTGACGCAGGACGACCGGGTCCGGCTGCGGGCGATGCTGGCGGTCGTGCACCCGCACCTCCACCAGGGCGTCGAGCGCGGAACGCGGGACGGCGTGACGGACGTGGTGTTCGAGCCCCTCCCGCCCAGCCAGGCGCTCGACCTCGGGCTCTCGGCCTCCCTCCCGGCCCGGCTCACGTTCCTGCCCCTTTGTGCGGGGTGTGTTGGGCGGTGGCCGCGGTCCACGAGGCGGGGCTCGCACACCTCGGGGTGATCTCGGAGAACGTCCTGTTCGGGGATCACCGCGTGGTGTTGGGCGGATTCCAGTGGGGCGACCGGAGGTGCCTGCCGTCGATCCCGGGGCCGGGGAGGCCCACGGAACAGGCGCTCCGGAAGAGCGATCTGTGGGGGCTCGGCGCGATCCTCCACGAGGTCCTGACCGGCGACATCAAGAGCGACCAGCGCCGACCGGACCGGACGGCCCGATACACGAGGGTCTACTCGTTCGAGGGGTCGTCGCAGTCCCCATCGGTCGATCGGTCCGGGTCGCCGGCTCCGCTGTGGGAGGTCCGGGACGCGGCGCTCGCGGGCCATGACCACCCCCGAAGCGGTCAACGCTCCGATGACCTGCGGCTGGCCGCGCCCGAGCGGAGCGAGGGGACGGGCGGCCGTCTGGTCCATCCGACGTTGGACGCGAGCCGCGTCCGCTCGCCGAGCACGCCTCCGACGAGCGCACCTGCCGCAGCTCCCAGCCGCCACGTTCGCCGGGCGCTGCGTTCGTGTCGGATGCGACGGTCGACCACTCCGCGTCCGCCGAGCGGAGACCGCGAGGAGAGCGCGACCTCCGCCGAGCGGACCCCGCAAGGGCCACCAGCGCCGCGCTCTGCTGGCCCACCCGAGCAGCACGACGTCCTGCCCGGCCGTTCGCCGACAACCGCGACGCTGGCCCGCTGCCCGCCACCGACCGCGACCTCCGACCGAGCCGACCGCGTCCCACCTCGGCACTGCCTCCCGAACCCCCTCCCTGACGCTCGCCGTGGCGCCGACGTCGCTCGCGACCGGTCAATGCGTTGACCGGCGCGCCCTGGAAGCCCCGCCGACCCCTCGCCACCTGTCCGCCCGCCCGGCGCGACCTCATGCCGCCCTCCGCTGGCGCGGCCGAGCGCGGCCCTCCTCGGAGCTCCCCCCGTCGGAGACCTCGACGCCGACGAGCTGCCCGCCCGGTCGGCACTTCCGCTGTCGGCGCTTCCCCGGTCGGAGACCGCGTCGCCGACACCTGGCGCAACGAGCCTCTCTTCCTCAGCCGGTTAGCGCACCGGAACATCGCCGGGTTCCGGGGGACGCTCACGGCCATGTCGCACCGCGAGTATGAACACGGCTTCCTCTGTCTCGATGACGCGGTACAGGACGATGTGCTCGTCGACGACGAGTCGTCGGAACGAGTCGTCTCCTGCCGGCCGCCAGGGTGGCGCCGACCACGGCAGGTCGGCCAAGGCCCCGACTCGCTCCATCAGGTGCTGCACCATGCGTCGACGAACGGGTTCCCTGCGTCTCTCGGCGAGTTGGTCGACGAGCTGCTCGAGCTGGTCCAGCGCGAACTCGGTCCACCGAACCTGCACCGGTCAGGCCTTCAGGCGGGCGGCCAAGCGGACCATCGCCTGTTCGTGGTCGACCAGGCGGCCCGCGGTGACGTCGGCGAGTCCGCGGTGGACGTCTCGAAGCTCGTCGAGCTCGTCCACCATGTGCTGATACGAACGGATGTCGAGAAGAACCGCCGCGCCGCGTCCTCGCTGCGTGAGGACCAGCGGTCTGCCCGTATCGCGGACCTGCTGGAGCATCGCGGAAGCGTTGGCGCGGAAGTCCGAGACGGGCTGAATGTCAGCCTCGAGATCAAGGGCAACCCTGGCCATGAGGAGCTCCTGTATTTGCTAGCGTACCCTTGAACGTACGTTCCGGCCACGCTGGTCGGACATTCGGGGCAGGGACCGCCGTCATGCGCCCCTGCTCCACCTCCCGAACGGCCACCACCTCCACCTCGGCGGACCGCCGCGACCTCGTCGCCAGCCACCACGCTGTCGGGCCTCCCTCGGCCCGCGCAACGGCTCGCCCTCTCGATGCGGTCAACGCCCCGATGAGCTGCAGGCGGCCAGCCCGACGAAGGAGGGGTGGTCGGGCCGTCAGATCGGACGTTGGACGCGAGCCGTGACGTCCGGGCCGGCACCCCACCTCGCGACAGCGCAGACCGGCGCGTCCGCCTCGCCGAGCGACGTCCACCCTGCGGAGACGTTGGCACCTGAACTGCCTCCGAGGTGCGGACCGGGTCCGGCTGCTGACGGTCGGGGTGGGCAACGCCCGCGTCGCGCGACGCCGTTCCGACACGAACAGTGCGGCCCACGACGCTCGCCACCTGCCCCCCGTCCGGACTTCAGGGCGCTGCTGAAGCCATCACACCCGGCCCTTGACGATCGGAGTAAAGTCGGACCACTGCTCGACGCGGAACGCGCGGATGTCGCGCACGCTCTTCGGGAACCAGGACATCGCCTTGAGGTCCATGACAGCAGCAAAGAGCTTGGCCATGTCATCGTCGTTGAGGGTGTACAGGCTGCCCTGCTTCCACTCGAACCCGTGCCGAGAGACGAGAACCTCGTAGATGTCGCGATAGGCCGCGGAGGGATCGCCCTTCGGGTGATGTTGCTTGGTGTCGGTGACCACCAGGTCGAACGCGACTGCGTACATCAGCTGGCCTCGGGATCGGCGAGGACTTCCGAGTACCGCCGCGCGAGCACCTCGCCGTCGCGAGGCCCGGGGACGGACACCCTGTAGACGGTCTCGCCGGTGTCGAGAACGTGCTCGATTGCATCGATCCGGTACGCCGGGCCAAACTCCCCGAACCGCCGCCACGTGGAGACGAGGGACTCGGGACTCGGCAGGTACGGTGCGACGGCGTTCACCATGACGACCTCTCCGAGGGATTCTAACCCGGACGTGGCCGCCGGACGTTTGGCTGATGCCGCCGGCCAGACGTTGGCGCCTGCACGACCTCCGGTGTGCACGACGTCCGCCCCGGCGCGACCTCCTGCCGACACGAACAGTGCGGCCCGCGCCGCTCGCCACCTGCCCCCTCGACCGGCACCACGTCGCGTCCGCCCCGGGCCACCACGCCGGCCCGGGGTGGGACACCCAGGTGCCTCTCCGGGTCCGCCCCGACCAGAAGGCGCCCCTCCGCCCGGCAGTCGGCTGCCGGACCACCTGCAGGGACCCCGCCGCCCCGGCGCCACGCCGGACCCCAGTCCATCCCGGTCGAGGCCCGGTTCGAGGTCGGCGAGCACGACGTGGTCATCCTCTCGGCCCAGGACTCGAACGGCCTCGAGACCTGGCTGCACCGCGAGAAGTACGCCAATCCCCACGGGCGCCGGGACCGCCCTCCGCCCGTAGAGTCCGCGAGGGTGACCGCGCGGTATTGAGCCCGCTCCGCGTCCACTACGACGCCGAGACCCACTCGCTCCCCGTCCGCCTCGGCCTCCTCAACAGCCGCGGCACCCAGGACCTGCTGATCCACGTCCTCGCGCCCCATCGCCAGCGCTACGAGGTCGCGAACTACGCGAACGCCTTCGTCCCCACCAACCTCCGGGTCACGGACGCCGTCCGCGAGAACTTCGGCGGGTTCTACGAGGCCGTGTTCTCCGAGGTGGCCCGCCGCGGCACCGTCGTCACCGAGTACGCCTGGGACGCCGGCTCCTGCGACCCCTGCCCCACCCCGCCCCTCGACGACGCCGAGATCGCCACGCTCGGCGGCTCGACACCTCCGTCCAGCGGGACAGCGGCGTGAACAACTTCCAGGGCCGGTACGTCATCCTGCACCCGTGGGCGGGCGCGGTCGCCTGCGAGAATCCGCAGCGGGGCTCGTGGGGCGGCCCCCCGGTCGGTGGCCCCCCGATGGAGAGCGCGACGAGCCGCCTCACCACGGGCGCGGCCGCGATGCCGGCCCCGGTGTCGCTGGCGGCGGTGGTCGAGGACGGGCTCCCGACCGTGGCCCCGGCCCAGGTGGGCCTCCCGGAGCGGGGCGGCACCCCGGCCCCCGCGCCGACGCCGGAGGAGGAGCCGGACGAGTCGCGGTGCCAGACGGCCCCGGGCGCTGGGTGGTTGGCGGTGGTAGGGCTGCTCGCGCTGCGCCGGCGACAGTGAGCGGGCCGTGGGCCCACTCCCCCCTCCCGGATCTCCCCGCTCCACCGCCCTGTCCCGCTGCCCGCTGCCCGCTGCCCGCGCCCGCTCCCCGTCCTGCGGGCGCTCCACCCCCGACCTCTGGCCCCGCGCCCCCGCTGCAGGAGGCCCCGGGCGCTCAACGCGCCACCGCCTCGACGAAGACGTACCGGACGGGCGGGTCCTGACCGTTCGGACCGCGCCACGGGAGGTAGTCCCGGCCCGCGCGCGCCACCACCAGCAGCTCCTCGGAGCCGTCCCAGACGTGGACCAGTCCGTCCGCTCCGGGGACCAGCGGGGTCGCGCGACCGCCGGAGCCCCGCAGTCGGCCGACCGGGCACCCGTCGAGGGGGTCGGCGCACGCCTCGAACTCCGGGCCGCTGAGCCGACCCTCGAACCGCACCGGGGAGGCCCCGGTGGTCCAGTGGAAGACGAGGCGCCCGCCCGCAGCGAACGGCGCCCAGACCACCGTGGTGTGGGCGGCGTCCCGGAAGACCAGGCGCACGAGGTGGTCCTCCGACGACGGCACCGCGATCGACGCCACCGCCGCCCCACCGACCACGCACGACACGCCCGCCACCTCGACGACGGCGGGAGCGCCCAGGGCGGGATCGATCCGGAGCAGGAGCTCGCTGTCGCCCTGGGTGTCCGGGGTGCAGCGCGCCGCGTCGGCGACCGGAGGGGCCCCGGGCGAGTCGCACGCCACGATCAGGAGCGAGGCCCACCCCATGCGCACTCCGTTCGGGGAGCCGATATCCACGACGCGCCGCTCCGGAGCGCGCTCCGGGTGGGAGTGACCGAGTCGTTACGCAGGCTCCGCCCTGGATACCGAACGGTGACGGACGCCAGGACCCCGCTGGTTACAGGTCTGCCCACGGAGGCACGGGATGCGTACGGGGGTCTGGATGGTCGTCGCCGCCTGCACCACGGCCTCGGCAGGGACGGAGGCCGCGCCCGACCGCGGCGCCGAGGTGCTCGCGCTGCCGTCGCTCGGGATCACCGTCACCGTGCCCGCGGGGACCCGGCCGCAGACCGGACCCGATGGGGTCTCGCTCGCGCTCGGCCCGCTCCGCACGGTCCGCCTGTCGCGCCTCCCCGAGAAGCCGACGTTCGCCGACGCCGTCTCCGGGTTCGTGCGCGGCGGGGCCCTCTCCGTCCACGCGGAGATGTTCGGGGACAGCGACTACACCATCGAGGGGGGGCACGGGTACGGGCAGCGCTCCTACCACCGGGTCCGCACGTTCCCGCAGGCCGGGACGTACGCCTGCGACGCGCAGGTCGGGGGGTCGAGCGGAGGGGGCGACGACCTGGCGGGGGTCCGCAGCGTGTTCGAGTCCCTCGTCCTGTCTGGTCCCCGGTGAACCGCCGCGAGCTTCCGCCGGCGGGGCCGGCGCCGGGGCGGCGGTGTTCCCCACCCGCCTCCCGCCTCCCGCCTCCCACCTCCCGCCTCCCACCACCCGCTGCCCGCCACCCGCTGGCGCAAGCCCCCGTCTGGTCCATCTTTCGTTGAACGCGAGGCGCGACGTCGGGGGCAGCTCCCACCCCGCGACAGCGCGGACGGCGCCGCCGCCGCGCCGAACGACGTCCACCGGGCGGAGACGACGGAGTCTGCGCCACCTCCGGGGTGCGGACCGGGTCCGGCTGCTGACGGTCGGGGTGGGCCGCCCGCCC
>JBIKWC010000027.1:0-45322 GCA_044356535.1 Myxococcota bacterium
ACGATGCTGGCCTGGAGCCGCAACCCGAACGACCACTGGGCCGGCCACCCAGGGGAGCCGCCGCCGGTCACCGGAATGAAGATCCTGGCGGCGTGGTTCGAGCGCGAGATGCGCGCCGGCCGCGTGCGGCGGTGTGACCCGGAGCTCCTCGCGCGGGTGTTCTCCGGGGCGATCGTCGCCCACTCGATGTCCGAGATGACCGGCCTCGCAGCCCACATGCCGCTCGCGAGCACGACGTTCGTGCGCGGCCTCGTCGACGCCCTCTGGAACGGCATCGACCCCCTCCCCTCGACCTGACGCGAGCATCCCATGACCCGTGTGCAGCGCCTGAGTGTTCCCTGGATCGTGAGTGTGTGCACACTCATATCTTCTCCCGTCGCCCACGCCGGGGTCGACGTGTTGCTGCGGGCGGCCCTCACCGAGGACCCCGCGCTCGCCGCGGCCCACGCCCGCACGGAAGCGGCCGCTGCGGCAGTGGGGGCAGCCCGGTCTCCGCTGTTGCCTCGCATCACCGCCACGGGTGGGTACACGCGCAACCAGGTGGCCGCGGAGGTCTCGCTGCCCGGGCAGGAGCCCGTGGTCATCACGCCCTTGGACCAGCTCGAGGCCGTCGTGCGGGCCGAGGTCCCCCTCTTCGACGCCTCCGCGATCGCGTCGACCACCGCTGCCGTCCGTTGCAGGGACGCCGCCGAGGCCCGGGAGGAGGCCGACGTGGCGGAGGCGCTGCTCGCCGTCG
This sequence comes from Myxococcota bacterium, assembly GCA_044356535.1. Classification (GTDB taxonomy): domain Bacteria; phylum Myxococcota_A; class UBA796; order UBA796; genus JACKER01. Next base: position 737 of record JBIKWC010000027.1, read on the forward strand.
TCCAGGCCGCTTGGGACCTCCGCACGGCCGAAGAGGGCCTCGACGCATCCTCCGCGACGGTGGAGGCGAACCGCAGCCTGGTGGAGGCCGCGACCGTGCGGCGGGCGGCGGGTACGGGCACTGCGCTCGACGTGTTGCGTGCCACCGCCGACCTCGAGCGCGCCCGCGAGGAGCTCGCGCTCGCCGGCGCCGACCGCGCCCGCGCATCCCGAGCGCTGGGTGCCCGCACCGGGCTCTCGGAGGTGCCTGGAGACCTCGCTCCGCGTCCGCTCGCGACCGCCGGCCTCCGCGCCTCGGACGCGCCGGCGGTCGTGGCTGCGGCCCACGACGCTGCGTGCAGGGTGGCGGAGCGGTCGCGGGACCGCTGGGGGTACGCGCCGACCGTGAGCGCGTTCGCCCAGGAGCGCCTCTCGAACGCGACCGGGTTCGCGGGTCGGGTGGATACCTGGTCTGCCGGCGTGGCCTTCCAGTGGAACGTGCTGGACGGAGGGACCCGCGAGTCCCGCCTGGCCAGCACGTCCGCTGCGCTCCACGAGGCCGAGGCCGTGGAGCGGCAGGTGGTTCGCGCCGCGCAGGATGCCCTGGCCCAGGCCCTGGACGACGCGACCGCCGCCTCGTCGGCTCGCGAGAGCGCCGCAGCGCGACGGAGCGCAGCCGCGGAGGCCCTGCGCGCGGCCCAGGAGCGCTACGAAGCGGGTCTGGGGTCGGCGGTGGACGTGTCGTTGGCTGTCCGCGACGACCGTGACGCCGCGTTGGCGTTCGCTCGCGCCGAGGCCCGGTACGCGCTCGCCCTCGAGGCAGCGCGGGTGGCCACAGGGCTCCCGCTCGTCGACGGAGGTGGCGCATGACCGCGTGGCGCGCCCGCCTGTCCGTGGTGCTCGACACCGCGCTGCGCATGGCCCTGCACGACCGCATGAAGCTCGCCGGGGCCCTCCTGGGCGTGGTGTTCGCCACGTTCCTGGGGGCCCAGCAGCTCGGCATCTTCCTGGGCCTCGTGAAGAAGAACACCCTCCTCACCGACGGCGTGGTCACCGACGTGTGGATCGCGCCGCACGACACCCGCCAGGCCACCGCTTCGGTCGACATCCCCGAACGGGCTCTGTACGTGGCGCGCACCACGCCCGGAGTCGAGTGGGCGGACCCGCTGCTGCTGGCGTCCGCGAGCCTCGTCACCGAGGGGGGGACCGCCAACGCGGTGCAGCTGCTCGGCTTCGAGGCCGCGCGGGGACACGGGGGTCCGTGGAATGTCACCGCTGGGGACCCTGCCGCGCTCCTCGTCTCGGACACGGTGTTCCTGGACACCATCGACCGCGCAAAGAACGGAGGCTTCAACCTCGGGTCCGTGCGTGAGATCAACGGCCAGCAGGTGCAGGTGGTCGGGCTCACCTCGGGGCTGCAGCCGTTCGGCCCGACCTACGCGTTCGCCGACTACGACACCGCTCTCCGGCTGCTCCTCCGACCCGATCGGGACCCGAACTTCGTGCTGGTGGGCGTGGCCCCGGGCGCTGACCCGGACGAGGTCGTCGAGCGCCTCCAGGCGCAGCTCCCCGAGCTCGACGTGATGACGGCCGCGACGTACCACGATCGCGTCGTACGGTACGTCCTGTTCGAGACCCAGATCGGCGTCTCGTTCGGCACCAGCACGGTGTTCGGCCTGATCGTGGGCTTCGTGATCGTCGGGCTCACCATGTTCTCGGGCGTGGTCGACAACCTGCGCGAGTTCGGGATGCTCAAGGCCATCGGCGCCACGAACCTCGACCTCGCCTTGATCCTGTTCACCCAGGCCCTGTTGTACGGCGTCGCCGGGTCTGGGCTCGGCCTCCTGCTGGTCGGGCTCCTCGCCCGGGGCATCCGCAGCCCGGAGCTGGCCTTGATCCTTCCTCCGTGGCTCGTGTTCGGGACCCCGCTCGTCATGTTGGCGGTGTCGCTCTCGTCGAGCGTGCTGGCGCTGCTGCGCCTCCGGGGCCTCGAGCCCGCCATGGTGTTCCGGTGAGCCCCGCCGGCGAGGGCCCGGCGATCCGCGTCCGCGGCCTCACGCGGCGGTTCGGCACCGGAGAGACCGCGTTCCTGGCGCTCCGGGGCATCGACCTCGACGTGGCGCGGGGCGAGGTGTTGTTCGTCAGCGGACCGTCGGGGAGCGGGAAGACCACGTTGTTGTCCATCCTCGGCTGCCTCCTGGCGCCCACCGACGGGACCGCCGAGGTGCTCGGGCAGGACGTGGGCAAGCTCCCGGAGCGGGCGTTGGCGCGGATCCGCCTGCGCCAGCTCGGGTTCGTGTTCCAGGGGCACAACCTGCTCGCCAGCCTGGACGCCCTCGGCAACGTGCGGCTGCCGTTGATGCTCCAGGGGATCCCTGCGGCGGAGGCCAACCGCCGCGCTGCGGACGAGCTGGTGGCGGTGGGGCTGGGGGACCGCCTCGGGCACCTCCCGCGCGACCTGTCCGGGGGCCAGCGCCAGCGGGTCGCGATCGCCAGGGCCACGGTGGGCCAACCGCCGCTCCTGTTCGCTGACGAGCCTACGGCCAGCCTCGACGCCCACAGCGGCGCCGAGGTGATGGCGTTGATGACCCGCCTCGCGCGGGACCGGGGCACCACCGTGGTGGTGGTGACCCACGACAACCGCATCTATTCGTACGCAGATCGCCGGGTCTCCATCGAGGACGGGCTGATCGCGAAGGGGGAGCCATGAGCCGGAGCACGCGCCGGGTGCTGGTACCGATGGTGGCCACGACCGTGATGGGGCTCCTGCTCGCCGGGCTGGTCGTGACGTGGTCCGCGAGCGACCTGTCTGCGGCCAACGCAGCGGACGCTGTCGCCGCGAACGAGGACTTCGCGCCCGCCACGGGCCTGGACGACCGGGCTGCGCTGCCGCCTCCCGGCGCAGTGGGCGGAGCCGGTGTGGTGGAGCCCCTGGAGCGGCCGGCGTCGCTGGCGCTGGAGCTGGGAGGCATCGTCGACGAGGTGCTCGTCGAGGAGGGCGCGCGGGTCGCGGCCGGTGACGTCCTGCTGACCCTGCGGTCGACCTCGGCCAGGGCGGAGCTGGCGGAGGCGGAGGCGGAGGTCCGGGCGGCGCGCGCGGACGCGGTAGCGGCGGCGGCCGATGCAGCAGCGGCGTCGTCGCGCGCGGAGTCGTCGATGGACGTGGCGGCGCGGACGCGGGTGTTGGCCGAGCGCGGGGTGGCGACGCCCGACGAGCGCGACCGGGTCGGCTACACGGAGGAGGCCGAGCGGGAGCAGGCCCAGGCGGCTTCGGCGCGGGTGACGCAGGCAGGCGCGCGAGCGCGGGCGGCGGAGGCCCGGAGGGAGGCGGCTGCGGCGCGGTTGGCCGCGATGACCCTGCGGGCGCCCGCGGACGGGGAGGTCCTGCAGCTCCTGGTGCTCCCGGGAGAACACGTGAGCCCCGGGGGTGCCGCCGTGGTCCTGGGCGACACCTCGGTGGTGCGGGTGCGCCTGGACATCGACGAACGGGACGCCGTGCGCGTGGAAGAGGGCGCGCCGGCCCGCGTCCGCATCGAGGGGCTCCCCGGCGAGGTCGCGGGGCGGGTGGTGCAGGTCGGTCGCCGGGTGGGCCGGAAGAACGTGCGCACCGACGACCCGACGGATCGGACCGACGCCCGGTTCGTGGAGGTGGTGGTGGAGCTGGACGCCGCCCCCTCGGTCCCCGTCGGGATCCGCGTCGAAGGCTTCGTCACGGGCCGCGACCCCGGGTAGGTTGGGCCCGGAGGTTCGGCATGGCCCAGGTGTTGGTGGTCGGGGGGCACGGCCCCGGGATCTCGGACGCGACGGCGCGGCGGTTCGCCCGCGAGGGCTTCGTGCCCGCCTTGATCGCGCGGAACGGCGAGCGGGTGCAGGCCGCCGCCGCGGCGATGGGCGGCGGGGCGCGCGGCTTCGCCTGCGATCTGGGCGACCCCGAGGCCGTGGCGCGCACGATCGCGGCGATCCGCGCCGAGCTCGGACCGATCGGGGCCCTCCACTGGGCAGCGTACTCGAGCGTGGCGGGGAACCTGCTCACCGCACCGCTGGCGGAGCTCCGGCAGCAGATCGATGTATCCACGGTGGGCCTGGTCGCCGCCGTGCAGGCGTCGCTCACCGACCTCGAGGCCGCGCGGGGCTCGGTGCTGGTGGCGGGTGGCGGCCTGTCCACCTACGATCCGGGCGTGGACACGATGGCGGTGAACTGGGGGGCCATGGGCCTCGCGGTCGGCAAGGCTGCCCAGCACAAGGTGACCGGGCTCCTCGCCGCGGCCCTGGCGCCGCGCGGTGTGTACGTCGCCGACATCGTCGTCGGTGGAGCCGTGAAGGGCACCGCCTTCGACCGCGGCCAGGCGACGCTCGAGGCCAGCGACATCGCCGAGCGGTTCTGGGCGCTGCACACCACCCGCTCCGCGCGCACCGTGTTCTTCGGCTGATCACCGACCGGTAGCGCTTGCCGTCCTCCGTGCCCTGGGGCACCCTGCGCGCGGAGGTCCGGATGTGGTGGCTGCTCGTCGTCGCGTGTGCGCCCAAGGAGCCCGAGTGGCTCGAGGACTGCGACTGCCCCAACGGTGAGATCTGCGTGTGGGGCGGCGTGGCGGAGTGCCAGGCGCCCCCGCCGGAGTGTGAGGCGGGCTTCGCGGGCGAATGCGACCTGGCCCAGCTGGACGACGCCTGCACGGCGGTATTGTGCGGTTACGTGCTGGGTGACAGCGGGATCGCGGGCAGCACCTCCATCGCCGCCGAGTGCTGGACCACCGACGAGACCGCGACGGAGCGCTGGTTCGACTGCGACGCGCCGCTGACCTTCTGAGGCGTCAGAGCACCCGCTCGACGAACCAGCCGACGCCCACGAGCGAGACGCCGATCGAGGCGTAGCGGAGGCCCTTCACCCCGAATCGGGGGGCCTCGCGCAGGCGTCGGAGCAGCGGGAGGGCGAGCAGCACCACCGCGAACTGGCCGAGCTCCACGCCACCGTTGAACGACAGCAGCGCGGGAAGGAGCTGACCGCGCGGCAAGCCGAGCTCCGCCAGCAGCCCCGCGAACCCGAGCCCGTGGACGAGTCCCAGCACGGTCGTCAGCAGGACCCGGCGCCATGGGTTCTCGGGCAGCAGGTTCTCCACGCCCACCCACACCACGGTGAGCGCGATGGCCGGCTCCACGAGCGAAGAGGGCAACACCACCAGCTGCAGCGCCGCCAGCGCCAGCGTGATCGAGTGCGCGATCGTGAACCCCGTCACGACGAGGCCCGCCTCCTTCAGGGTGCGCACGCCCAGGAGCAGACCGCCCAGGAACAGCAGGTGGTCCCAGCCGGTCAGGATGTGCTCGACGCCGAGGCCCAGGTACTCGAGCACCACCTGCGTGGTGGTGCGGGGCGCGGCCGCCGAGACCGCCAGCGTGGGGTTCCGGGCGTCGAGCCAGCCGAGCGAGTCGTCGCCCGCCGTCACCAGCGTGCGGTGCCCGGGCGGGAGGTGCTCGAGGAAGGTGGCTCGCACCTCCAGCGGCCCAGTCCCCGGGCACACGAGGGCGGCGACGTGCTCCACGCCGTCGTCCCCGGAGGGTCGGGTGGTCACCGGGCCCAGCGCACACGGCGCGCCGCCCTGGGTGACCGCGGTCTCACCGAGCCAGCCCGGCGTGGCTGCGTCTGCGTTCGACACGGCCCACACGAGCTCGTCTGCGTGCACCTCGAGCCGGGACAGCCCGGGCTCGTGTGCCAGCGCGGCGCCCACGAGGAAGTACGACCACATCATCCCTCCTCGGGGCGCAGCCTACCGGATCACTCGTGGAAGTTCTGGGGGTGCTGGTTGCCGGCCCACGGGTCGCCGAGGAACGGGAACTCGGTCGGGAAGGTCAGGCCCGTCGCGTCGACGCCGTCGGAGACCACCGTGCCGTCGATCAGGAGGCCCCCCATCACGGACAGGGCGACGTCGGTCACGTCGTCGGCCGGCAGGCGCCCGTTCGGGAAGCCGCTCGGCAGGGTCAGGTTGACGCGGAGCGCTTCGAACGCGCCGAAGGTCTTGCCGGGCTCGCCCGGGATGTTGCCGCCGAGGGCGTAGCCGGACGGCATGTTCACGCCGGGGAGGCCGGTGAGGAAGGCCAGGACGAGGTCCTCACGGCCGCCGATGCCGAGGCCCGCGTCGAACGGGGGCTGCTCGGGGATGCCGAGGATCGCGTCCATGTAGAACGGGAGGATGGGGTCGGTGACGTAGGACAGGAACTGCCCGTCGTCGAGCGGGCGGCTCGCGTTGAACAGGTCCTTGTCGCCCACGGGGATCGCGACCTCGTTCACGAGCGGCATGCCGAGGCGCGCCACCTGGACCCACGCACCGGCGTTGGAGGTGGTGCCGTCGGTCTGGTTCACGCGGCGCGCGCGGCGCTCGGTGGTGGACCAGCAGGCGAGGACCTCGTTCCCGTTGGTGGAGGAGGGGGCCTGGCCGTCCCGCGTGAGCGAGGCGGCGTCGATCTCCATGGCGATCGAGTGGACGTTGTAGCCGAGGAGGGTGTTGAAGTTGGGCGCGCCGAGGTTCAAGAGGTCGAACGTGTCCTCGAGGTCGACGAAGAAGCTCTCCTGGCGCGGGCCGGCGAAGAAGCGGTGGCCCTGGGCGTTGGTGGAGGTGTAGTCGGCCGTGATCGAGCCCATCGAGGTCGAGGTCGGGGCGTACGCGCCCGTGGGGTCGGACGCGGTGCCGACGTTGGCCGGGGCGACCCGCCCGGTGCCGAGCAGACCGACGAGCACGCCGTCGCGCACGGCGGTCACGGTGTAGGTCTGCTGGTGGTTGAGGTTCGCGGGGTCGGAGATGTCACCGAGGTTGTACAGGAACTCGTTGGGGTAGGCGTAGGTCGTGGCGAACCGGAAGTTGAACGTCACGTCCTCGCGGCCGTCACCTTCGTTGTCGCACTTGATGTTGTAGCGGACGGTGTCGTCGAACCGGTGGAAGTTCGGGCCGGAGCCTGCGGGCTCGAGCGGGTTCACGTTCAGGATGAACACCACCTTGCTGGAGTCGTTCGGGTTCACGAACGCATAGAAGTCCGTGAGGTCGGCGGAGGGATCGAGGGCGATGGCGGGCGCCTCGCGGTGGGAGGAGGCGAGCGCCTGGTGAGCGAGCAGCATCGAAATCATGCAGTTCTCCGGATGACCGGTCGTGGTCGGTTCCGGGTACGCGGTGGGTCTGCCTTCGGATCTCCGGTTTTCTGCGACGATCCCGTGGCAGCTCGTTCAGGGCGCACGCAGCCGCGCCAGGCGGGCCTGTTCGCTCGGCAGGAGCAGGCGCGAAGCGGCGTCGGAGACGATGGTGGGATCGCGCAGGACCTCAGCGGCGAGGAGCCGCGCCTCGGGATCGAGGATGCCCACCGCCAGCGCCTCCCGCACCTCCGCGGACGCCTCGCGCCCCGCGCGTGACGCGACCCACCCCCGGGCGATCCTCGTGTAGGCGTCGCGGCGCTCCGCCAGCTCCTGGTCGAGGAGGAGCAGCGCTGCGGCCGGATCGGTCTCGGCGAGGACCAGGGCCCACCCCCGGCGATCCTGCAGCCGCGCGGCAGATACGTCGACGGTCGGATCGAGCTCGCGCCGCAGCCGCAGCGCCTCGACGCCGCGCCCAGCCCGGTCGAGCGCCGCCCGCGCGAGGTCGGGGTGCCCCGTGGCGAGCATGAACCGCGCGTACACGAGGTTCGCGGGCACGTGGTCGGGCATCACGCGCAGCGCCACGCCGAGCTCGTTGGGCTGGGCGCCCGCCATCGCCCGGTACCAGCCGAGCCGGGTCGCGACCCAGGCCATCACCTCGGGATCGTCGGGCGTCGCGGCGCCGAACGCCTGCTCCCCGAAGGCGATGGCGGTGGCGAGGTCTCCGCGCTGGTACGCGAGGTCCCCCAGGCGGTCCCACACCTGGAGCGTGGGCCGCCGATCCAGCGCCTCGTTCCAGGCAGCCTCCGCGCCCGCCAGATCCCCCTGGTCCACGCGGGCGTCCCCGAGGAACATCCAATGGCGCCACGCGCCCGTCTCCTGGGCGAGGGGGGCGAGCAGCGCTTCCGCCTCGGCGAACCTGTGGAACTGCACCAGGACGTGCCCGCGGAGCGCGCGCGCCTCCGGATCTCCGGGGTGGGTGGCCAGGTGGCACTGCAGCGCGAGGTCCGCCAGGGTGTAGAAGCCGGGGTCGGCCGTCAGGCGGGCCTCGCGGAGGCGGATCTCGGCCAGGGCCAACGCATCGGGGGCCGCCGCGGCCTTCGCGGCCAGGGGGCCGGGCGCTGCAGCGTGGGCGGCGTCACAGGCGGTCGGTTCGTGCGCCTCGTGCCCACACGCGAACCAGGCCGCGAGCCACGTCACGAGCGGCCCCGCTGCTGGTCCACGGCGAACAGCACGTTCTCGGCGGTGGCCGGGAGGGCGAGCGAGGTGGGGACGGACCGGTTCCCGAACGCGGCGACAGCGTCCCGCAGCGCCATCCAGACGGAGATCCCGTGCAGGAACGGGGGCTCCCCGACCGCCTTCGACCCCCCGATGGTGCCGGGCTGGGCCGCGTCCTCGAGCAGGCGCACGCGGAAGACCTCGGGGACGTCCCCCACGGAGGGGATCTTGTACGTCGACGGGCCGCGCGTGACGCAGTCGCCGTCGGCGCCGTAGCGGACCTCCTCGGTCGTGAGCCAGCCCATGCCCTGCACGAACGCGCCCTCGACCTGGCCGCGGTCGATCGACGGCACCAGCGGGTTGCCCACGTCGTGGAGGATCTCCACGCGGCGGACGCGGTTCTCGCCGGTCCACCCGTTGACCTCGACCTCCGTGAACGCCGCGCCGTACGCGTAGTAGTAGAACGGGGTGCCCGCCCCGCGCGGGCGGTCGTAGACGATGCCCGGCGTGGCGTAGAACCCCGTGGACGACAGCGACACCCGGCGCAGCCAGCAGGCGGTCGCGATCTGGCGGAACGAAGCGCCGAACTGGTCGGGCGGTACCCCGAGCTCCGCGGCGACGGCGTCCATCCGCTCGCGGACCACGAGGCAGGCAGCGCGCACGGCCTGGCCGTTGAGGTCGGAGCCCGACGACGCTGCAGTGGCCGAGGTGTTCGGCACCTTCTCGGTCGAGGTGGTCATCACCCGGACCCGCGCGGTGGGCACCCCGAAGACGTCGGCTGCGACGGCGCGCATCTTGGTGTGGAGCCCCTGGCCCATCTCGGTGCCGCCGTGGTTCAGCTGCACGGTCCCGTCCGCGTACACCAACACCAGCGCGCCCGCCTGGTTGAGCAGCGCGTTCGTGAACGAGATGCCGAACTTCACGGGCGTGAACCCGAGGCCCCGCTTGTGGTGCCGGTGCGCGACGTTGAACGCCGCGATCTCGGCCCTCCAGCCGGTGAGATCCACGGCGTCGACGAGCTGGCTCGTGATCCGGTCCACCCGAGCCTCGGGCACCTCCTGCCCGTAGGGGGCGATGTTCCGCGGCGCGGGCCCGTAGTAGTTCCGCCGGCGGACCTCCACCGGGTCGAGGCCGAGGTGCAGCGCGATCCGCTCCATCACGTCCTCGATCACGAGGGCGCCCTGTGGACCTCCGAAGCCGCGGAACGCGGTGTTCGACGGGGTGTTGGTGCGCACGGCCTTCCCCACGAACCGCAGGACGGGGACGAAGTACGCGTTGTCGAGATGGAACAGCGCGCGGTCCACGATCGGCCCGGTCAGATCCAGCGAACAGCCGCCGTCGGCGACGAGCTCTGCGTCGAGGGCCAGCAGGCGCCCCTGGGCGTCGAAGCCGGCGCGCCACCGGCCCCGGAACGGGTGCCGCTTGCCGGTGATCCGCATGTCCTCGCCGCGATCGAGCCACACCTTGCAAGCGCGACCCGTGTGGGCCGCCCCCAGCGCGGCGAGGCAGGCCGGGAGGGTGGCCTGGGACTCCTTGCCGCCGAAGCCGCCGCCCATGCGGGGGACCTCGACGACCACGTCCGCCTCGGCGACGTGCAGCACGTGCGCCACCATCCGCTGGAGCTCCGTCGGGTGCTGGGTGCTGGAGTACAAGCGGAAGCTCGGTCCGTCGGACAGCGCCGACTCCTCGGGGACCGCGAGCGTGACCTGCGTCTCGAGGTAGAAATGGTCCTGTGCGGGCGTGCGGACCTCGCCCATCAGGGTGTGTGGCGCGGACCCGAGCGCGACCTCCACGTCGCCCCGTGCGATCACGTGGGGCTCGAGCAGCCACGCGCCCTGGGCCTCGGCCGCCTCGAGGTCGAGGACGGGCGGCAGCACCTCGCAGCGCACCACCACCCGCTCGGCGAAGGCCCGGGCCACCTCGCGGGTGTCTCCCAACACGAGCGCCACCGGCTGGCCCTTCCACGTGAGCTCGTCGCGGGCGAGCACGGGCTCGTCGTGGACGATCGGCCCCACGGCGTTGTCTCCGGGGATGTCGACCGCCGTGAGCACCCGGAGCACGCCCGGCCCGAGCGGGGGCACGTCGACGCCGAGGAGCCGTCCGTGGGCCACCGGCGACCGCACGATCACGCCGTGCACGCAGCCGGGCGCGGGCAGGTCGTCGACGTAGCGCGCGAGGCCGGTGACGTGTTTGTGCCCGGCCTCGTGGGGGGCGTCCTGGTGCAGGCGGGGGCCTGGGGTGGGGGTCACGGGTCCGCCGCGCGTCACAGCGCCTCCGACACGGTGGCGGTGGGGCGGTCCGACAGCGCCACGAACGGTCGGGTCCGGGTCTCGTCGAAGAAGCCCCGCAGCAGGTTGGCGGCGAGGCGGTGGCGGTACTCGGCGGTGCCGCGGTGGTCGGTCAGCGGCGTGAACGTTGTCCGGAGCAGGGCCGAGGCGGCGTCGACCGCGGCCTCGGTCCACGGCTGGCCCAGGAGCGCGCGCTCGGCGGCGGTGGCCCGGATCGGGGTGGCGGCCACCCCTCCGTACGCCAGGCGCGCCGCGGTGACGATGCCGCCCGCGTCCACGTCGACGGCGAAGCACGCGGAGACCACGGAGATGTCGAGCTCGCGTCGGCGGCTCACCTTGTACGCGCCGAGCCGCATGGTGGTCGGCGCCGTGGGCAGCTCCACGGCCACCAGGAGCTCGTCCGGCCGACGCGCGGTGCGGCGGTAGCCCTCGAAGAAGGCGTCCGCCGGCACGCGGCGCTCCCCGGCGACCGAGCGGAGCACCAGGGTTCCGCCGAGCGCCAGGACCACGGGCGGGAGGTCGCCGATGGGGGAGGCGTTGCAGAGGTTGCCGCCGAGCGTGGCGCGGTGCTTGATCTGCCGCGACCCGAAGAACCGGAGCATGCGGTGCAACACGGGCAGCGCGTCCGCCGACCAGTCCTCGAGGTCCACGAGCGGGGTCGCTGCGCCGAGCCGCACCCCGTCCGCGATGGGCGACACGCCCCGCAGCTCGTGGAGCCGACCCACGTCCAGCAGGGCCGGGAACCTCGTATGGCGCTGCGTGATCTGCAGGCCGAGGTCGGTGGCGCCGCTGATCACCGTGGCGTCGGGGTGCGCGGCCAGGAACGCGACCGCCTCCGAGACCTCCGTGGGCGCGGACCAGGTGCCGCCTTCGGCGCTGAGCGCGACGGGCGCGAACGGCTCCTGGCGCGGGGTGAGTCCGTCGTCGGGGTGGGTGCCGGCGACGGCGTCGAGCGCGTCGCGGATGGGCCGGTAGCCGGTGCAGCGACACAGGTTGCCGCAGAGCTGGTCGTCGCGCTTCCAGCCGGGCGCGAGGTCGGTGCGGTGGCACGCCTCGAACAGGGTCATCACGAAGCCGGGGGTGCAGAACCCGCACTGGGAGCCGAGCGCGGTGACGAGCGAGGTCTGTGCGGGGTGGGGCTGCGGCAACCCTTCGACCGTACGGACCTGGAGCCCGGCCACCGACGGTACGGGGACGAGGCAGCTGTTCACGACGCGCCACCGCCCCGTCGTGGGGTCGGAGACGACGACCGAACACGCGCCGCAGTCGCCCTCCGCGCAGCCCTCCTTGGTTCCCACGCGTCCCGTGGCGCGCAGCCACTGGAGGAGCGTGGTGGTGGGGTGCTCCGCGAACGTGACCTCGCGACCGTCGAGCTCGAACCGGACCATCCTCTCTCCAGGACGCATCCCACCGGACGGAGCGTCAGAACGTGAAGTCGACCGCTGACGTGCCGCCGGCCGAGCTGACCGAGACGTTCCGCTCCTGGCGGGTCGTCGGCTGCCCGGGCAACACGGCGGCGACGCTCCAGGTGCCCGGCGCCACCTTGTGGTCGAGCGGGGTGAACCCCACGACCTGGTTGTTCACGTACACCATCGCCCGGCGGTTGGCGCGGATCTTCAGCACGCCTTGTGCTGCGGCCGGAGCGGGCTTCGGATCGGGCTCGGGGGCCGGCTTCGGCGCAGGCGCGGTGGGGACCGCAGGCTTCGGCTGTGGCTTCGGGTCCGGTGCTGGTTGGGGCGCGGTCCCCGCGGGCTCGGGCGCCGGCTCGGGCGCCGGCTGGGCCACGGGCTCGGGCTGCACCGGCTCCGAATCGGGTGTTCCGAGCTGCGCGGGCTTGCGCCGCATGTCGTCGCGCGTCTCGACCGTGGTGCCGCCGGTGGCGGGCGCGAGGCCGGGGCCCTCGGTGCTACCGCCGTCTCCAGAGGGGCCGAGGAACAGGGCCGCCGCGAGCAGCACCATCCCGATGCCAAACACAGCCGCCGCGCCGATGCCGAGCAGCAGCAACATCGGCGGACCGGACGAGCCCCGCTCCTCGACGTCGGCGCGGGGGGCGGCCTTGCGCTTCGCAACGGGGGCGGGCGTGGGCTCGTACCCGCGGTTCGCGGCGCCGCTCGGCGTATCGGGGAGGTAGTCGGGCTTGCGTTTGCGATCGCCGAGCTCGGTCCGCTGCACGGGCGGCGGCGTGAACCGGTCCACGAGGCCCGGGATCGGCGGCGGCTCGGGCACCGAATACGGCGTCGAGTACGATTGCCCCACGTCCTCCATGACCCCGGACGGCAGCTCTTCCGTGGGCGGCGGGACGTCTTCGAGCTCTTCGTAGCCCGAGCCGCCGAACAGCTCGCGCGCCACGGGAGCGTCCGAGAGGGGACGCGGCGCGCCTGCCTGCGGGCTCCACCCGTCTCCCCAGGCGGCGTCGGTCGGCGCTGGCTCGGGCGCCTGGTCGAACGACACCAGGGGGGGACCCTCCTCCGGCATGGATCGGCTCGGCGGAGGCTGAGGCGTGGGCGCGCGCGCGGGGGCGGCGTCGAACGCGACCTGCGCGACCGGGGGCGCGGTCGGCTGGGCGTGACGGTCGGGCTCGACCGAACGGGGTGGGGGGCTCGGCTCGGAGCGGGCGGGCGCGGGCGGGGCCTGGAGGAGATCGGCAGCTCCGGCGCTGTCCTTCCGGAGGAACTCGGCCATGAACGGCCCGCTCGCCGAGGGGTCGGTGAGGGGGTCTTCCATCGGGGGGAGCGCTCCCTCCTGCGCTGCCGGGGCGGGCACTTCGTCCGTGTTCGCGTCACTGAGCAGATCTGCCCCGTCGTCGGCGGAACCCGTCCCCGTGCGCTTGTTTCCGAGCAGACTCCGTCGGCGAGCGCCCATCGTTCACCCCGCCAGCGCGGCCTGGAGCGCCGCGGGCGTGTTGCGCCCCGCAACGAACTGTTGAACCTGATCGAGCGCTTTCGTGGGGATGGACACCATGAGGCCCACCTGCGTCGGCACGAGCTCCACGAGACCGTCCTCGGCGAGGGCGTCGAGGGCGGTGCGGACGAGCTCCTGGTCCTCGCTCGAGAGGCCGCGCCACGTGTTGTCGAGGCGGGTGCGGGACTCCCCGGTGTGGCCGCGCATCTGCAGCAGCTGCACGGCTGCCCGGACGCGCGCCCGGTTCGGCGACGGATCGGCCGGCAGGCTGACCCCTGCCCACCAGGAGGGTTCGATCCCGCCCACCTGACGGAGCTTCTCGATCGTGGCGTGGTCGAGGCGGAAGTCGGCGGCCACCCGACCGGACGCAACCAGGAGGTGCACGACCTCGAACGGGTCGCAACCGAGGCGACGGGCAGCGTCGGTCAACCCGACCGTGCGGAACTCATCCAGCATCGTCGACCTCCTCGCCCTGGGGCGGAAGCAGCACGTCCATCTCGACCCGAACCGCGGCGGCCTTTACCTTCACGCCCGCCAGCTCCGGGGCCGAGGCCAACAGCGCGGAGACGCGCTCCGTGAAGCTGTCCACGAACTTCTGGTCCGCGCCCGTGATGTCGCACTCGAGCACCAGCAGGCCCTCGTGGCCCCCGGCCATCGCGTGGACCCGGTGGAACCCGGTGCGGGCTGCCGCTTCGTACACGGCCTGCACCACGCGCGCGGCGAGCCAGAGCTGGACTCCTTCGTCCTGGTCGCTCCAGTGGGCGTGCACCTGGTCGGACGCGGGGACGATGCACACGAGCAGCTCGGGCGCGCCGTCCGGAGCGTCCACGGCCCACACGACCTCGGCGTCGATGACGGGACCCGCCACCTGGAGGGGCGCGCCGTGGACTGCGTTCACGACCTCGCGGAGGCGGCCGGCCACGGTCTCGTGGTGGGAGTGGATCACCTTGCGGTACGACTCCGGGAGCGCCGCGATCGTGGGCTCGACGGTCGTCTTGAACTGGCGGTACTCCTCCACCGTGCTGGCGAGGTCCGGCTGGCGGAGCCGCTCGGCCAGCGCGGCGTCGCGGGCGCTCTGGGCGCGTCCGACCTCCTGGTCGCGCAGCCCGATGTCGCGAGCCTGGGCCTGCAGCGCGCCGAGCACGGCCGCGTGAGCGCGCTCGAGCTCCTGGGCGACGAGGGCCTCCTTCTTGCCGTCGAGCTCGGACCCGAACTTGTTCAGAGCCTCGAGCTGCGACTGCAGGTTCTGGATCGCGGTCTGCAGGTTGCGGATCTCCTGCTCGACCTCGACCCTCTCGGCCTTCGCGCGCGCGTCTTCGTCGGCGCGCCAGCGTTGCACCTCCGCCATCGCGGTGGCCACTGTGCGTGCCGTGGTCGTCGTGCTCATCCCCTCTCCCGGTGAGACGCGTCACCATACCAGAGGAGGTCGCTGCGATGTTCAACCCCCGCTGCAGGCGCCCCACAACCCACGGGAGAATTGCTCCGCCGTTGCCTTGGCCTCGTCGAGGCGCTTCTGGAAGTACAGGGTGCCGGCGATCTCTTCGGGGTAGTCCCGGCCGTAGCCCTCGCCCAGCACGACCTCGTTCAGGAGGATCGCGGGCACCTCGGTGTCGTAGGGGTAGGTCCACAGGTACGGCTGCAGGTCCGGATCCCGCGCGAGGTCGTCGTACAGGTCGTCCACCGCCCAGACGTACCCGAGGGATCGACCGAAGACGTCGACGCAGGTCTGGTCGAAGGTCACGGTGATCTCCTCACCTGCGATCAGGCCCGCCAGGAAGGCGAACGCCTCTTCGGCGTAGCACTGCCCCACCTGTCCGGGCTTCTCGGTCTCCGGGGTGTCGATGCCGAGCATGCGGAACCGCTCGCCGCCGTCGCCGCAGAGCCCCACGTCGAAGGTGTCCCCGTCGATCACGCAGGAGACGTCCGCGTTCTCGAACTCGGGGCGGCAGCCCTCTCCGGGTGCGGGCACCAGCGGGACCCCCTCGAAGTCGGGGAGGTTCGGCGGCGCGTAGCAGGCGGTGAGGAGGAGAAGCACGGTGCATCGTATCCTGGTCATCGGGCCTCGCAGAAGCGCTGGTTCGCGAACAGCGAGCAGCCGTCCACCCACTGCGCCCGGTACAGGGTGTCCGTCGATTCGGTGAAGTCGAGCCGCCACACTGGCGCTCCCGCCGCGGGGTCGAGCTCGAGCATCCAGCCCCGCCCGCGCTCTCCGCCGGTGCCCGAGCAGTAGGCGCAGTGCCCCGTCGCGACGAGCACGTGTCCGTCGCCCATCGGGGCCGCGCTCCCCCAGTTCGGCTCGAACCACCCGCCCTCGGTCCACGACCACTCGAGCGTGGCCCGCTGCTCCGACTCCAGGTGGTAGGCCGCCACGCGGGAGAACCGGGGTTGGCGGAAGGAGCCGTTGTCGTACACGAGCAGGTCGCGACCGGACGCGTAGGGCGCGTGTTGGCCGTAGAACCACTCCGTCGCCGGCAGCGGCTCCCCGGAGGTCGAGAACAACGCGCGGTCCCCGGCGTGTCCCACGAACGACGTCGCGCCCGTCGCCCGGTCGATCCGCAGGATCTGCTGGAGGGCCCGGAGGCTCACCCACACCGAGGGCCCGTCGGGGTCGTCGTCGCGCCACTGGGCCGCGTTCGCGTGGTACGGATCGTCGTCCTCTTCGGTGCCCGGCGGCAGCCCGCCCGCTTCGCGCGCCGTCCGGCTGTCGAACCGCCACACCACGGCCCCGTCCGCGGGGTCGGTGACCTCGACCCGGAACCCTTCCCAGGTCACGACACCGTCGGTGTCGGGGACGAGCTGCAGCGACAACACCCCCGCCGGGGTGAGCGCGGCCTCGTGGTTGTACACGTCCTCTTCGGGGTCCTCGAACGCGGGTGGCGCCACCTCGAACCGGATCTCCCCCGCCAGGTCGCGCAGCGACGGACGGATGCCGCCACCACCGACCACGAGCTCGTCCCCCGTCCAGGTCACGGCGATCCCGCCGGAGATGGCCTCGGGCAGGTCGAGGTACCAACGGATGTTGCCGAGGCCGTCGGCCACGATGGCCCGAAACTGGCGGTCCTCCGGTCCGAAGCGCCAGTGGTTGAACAGGACGTAGCCGTCGTCGAGCACAGCGGTGGCGGCGTCCCCGCCGACGTCGAACCGGGGAAGACCGTCGGGGAGGGGCCCGGTCCGGAACGAGCCGACCCACGCCGCCCTCCGCTCCCCCGGCACGAGGCAGTCGTACGGGGTGTCGGCCAGGAGCCCGAGGAGGTGGAGCGGTCCGGAGCCCACGCGGGTCAGGACGTGGCGCTCGTCGGGGTCGTCGGGGCTGCTGCAGGCGAGCGTGACCGGACCCTCGTCGGACACCGTGACCTCGAACGTCCGCTCGAGGGGTGTCCGGACGCCCGGCGCGTGGGTGACCCGGACCTCGGTGGCGACGATCGGCCGGTTCGGGCCGTCGGTCGGCCTGCACCCGGCGAGGAGGTGGACGAGGGCTGCGCTCAGCTCCGATCCTGCAGGCGCACGACGCGCAGCTCCCCCGCACGCAGGCTCCGGATCGCGCTGACCGCCGCCTTCGCCGCAGACAGGTTCGTGATGCACGCGATGCCGTGTTCGAGCGCTGCACGCCGCATGGTGCGCTCATCGTACACGGCCTTCTTGCCGAGCGGTGTGTTGAGGATGAGCTGGATCTGGCCGTTCTTGAGCAGATCGACGGCGTCGGGGCGGCCCTCGCGTACCTTGAAGACCGGCGCGCACCGGATCCCGCGGTCGGACAGGTACTTCGCGGTGCCGTGGGTCGCGTGCAGCTCGAAGTCCATCTCCTGCAGCGCCCGGGCGATGTGCACGGCGTCGTCCTTGTCGGCGTCGCGGATGGACAGGAACACGCCGCCGCTCGTGGGCAGCTTCGTTCCGGCCGCGAGCAGCGCCTTGGCGTACGCCTCGCCGAACGAGCGGCCGACGCCCATGACCTCGCCCGTGGAGCGCATCTCGGGCCCCAGGAGCATGTCGGCGCCTGCGAACTTCCGCCACGGGAACACCGGGGCCTTGATGTAGAAGAACCCGTCCGCGACGGGGTTCTGGAGCTGCGGGTAGTCGGCGAGCAGCGTCGGGAGCTTCTCGCCGAGGCACAGCCGGGTGGCGAGCTTGGCGAGCGGGACGCGGATGGCCTTCGCGACGTACGGCACGGTGCGCGAAGCCCGGGGGTTGACCTCGAGCACGAACACCTTGCCGTCCTGGATGGCGTATTGGAGGTTCACGAGGCCCACGACGTGCAGGGCCTTCGCGATCCGGTGGGTGTAGCCCACGATCTGGCGGCGCTCGTCGTCGTTGAGCTGCACGGGGGGCATGACCCCGGCCGAGTCCCCGGAGTGGACCCCGGCCTCCTCGATGTGCTCGACGATGCCGCCGATCACGACGTCCTCGCCGTCACACAGGGCGTCCACGTCGTATTCGCGTGCGCCTTGCAGGTAGCGGTCCACGAGCAGGGAGCGCGCCTCGCTCGTGGCGATGGCGTCGTCGACGACCTTGGCGAAGTCGGAGTCGTCGTAGCAGATGGCCATCGACCGGCCGCCGAGCACGTACGAGGGCCGCACCAGCAGCGGGAACCCGATCCGCGCTGCGATGGCCAGGGCGTCGGCGAGGTCCCACGCGATCGCGGACTCGGGCTGCGGGATGTCGAGCTTGCGCAGGAACTGGGCGAACCGGTCGCGGTCCTCACACAGGTCGATGGCGTCGGGGCTCGTGCCGAGGACGGGCCCTACGGCGTGGGCGAGCTTGAGCGGCGTCTGTCCGCCGAACTGCAGGATGACGCCCCGGGGCTTCTCGCGGGCGCAGACGGCGCGCACGTTCTCGACCGTCACGGGCTCGAAGTAGAGCTTGTCGGACGTGTCGTAGTCGGTGCTGACCGTCTCGGGGTTGTTGTTGACCATCACCGAGGTGAGCCCGGCCTCCCGAACGGCCCATGCGGCGTGGACGCAGGCGTAGTCGAACTCGATGCCCTGGCCGATGCGGTTGGGGCCGTTCCCGAGCACGATGACGCGGTCGGTGGGGCTGTCGCCGGCCTCGTCTTCGTCTTCGTACGTGCTGTACAGGTACGGGGTGTGGGACCGGAACTCGCCGGCGCAGGTGTCGACCCGCTTGAACACCGGGAGCATGCCCTCCTTCGCGCGGCGGGCGGCGACTGCGTCGGCCTTGCAGCCGAGGATCCGCCCGAGCATGGCGTCGGAGATGCCCATGCGCTTGGCGCGCAGGAGCTCGTGGTTCGAGACCTGGTCGAGGAACCGTCCCGCGACGCGCTGCTCGAAGCGCACCACGTCCTCGAGCTCGGCGAGGAACCACTTGTCGATCGCCGTGATCTCGGCGACCTCGCTGGCCGACCAGCCGCGCCGGAAGGCCTCGAACACACACGACAACCGATCCGGGGTGGCCGTGGCGAGGAGCTCGCGGATCACCTGATCGTCACGGGTGGAGGTGTCGGGGTACCCGCCCTCGAGGCTGTCGATCGCCTTGAGCATCGCCTCCTGGAAGCAACGACCGATGCCCATGACCTCGCCGACCGAGCGCATCGCGGTGCCGAGGGTGCGGTCGGCGCCCTCGAACTTCTCGAAGTTCCAGCGCGGGATCTTGACGATGACGTAGTCGAGCGTGGGCTCGAAGCAGGCGAGCGTCACCTTGGTGATGTCGTTCGTGATCTGGTCGAGGGTGAGCCCCACCGCGAGCTGCGCTGCGATCTTGGCGATCGGGAACCCGGTGGCCTTGGAGGCCAGCGCGGAGGAGCGACTGACGCGCGGGTTGAGCTCGATGACGACCACGTCGCCGTTCTTCGGGTTCACGGCGAACTGTACGTTCGACCCACCGGTTTCGACGCCCACGCGGCGGATGATTCGGATCGCGAGGTCGCGGAGGTGCTGGTACTCGCAGTCCGTCAGCGTCATCGCGGGCGCGACGGTGATCGAGTCGCCGGTGTGGATCCCCATCGGGTCGAAGTTCTCGATCGAGCAGATGATGATCACGTTGTCGGCGAGGTCGCGCATGACCTCGAGCTCGAACTCCTTCCAGCCGAGCAGGCTCTTCTCGACGAGCACCTGCGAGACCGGCGACAGCCGGAGGCCCTCGCCCACGATCTCGCGGAACTCCTGGAGGTTCCACGCCACTCCGCCGCCGGCGCCGCCGAGGGTGAACGAGGGGCGGATGATGGCGGGAAGACCCACCATCTCGAGGAGCGCTTCTGCTTCGTCGAGGGTGCGGGCCACACCCGAGTCGGCGACGCGGATGCCGATCTCGATCATCGCAGCCTTGAACAGCTCGCGGTCCTCGGCGAGGCGGATGGCTGCAGGGTCCGCGCCGATGAGCTGCACCCCGAACCGCTCGAGCACTCCGGCGTCGTGAAGCTCGAGGGCCAGGTTGAGCGCGACCTGGCCACCGACGGTGGGCAACAGCGCCGCGGGCCGCTCGCGCTCCACGACCTGCGTCGCCATCTCCAGGGTGAGGGGCTCGACGTACGTGGCGTCGGCGAGGTCCTCGTCCGTCATGATCGTGGCGGGGTTGCTGTTGATCAGCACCACGCGGAACCCCAGGGCCCGCAGCGCCTTGCAGGCCTGGGTCCCCGAGTAGTCGAACTCGCAGGCCTGGCCGATGACGATGGGTCCGGACCCGATCACCAGGATCGTGCTGCCGGCAGGGAGGCGCAGGCCCTGGCTCATCCGTGGACTCCGTCGACGCCGACGGGGTCGAGACCCCGGGCGAACCGCAGGAACTGGCTCGAGAGGATCGACTGGCTGTCGTGGGGGCCGGGGCAGGCCTCCGGGTGGTACTGCACGGCGAACACGCGCTTGCCGGGGTGCACGAAGCCGCTCACGGACAGGTCGTTGAGGTGTACATGGGTGACCACGCCACCCGCGGCCTCGAGGGACGCCCGGTCCACGGCGAACCCATGGTTCTGGCTCGTGATCTCGACCTTGCCTGTCCGCTCGTCGCGGACGGGCTGGTTGCCGCCGCGGTGGCCGAACTTGAGCTTGTACGTGGTGGCCCCGCACGCGAGCGCGAGCAGCTGGCAACCGAGGCAGATGCCCACCACCGGCAGCGTGCCCACCAGCTTCTTCAGCTCGGCGATGGCTCCGGTGAGGGCGGCTGGGTCGCCCGGACCGTTGGTGACGAGCACGAAGTCCACGTCGCGGGCGAGCTCCTCGGCGGTGGCCGAGAGCGGGTGAACGCGGACGTGGGCACCTGCCGCCGCCAGCAGGCGCAGGATGTTGCGTTTGGCCCCGCCATCGAGGACGGCGACGCGGATCGTGGGCGCCGGAGGGTCCGCGAAGACGTACGGCTTCTTGCACGAGACCTCGGCGGCGAGCGCGCGGCCGTCCATGCCGGGCCAGGAAGCGAGGCGCACGAGGAGCTCGTCCTCAGGAGTGCCGTCGGTGGAGATGACGCAGCGCATCGCGCCGCGCTCGCGGAGGTGGCGGACGAGCGCGCGGGTGTCCACACCCTGGATGCCGGGGACGCCGTGGTGCACGAGGTACTGGTGGAGACCACCCGTCGAACGCCAGCTCGATGGACCGCGGGTGAGGTGGCGGACCACGAAGCCTGCCGCCCAGATGCGTTCGCTCTCCGGGTCCTCGAGGTTGATGCCGGTGTTGCCCACGTGGGTCGTGGTCATCGCCACGACCTGCTCGTGGTACGACGGGTCCGTCAGGACCTCCTGGTACCCGTACATGGCAGTATTGAAGACGGCTTCTCCCACGCGCGTGGTCGACGCTCCAAAGGCGTCACCCCGGAACGCACGACCGTCCTCGAGCAGCAGGATTCCGCCCATCACGGCCCCTCGGTGGGCGGCAGCCGTAACGGGAGGCGGGGGGGGTGGCCACCCGCGAGCCGGGCCCGTCACGGGATAGGGGCGCTCCATGCGCTTCGAGGGAAAGATCTACCGACCACCGAGCGAGGCCGACGCGCTGCTGGTCCAGGCCACGGTCGGGTGCTCGTGGAACCACTGCACGTACTGCGACATGTACCGGGACAAGGTGTTCCGCGTGCGGGAGCCGGCAGAGACCCTGGCGGATCTCGATGCTGCAGGGGCGCGGTTCGGGCCGCGGGTGCGCAAGCTGTTCGTGTGTGACGGCGACGCGCTGGTGATGCCCGTGGCGCTGTGGCTCCCCCTCCTCGAGCGCGCGCGGCGCTGGTTCCCCGCGCTCGAGCGGGTGAGCTGCTACGCGACGGCGGGCAACGTGCTCGCCCGGTCCGAGGCCGAGCTCTCGACCCTGCGGGCGGCGGGCCTGACGCGGCTGTACGTCGGCCCCGAGTCCGGAGATCCGGACACCCTGCGGCGGATCGCGAAGGGCGCGACCTTCGAGGACCACGTCGAGGCCGCGCAGCGGGCGCACGCCGCGGGGATGGAGCTGTCGGTGATCACGTTGCTCGGCGCCGGGGGCGTGGAGCGGTCCTCCGAGCACGCCAGCGCCACGGCGCGGCTCGTCACCGCGATGGATCCGGCGTACTTCGCGGCCCTCACCCTGACGGTCGTCGAGGGCACCCCGCTCGCGCGGCTCGTGGCGCAGGGCAGGTTCGAGCTCCCCGAGCCCGCCGCGCTGCTCGGCGAGCTGCGGACGCTGGTCGACGAGGCCCGCCCGACGGGCGCCGTGTTCCGCACCAACCACGCCAGCAACTATCTCCCGCTCGGGGGGCGCCTCCCAGCGGATCGGGAGCGCCTGCTCGCGGTCATCGACGGCGCGCTGGCCGGCCGGGTGCCGCTGCGCCCCGAGCACGGGCGGGGCCTGTGACCGACCTCGACGCGCTCCTCCGCGAGCGGTTCGGGTTCGACCACTTCCGCCCTGGACAACGCGGGGTCGTCGAGGCCGTGCTCGCTGGCCAGGACCAGCTCGTCATCCAGCCCACGGGCCACGGGAAGTCGCTGCTGTACCAGCTCCCCGCGGTCCTGCTCCCCGGCCCGACCCTCGTGATCTCGCCCCTCCTCGCCCTGATGCGCGACCAGCTCGAGCACCTGGGGGGCAGGTTCGGGGTCCCCGCCGCCAGCCTCGACAGCGACCAGTCCGAGGCCGAGAACGAGGACGCCCGCCGCCGCGCCGCCGCAGGGGAGCTGAAGGTCCTGTTCGTCTCGCCCGAGCAGCTCGACAACGTCGAGCGGGCCGCGTTCCTCGAGGGGCTCCACCCGTCGCTCGTGGTCATCGACGAGGCGCACTGCATCTCCACCTGGGGGCACGACTTCCGTCCGGCGTACCGGGAGATCGCGCGCCTGGTGCGCGGCCTCCGCAGCCGCGCGAGTCGACCGGTGCGCGTGCTCGCGCTCACCGCCACCGCCGACGCCAGCACCGAGCAGGACATCGCCACGCAGCTGGCTCCGCTGCGGGTGGTGCGCCACGCGATGGATCGCCCGAACCTCGCGTTGTCGGTGCTTCGGGTGCGGGGGCTCGGCGAGAAGCTCGCGTGGCTCGACGCGGAGCTGCCCAGGCTGGCGCCAGCGCTCTTGTACTGCGCCACGCGCGAGGGCACCGAGGTGGTCGCGGAGTACCTCGCGCTGCGGCGCCATCGGGTCGCGGCGTACCACGCGGGGATGGAGCCCGAGCAAAAGCGGAGGCTGCAGCGGGCCTTCGTCGCCGGCGACTTCACTGCGATCTCCGCCACCAACGCGCTCGGGATGGGCATCGACAAGTCGGACCTCCGCACCGTGGTGCACGTGGACGTGCCAGGCTCGGTCACCGCCTGCTACCAGGAGGTCGGGCGGGCGGGGCGGGACGGCGCCCCTGCGCGAGGGATCCTGCTGTTCGATCCCGAAGACCTTCGCATCCAGGAACACTTCGTCCACGCGGCGCAGCCCGTCGCCGACGACTTCGCCACGATGCTGCGGGTGACCGCGGAGCCCCGGCGGCTGACCGACCTCAAGCGGCTGTCGGGGCTGCACCCCACGCGCGTCACGGTCGTGGTCGCCGAGCTCGTGGAGCAGGGCTTCCTGGTGAAGGAGGCCCGCGCCCGGACCCAGTGGTACGTCGCAACCGGCCGGGACGGAACCCCGGACCTGTCGCGGTACACCGTGCAGGGCGAGGTCCGTCGCGCTGGACTCGCCAGGATGGTGGGGTACGCCGGAGGTGGTGATGGTTGCTTGATGCGCACGCTTCGCGTGGCCCTGGGGGACCCGTCTCCCGCGCCGTGTGGCCGCTGCAGCGCGTGTACGGGTGCGACGTCGCCTGCGCCGGACGCCACGGCCGCTGCAGCCTGGGTCGCGTCGCGGCCCGTGGGGTTCCCGGGCTTCGCCCGCGTGCGCCTCGAAGACGGTCGCGCCCTGTTCGACTCCGAGCGCAGGTCGGCGGACTTCGTCGGTTTCATGCGCGAGCGCGGGACCGCTGTGGCGTCGCCGGCGCTGGTGGCGCAGCTGGTGGCGCTGGCGAGGACGCTCGGCCCGGTGACCGGGGTGGTGACCGTGCCCTCGCGCACCTGGCGGGCGCGGCTCGACACGGCGCGAGGCGTCGCGGAGGCCCTGGACGTCCCCGTGCTCGACGTGCTCCGCTGGCACGACGAGCCCGCCCTCCGGCAGGGCGAGCTGTCGAACAACGACCAGCGCAAGGACAACGTGGACGGCCGGATGGCGGGCGCGGGGACGCTGCCGTCGGGACGGCTCCTCCTGCTGGACGACTACGTGGGCTCCGGGCACACGCTCCGCGAGGCAGCGAGGGTGTTGGTCAAGCGCCTGGGGCACGACGGGGGTCTCGCGCCGTTGGCCGTGGCGAGGGTGCGGTGGCGACTCGGCCGCCCGGGCATCGTCTAGCTGCGATACGCGTTCCGATGCTTCGGGTTCGCGCAGCGGGGAGCGCCCTGTGGTTGCTGCTGGGGGTGGCGTGTGCGCACACACCCGTCGTCGGCCGACCCCTGGCGTACGGGATGTGTGTGCCGATGGGGAGCTCGCCTCCACACCGGGAGGTGGTCGCCGCGGACGTGCTGGTGCGGCGCTCCCTGGCAGAACACGCGTCCGGGGACCTCGAGGGGGCGTACGCGAGCTCGGTCGCCGCCCTGGAGGAGCTGCACACCAGCGCGACCCCGGAAGACCCCACCGTGGTGTACGCCCGCCGCGTGCTCACGGCCAACACGGTGAACCTGCTGCTGTCGCTCGGGCGGGAGGAGGCAGCGGCGACGCTGTTGCTCGCGGCCTCCATGACCGATCCGGTGCTCGGCGAGGAGCTCCTCCACGCGGCCGAGGCCCTCCCGCACCCGATGCGCTGCATCGCTCCGGCGGGCTAGATCCCTTCGAGGTACGCCGTGACCTCGGGATCCCGCGTGAGGGCCAGCCCCACCATCCCGAGGATCGGCGAGATCACGTCGCCCAGCAGGATCGCCGCGAGCTGTGTGTACGGGAGCAGGCGGAGGAGCGGGCGCGCCGACTCCGGCGACACCAGCGTGGCCAGTCCGATCGCCGCTTCCACGAGGCCCAGCGGCATCACCAGGAAGCCGAACACGCCGAGCACGCCGCCGAACGGACAGAACCCCATCGTGCACATCCCCGTGCAGACGGCTCCGCCGAACGACAACACCGTCGACGCCAGCAGGCCGCCGAGCGTGGCGTTCGCGAGCCCACCGACGAGGTTGACGAGCCCGAGCGTGCGAACGGCGTCGGGGGTGGGTTGTCCCCTCACGGGCGCGACCGATGCAGGGGGCACAACGGACGGGGTGTCGCTTCATCACGGGGTGTCACGGTTTGTCCTTCCGCGAGGGCAGGGAGTAACCGAAAGGGAATGCGCGACGACGGTTGAATGGTGCAGGATCTCGCTGAACCGATCGGACGCTGAACTGCTTCGACCGGTCCCTGCGTACTCCGTCCGGGACGAGGAGAACTCCATGAACACCAAACGAGCTGAACGCCGCGGTCGCTGGACCGCCGACCAGGAGCGCCAGGTCGGGCGTGAGATCCGCAGCGCGGAGGTCCGTGCGCTGGCCGCCGTGCGCGGTCTGGCCCCCGCCGACGCGATCCTCGGCACGCGTCCCCGGCGCCTCGAGCGCACCCGCGCTGGTGAAGTGGGCCGGCTCGAGGCCGCCATCGCCGCCGTGTGGGCCGCCTCCGCCGCCGACCCGATGATGCGCGATCGCGCCCGCATCGCCCGCAAGTCCTGGGAGGAGGCCGAGTCCCTCCGCTGGAACCTGGCGATGTCCGGCAAGCGCATCGCGTACGGCGAGGCCCGCAAGCTCGCGGGCCCGTTCATGGACGAGGCCGACCTCGTGCAGGAGGGCTTCATCGGCCTGCTGCGCGCGGCCAAGCGCTTCGACCCCGAGCGCGCGATCCGCTTCTCCACGTACGCCCGGTGGTGGGTGCGCGCCCAGATGACCCGCGCGATCGACCACCATGGCCGCCCCGTGCGCCTGCCCGGCGGCGCGGTCGAGCAGACCCGCAACCTCCGCAAGGTGATCCAGGAGTACGAGCTCGCCGGCGCCACGTACACGATCGCCGACCTCGCACGCGAAGTGGGGATCGACGAGCGTCGCGCACGGTTCCTGCTGGCCCAGGGCAAGACCGTGTCCATCGACGAGCCGGTCGAGGACGGGCCCCGCCAGCGCACGCTCGACCACTTCCTCGAGGACGAGGAGGCGATCCAGCCGGAGGAGGAGGCGGTGCGCCGCGAGCAGCTCGCCCACCTCAAGGCGACGTTCGACTCCCTGTCCGAGCGCCACCAGCACGTGATCGCGCAGCGCTACGGCCTCGACGACGACCGGTTCCGCACGCTCTCCGAGGTCGGGGAGGGGCTCAACCTGTCCCGCGAGCGCGTCCGGCAGATCGAGCGCGAGGCGCTCGGCCGGCTGAAGGAAGGGCAAGGTGCCCGCCACCCGGCGCAAACCGAGGTCGACCCGATCGAGAAGGTCGCCTGAGCCTGTCCGTCCGCGCACCGCTCCGCGGGTCGTTCGTGGACGGGTCGGGGGGTGTACGTTAGCGGTGAGGGTGTCCGGGAGACCGGACCACTCGCCGCTCGCATGTCGAAGCGTCGCGGGGCTACCGGGGGCCTGTAGCTCAGGTGGTTAGAGCGCACGCCTGATAAGCGTGAGGTCGGCAGTTCAAGTCTGCCCAGGCCCACCACCCCCGACATCGCTGCGAACCGAGGGTCCTCCGGGGGCGTAGCTCAATTGGGAGAGCACCTGCTTTGCACGCAGGGGGTAGTCGGTTCGATCCCGATCGCCTCCATCCCTGGTCCCCCGTGATCGGGTGGTGGCTGGCCGGTTGTGAGCCCGAGGTGATCCCCGGCCCCACCGTCCTCGCGCGAGAACGGATGGCCTTGCGGGAGGCCGAGCGTCGCGTCTTGCTGGCAGAAGCCGAAGCCGCCTTGGCCGCGGGGGACTGGAGCGGGGCGGCGCGCATCGTCGCCCTGGAGCGGGAGACCTGGCCCGAGGACTTCGGACCGATGGCCGAGCGGATCCGCGCCGAGGGCCCGCCGGAGGCCTCGGTGTTGCTGGAGGATCCCCGCCTCCCCCGGGCGCCCCGGATCCCCCGGGACTGGGCGATCGCCGAAGCCCGCGCCCGCGGCGCCACGCTCGCGCAGGGCAGCGCGGTGTGGACCGCTGTCCGGGACACCTGGGTCGTGGCGCCCGACGTCGCCGCCGTCACCCGGGCCACCCGGCGGCACCTCGCCGCCGTGGCCGCGGACGAGGGGTTCCGCGCCCGGTACGGCGCGCTGGTGGTTCCGCCGGGCGGTGACGAGCCTCCGGACGTGTTCACCGCCGCGATCGCCGCGGGCTGGCCGGAGCCGGTGGTCGTGGTGGAGGGCACCGACGCTGCCCTCGCGGCGCTCGACGGCTGGACCCGGCCGGTGTGGCCTTCGGAGCGGACGACGTGGGAGGCCCACCACGCCGGGGTGGTGCTCGGGGTGGGGGTGACCCTGGCGGAGGCACCGGACGGCGCGGTGGTGGTCACGTTGCCCACCCCCGGGGGGCCGGCGTGGGTCGGCGGGGTCCACGCGGGCGACCGGGTGGAAGCAGTGGACGGTGTGGCGGTGGCCTCGCTCCCGGCGCCCCGCGCAGCGGCGGTGGAGGCAGCGCTCTCGGGCGCGCCGGGCACCCGGGTGTCGCTGTCGCTCCAGCGCGATGGCGAGTGGGTCACCCGCGTGGTGGAGCGCGCCGCGGTCCCCGAGGAGACGGTGACGGGGTGGCGCCGCACGGCCGACGGGTGGGACGTGGCCGCCGCCGAAGGCGTGGCGTGGGTGCGGATCTCCGCGTTTCGCCCTGCCACCGACGAAGCGTTCGACGCGCTCACCGAGTTCGCGGCGCCCGCGGTGGTCGTCCTGGATCTCCGTGGCAACGGGGGCGGTGATCTCGCGGCGGCCCTGCACGTTGCGGACCGGTTCGTGTTCGACGGAGCGATGGTGACCCTCGAGGGCCGCACCCACCCGCCACCCACGCCCGGCCCGGCCGGCGAGCTGCCCTGGAACGCCGCGGCCCCGGGGCACGCCCTGGAGGGCACGCCGGTGGTGGTCCTGGTGGACGGCCGCACGGCGTCGGCGGCGGAGATCGTGGCGGCGATCCTTCGGGTCCACGCTGGCGCCCTGGTCGTCGGGGAACCCACGTTCGGCAAGCTGCGGTCCCAGTCGCTGCGCTCGGATCCAGCCTCGGGCGCGGCCTGGCAGGTCACGACGGGGCGGTGGCGCGTGGGCGCGGTGGAGGAGCGCGTGGAGGTGGACCTGGCCCTGTTGCTCAGCCCCGCGGAGCGCCGCGCGGTCGACGAGCTGGTGGCCCGCCGCGAGCTGCCCCCGACCCACCCGGACGGCACGCCGGTGCCGTGGTTGGGAACGGTGTCTCGGCGGGACCTGCCGCCGCTGACCGCGGATCCGGCGGGGGAGCGCGCCCTCGCCCTGGCTCTCGCCCTGGCGGGAGACTAGTCGTCGACGAGCGCCAGGAACTCGCGACGGGTGGCCGGGTCGTCCCGGAACGCGCCCAGCAGGCAGCTCGTCACCATCTTCACGCCCGTCTTGTGGACGCCTCGGGTGGTCATGCAGGCGTGGGTCGCCTGGATCACGACCGCGACGCCGCGCGGCTGCAGGTGCTGGTCGATCGCCTCGGCGATCTGGCGCGTCAGCTTCTCCTGGATCTGGAGGCGCTTCGCGTAGACGTCCACCACCCGGGCCAGCTTCGAGATGCCCACCACGCGGTTCGCAGGGAGGTAGGCGACGTGCGCCACGCCGGTGAACGGCACCATGTGGTGCTCGCAGTGGCTCTCGAGCGGGATGTCGCGCAGGACCACCATCTCGTCGTAGTAGTCGACGTCGTCGAAGGTGCGGGCCAGGGCGACGGCCGCGTCCTGGTCGTAGCCCGCGAAGAACTCGGCGTACGACCGCACCACGCGGGCGGGCGTGTCGCGGAGGCCCTCGCGGTCCGGATCCTCCCCGGCGTAGCGCAGGAGGGTGCGCACGGCGGCGCGTGCCTCTTCTTCGGTCGGCTTGTCCATCGGGTTCTCCTGCTTCAGTCCGGGAACGGGCCGTGCCCCACCGCCACCGCGCCCGTGTCCCAACGCGGTCCGTCCAGCGGTGTACCCCCCTTCACGGGGTCCTGGGACAACAACAGCGACGTGTCGAGGTCGACGACGACGAAGCCGCCGAGCCCGGCCGCCAGGTGCGCGCCGAAGCCCGTGCCGATGCGGCTCTCGACCATCGCGCCGATCATCACCTGGAGTCCGTGTTCGCGCGCGGCCTTCACGAGCGCCAACGTGCCTGCGACGCCGGACTTCGCGAGCTTCACGTTGATGCACGACGCCATCCGGCCGCGCCCGAGCTGGTGGACGTCGTCGACCGTGCGCACGGCCTCGTCGGCGCAGACCAGCACCCCGGCGTCGCGGGTGAGGCGGGCCAGCGCGTCGAGGTCGCCGCGGGGCACGGGCTGCTCGAGGAGCGTGATGCGTCCGCCCAGCCGCCGGGTGGCGCGCACGGCGGACAACGTGTCGGACACCGACCACCCCTCGTTCGCGTCGAGGACCAGGTTGGCCCGCGGGAACGCCTGGAGCACGGCGGAGATGCGCTCGAGGTCGTCGTGCAGCGCGCCGCCCACCTTGAGCTTGAGCGTCGTGAAGCCCTTGTCGCGCCACTGCCCGGCCAGCACCCGGGCGCGCTCCGGGTCCACCATCGGCAGCGTCACGTCGGTGACCACGGGATGCGCCACGTCGCCGAAGCTCCGCCACAAGGGCACTCCGCGGGCCCGCGCGACCGCATCCCACGCTGCCTCTTCGAGGCCTGCCCTCGTCGCCGCGAAGTCCGGCAGCTGCACCTCGAGCCAGTCTGCGAGGCCCTGACCGTCGGCGGCGTCCCGGCCGACGAGCTCGTCCGTGACCCGCGCGATCGCGCGCTCGGCGTCCTTCTGGCTCTCCTTCGTGAGCGGGACGAGCGTAGCGACCTCGCCGTGCCCGGTGTGCCCGCCCACGACCGTGATGCGGACGTGTACGTTGTGCATCCGGTCGAGCCGGGCGTTGGCGATCAGGAACGGATCGACGAGCGGCGCCTCGAGGGAGGTGGCGCTCACCCCGGTGATGCGCATGGGAGGCGCGTCAGCCACGGGCCTTGGGCCGCAGCTCGACCACGCGGCCGTCGGCGAGCTCCACCTGCACCCGGGCACACACCCCGAACAGGTGCTTCGGGAACTCGGCGAAGTTCTTGCGGTCGAGCGTGGGCCGCTGCTCGTCCACGACGGCCAGCAGCTCCTCCAGGTGGTCCCCGAAGTAGCAGCGGAAGCCGATGGGCTCCTCGCGCTCGGCCTTGTCGGCCACGAGGAGGCGCACGTAAGGCTCTCCGATGCGCTCGCCAGTCTCCCCGGCGACGTGTTCGTCGAAGAACCACAACGTGGCCTCGAGGACAGCGTGCGCGTTGAAGTGGCGGCCGACGCCGATCGGGTGGATCGGCAGCCCGGACCCGCTGGTCACGAAGGCGTGCCAGTTGCGGGACTCGTTCCAGCCGTGTTGGTCGAGGAAGACCACGAACCGATCGAGCGTGCGGCGCTGGTCGGCGGAGAGCTCCTCCCAGCGGATGCCGGTCTTGTCGGAGCCGGCGAGCAGGGACTGGGTGTCCTCGGGCTCGGGGAGGTCGGCGTGGTCGATGCCGATGCGCGCGCACAGGTCCAGGCGATCCACCACGTCCACGCCGTGTTCGGCGAGGGCGGCGGTGACGTTGCCTTCGAACACCCAGGCACCCGCGGAGTTGGCGATCGCCTCGAGGACCACGGCCTGCAGCGGGTCCGGGGGCTCCTCGTAGCCGTCCGGCATGGTGGCCTGGAGCAGGCACTCCACCAGCGGCAGGGCCACCCGGTGGACGTTCGTGACCTGCAGCACCCCCGCGAGCGCGCGCAGCGACGGCCCGGACAACGTCGCCGGATCGAGGAGCTCGACGGGCTGCGGCAGCGCTTGCGGCGCCACGGTGGAGGTGACCTCCGCGAGGAGCGCGTACGCTTCGGGGTCGATGTCTCCCACCGCCTTGGCGTCGCCCGTGCGCGCGAGGCCGATGCGTGCGGCCAGCGCCACGCCTGGGTCCGGAGACGAAGCGTCCTGCTGCATCCGGGCCACGTCCGGGACGGCGCGGCCGGCGGCGAGCGCATACACGGTGACGAGGCGCTCGGCTTCGTCGTTGCGGGACAGCCTGTCGTGCAGGACGGTGCCGTCGTCCGCCCAGGCGAGCGCCACGATCGCCGCGATGCGCTCGACCTCGTCGCCGCTCCCGAGCAGGGCGGAGAACACGGGGACGCCGTCGGTCAGGGCCTGCTGGGTGTCGAGGTACTCGGGGTCGTCGCCGAACGACGCCGCCCGCCCGAGATCGGCGAGGAACAGCGCGACGAGCGAGCGATCGGGCACCGCCGGATCGGCCACGAGCTCGAGGAGCACGGGCACGGCCGCCGCGGTCGCGGGCCACAGGTGGCCGTGGTGCCAGAGGCTGTCGTAGAGCGCCTCGAGCGAGGCCTCTCGGACGCCGGCGTCGTCGGAGCGCAGGCCCTCGAGGTGCCGCGGAACGTCCCCCGCCGCGCCGTGGGCGTGCGTGAGGGCCTCCCAGTTCACCGTCCGTCCGTCCTGTGCCATGGCGATCGCTCCCCCCCTGGTCGGGGTCGGTGAGCCTACCGCAGGTGGCGACGCGTCGATATGCGGTCCCCATGGAAGTCGAACGCTGGCTCGCGCCCACGATCGGGGCGATCGCGATGTCCTCGGCGGTCGGCCTCGTCGCCGTGTATGCGTGGGGCATGTCGGTGCCGGAGCACTATGCGGCGACGGTGGTTGCGCAGGTCCCGGGGGATCCGGTCACCGTCTTCGCGGCGCTGTCGGACCCGGAGCGGCGGCCGCAGTGGGCGCCGGGGGTGGCGCGCATCGGCCAGGTCTCCGACGACCTGCTGGGCCGCCCGGTCTGGCGCGAGCTCGACCCCACGAACGACCGCTTCGAGTTCAGCGTGGTCTCCGCGGAGTTCCCGGTGTGGTGCACCACCACCACCAAGCCCGAGGAGATCGGGGTCGCAGCGACCTGGACCTGGACCGTGGCGCCGGCGGGCACCGGCACGGCGGTCACGTTGTCGGAGGAGGGCGAGATCTCGAACCCGCTGTTCCGTGGGATCTGGGCGCTGCGCTATGGTGCGTACCAGCAGGTCGAGCAGGATCTGGCTGCGTTGTCCCGCCACCTGGGCGGTGATGGCGTGGTGGCGCGCGCAGGGACCTGAGCAGGAGACGGGACATGGTGCTGGTGTGGGGGCCCCTGGCGTCCGCGGACGAGCCGGTGGACGAGGTCCGGCTCCGGTTCACGCTCGCCGAGGTGCCGGACACCGCGGTCCCCCGGGCCACCTGGCCCACGATGGACGTGAGCCTCGGCGTCGCCGTCGGCGTGGACCGGTTGGCGGTGCTCGGCGTGCACTCGTTCTACGACGCCGCGTTCCCCGACGACGAGGGCCTTCGCAAGGGCCTGGGCCTCGCCACCGCGGGAGCGCTGGCGGGTGGTCTCGTGTTCGTGAACGCCTGGGCCCACGAGGAGTGGCACCGCGCCGTGCTCGGGCGCGCAGGCGTGTCGAGCCGCAACGGGTTGTACCACCCGGCAAGCTGGTCCAACGGCCTGATCGCGGTCGATCGGGTGTCGGATGCGGGGCTGTCGGCGTTCAAGCGCGACCACCCGGCGGACTACGTGCGGATGTCGTCGGTGGGGATGGAGGCGCAGTACGCCATCGGCCGGCAGCTCGGGGACTCCGTGTTCTTCGGCGACGAGGTCGGGGCGCTGGGGCGGGCTGTACCTCGCGGACTCGTGGATGGCGCCAACGCTGTTCGCGAACGAGCTGTCGATCGCGCTGTACGACCTCCGCTGCGCCGACGAGGCGAACGACGACGTCACCGACGAGGAGAACCGGCTCCGCACCGACGTCCCGAGCCGGGACTTCACGGGGCTCGACTGCACGGCCTGGGTGTACGACATGCGCCGCCCCGACGAGCCGTACACCGCCCGCGGTCCTCACCCGTACGGTGACGGCGTGGACCGGTACATCTCCTGGTTCGACCTGACGCCCGACGAGCAGGGGTACCTCGAGGACCAGGTGCTGCTTGGGCTGCTGAACCTCGTGAACCCGCAGCTCGTGGGCTTCACGGGCCTCGAGGTGGGAAGCGCGCGGTGGGGCGCCCGCCTCGGCCAGGTGGCGGCGCCGTGGGGGCACCGGGTGGACGCCGTGGTCGCGTTCCGCAGCCCGTCGCTGCGCGGGACGGCGACGTTGCACTCGGGCTTCGCGCAGCGCGGCTGGTTCCCGGGCCTGGGCGTCACGCTGGTGGAGCACCCGCTGCCAGCCCACCTGACGCTGGACGCGGAGCTCGACCTCTGGCTGCAGCCGGCGGACCAGCGGTGGGACGCGGCGGGGCGGGCGCCTGGTGCGCGCGTACGCGCGGACCTGAACCTGCCGGTGACGCCGGGCTTCGCGGTGTCTCCGGGGCTGGACCTCAAGTCGGAGGGCTTCGTGGTGGGCCTGCCGACGGTGGAGCCGACCCTCCTGGCGCGCCTGGGGGTCGTCGCGTCGCTCCGCTGAGGCGATACGATGGCCCGATGCGTCGTCCCGCGTTCGCCTTGTTCTTCGCCGCATCGCTCACGGCCCTGTTGTGGGTGGTGCCGTACGGTCACGTCGTGGGGCGCCCGCTGCTGTGGCTGTCGACGCTCGCGCATGAAGGCGGGCACGGCGTCGCCGCGCTGCTGGCCGGCGGGACCTGGCTGAAGCTCCAGCTGTTCGCGGACGGCAGCGGTGTGGCCACGAGCCGCTTCCCCGAGGACGCTCGCGCCTTCGTGTCGTTCGGCGGGCTCGTGGGCCCGGCGTTGCTCGCGTTGGCGTCGTTCGTGGCGGGGGCGTTCGAGCGGCCGGCGCGGCTGGCGCTGGGGATGGGGGCGCTGGCGTGTTTCACGCTCGACGCGCTGGTCGTCGAGGGGGCGTTCGCCTTTGGATTCGTCGCGGCGCTGGGGGTGGCGCTGTCGGCCGTGGCCATCGGGCTCCCGGCCCGCACTGCACAGGTGCTGCTGTTGTTCCTGGCGGTGCAGCTCTCGCTGAGCGTGTTCTCGCGCGGTGACTACCTGTTCGCGGCGACGGCGACGACGGGCGCGGGCGAGCTGCCGTCCGACGTCGCGACGGTCGCGGGCCAGCTCGGCGGTCCGATCGCGTTGTGGGGCGCGCTCATCGGGCTGGCGTCGGTGGCGGCGCTGCTGTCGGGTCTGGGCTTCCTGGTCGGGGTGGACCGGCTGGTCGTGCGCTTCGAGGCCTGGCGCGCGCGCGCTTCGACCTGACTGCCAGCGGGGGCCGCGCCGATCACTGGAAGATCGCCCGGATCTGGCGTTGGTCTGCCTGAAACGGCAATACGTCCACGATCACCTGGTGGTTCTGCGGGTCCACGACGGAGCCCCGGAGCGCCCGCACGGCGGCCACCTGCGACGCCGAGAAGGCGATGGCGTCGATCAACGTGGCCACCTGCGCGCACGTGAAGGTCGCGTTTCGCGCAACGCCGGCGAGGTACGCCACCTTGTCGTCGGCCATCATGATGCCGTCCATCGCGGCGAGGTGGACCTGGAGCTGCGCAGCAGAGACCGGCGGCTGCGTCGGAGGCACGACCGGAGGCGCCGCGGGGGCGGGTGCGACCGGGGCCACCGGGGCCGCAGGTGGGCGCGTCGTCAGCGGGGCCGGGACGGGGACCGGCGGCGGGGCCGCGCGCGTGTCGACGGGTCCGCGGCCGATCTCCTGGAGCTGCTTGTCGCGGTACTGGAGCCGCACCTGGGTGCCGGGGGGGACCTCGAGCTCGCGCGAGACCACGGTCCGGTTGAGCGCGTTGCGCAGCTCCACGAGGTGGGTCCCCGGGGACAGATCGTCGATGCGCACCACGCCGTCCGCCAGGTTGGGGCGGAACACGCCGTCCACGAACAGGTTCACCAACGCGAACGACGTGAACTGCAGCTGCCCCGGCCCGGTCCCGTACGCGACCACCGGCGCAGGCGCCGCCGCCACCGGAGCAGGCGCTGGCGCGACGACGGCGGCGGAAGCGGTGAGCGTCGGCGCCTTCTCCTTGCCCCGCGACAGCACGACCGTGCCGTCTCCCAGGCGCTCGGGGCGCTGGTCGCGGATCTGCAGGGTGCGGAGGCCCTCCTCGACGTAGAGCGTGGCCTCCTCCACCGTCACCGCACCGTCGCGCACGCCGTCGCGCTGGCCGTCCGCCCACCCGCGCAGCGCGCCCACCGCGAGGTACGTGAAGGCCCCGTGCCGCGCCACGTCGAGGGGCCCCGACCACTGGTCCGGACCCGCGGCCGTCCACTCCACGACCCGCGGGGGCGCATCGAGGGCGTACGTGGGCACCGCGAACCGCTTGCCCGCCACCACGTCTCCGCCCGATCGGGATTTCCCGGAGTAGCAGGTGTCCAGCACGAGCACCGCGCTCCCGCCGCCCGCGGTGGACCACGCGCGCACGTCGGCCACCGTCACCGCCCGCGCCTGGAACGTCTCGAGGTCGGCCTGGGCGTCGGCGCCCACCAGGATGCGCTCCCCGGTGCTCGGAGACGCAGCGCCGTGGCCCGCGAAGTACACGAACACCGTCCCGCCGGCCTTCGTCTGCTTGCCCGCCGCCGTGAGCGCGCTGGCCACCTTCTCGCGGCTCACGGGGCCGGTCAACAACGTGACCCGATCGCTGGGGATGCCCCGCGTGTACACCGCGAAGTCGTAGAAGGCCTCGGCGTCGCGCGTGGCGTACGGCACGTCGGGGAGCACGAAGTAGTCTTCGATCCCCACGATCACCGCGCTGTCGGCGGCGTTGGCCACGCCGCTGCGGTGGGGTTCGTCGATGTCGGGCAACGCGGCCAGCGCGACGGAAACGACGAACACGGGACCTCCAGGTCAGCGACAGACGGGAGCGGCAGGCACCTGTGCGAGCGGACGGCGGGCGACGTTGCGGCGGGCGCAGGCGGGGGCGTTGCTGGGCTGGACCACGAACGTGGCGGCGCCGGCAGCGGCCGACTTCGCCCACGAGGCTGCGGTGACCGGGCCCGGTGTCTCGCAGAACGCCGTCCAGGTCTGGGAGGGGCCGAAGCTCCCGCCCACCGGCACCGCGATCGCCACGAGCTTCTCGTCGCCGAGGTCCGCGGTGCGCACGAGCTCCAGCTCGCCGAGCGACGCCGTCGCCTCCACCTTGCCCTCCTGCCCTGGCGGCGGCCACACCACGAACGCGCGGCCGTCGCGCGCCACCGAGAACACCTTCACCCGTGAAGGCCGATCCACCAGCAACACCGGCTCGATCCGGTCCCCTTCGCAGTACGCGCCGTCTCCGGGGAGCTTGACCCGCACGGTGCGGCCGTCGGAGCCCTGCCGCTGGCCGGCGACGAGCCCGAGCTCCTGATCGAACCGACAGTCCCCGCCGTTCGAGCCGATCTCGAACAGATCCTCCGCCACGGTGAAACCCACGAGGGGCACGAGGGTGGACTTGCCGGGCTCCTGCAACACTCCGCTGACCACGACCTCGGTCCCCCGGGTATCCAGGGTGAGGCGCAGGATCGTCGCGGTCTCGGCCTGGGCTGCGAGACGCACCGAGCCCGCTGCGGCGAGCGCGCTCTTCAGCTCGGCCACCATCGACGAGCCTACGGGGCCCGCGTGGCAGCCGCTCTGCGCGAAGGTGGGCGGCTCGATCCACAGCGCCGCGCTCCCCACCTTGGCGGCGACGTCGGCGCCGAGACGCGAGAGCTCCGAGGCCAGGCGCTGCTGGTCGCCTTTGTCGTCGTCGAGGTAGTCGCGGCGGACGCCGGCGTGGGCGCAGGCGCGGCCCGTCACGGGGTTCCAGTAGGGGACCTTCCACGCCTCGACGTGCCGCACCAGCACCTCGCACCGGGTCGGGGACTTGCCCGAGCACACGGAGAGCAGCGTTCGCATCCGCGCGTCCTCGACGGCGGCCGTGATCGCCGCGGTCTCCTCGCCCGACGCGAACCCCGTGTGGATCTGGTAGTTCTCGGGCACGTCCGGGGCACACGCGACCGCCTCGGCGGCCTTGGCGAGCTCCGCCGGATCCGGCGCGGGGACGGGGACGGGCTTCTTCGCCCAGCAGGCCGGAGCCAGGAACCAGGCGAAGAGCGGGATCACCGGCCGCCCTTCTTCTTGCCGGTCGTGGACTGCATCTCGCTGAGCGCGGCCTCGACCGCCGCCTTGTCGACGTACATCCGCACGCGCGCGAGGTACGCGGGGCCTTCGGGGGTGTCCTGCACGGCGTCGGTGCAGGTGAGGCCGTCCTTGATGCCGGCCACCAGCGCCTCGGCCTTCGAGGTGACGATGTCGCCTTCGATCTTGTACTGCTCGCCGAGGTACTTCACGACCTGCTGGCGGGCGTCGTCCTGCGCGTCGCGGCGGGCCTCCTGCTCGGACAACACCCGGCGGGACACGCCCACGAACAGGAGCTTGCCCTCGACCTCGCCGAGGCCCTTCATGTACGACTCGCAAGACGGTGGGCGGAACGCGGCCGTGCGGTACGCGAAGTACATGTCGTCGCCCCAGGTCGACGCCATCGTCCAGCCCTTGGTGGTGCCGAAGTCGATCTTGCCGAGCTTGTCGAGGTACTTCAGCGAGGTCTTGATGGCGGCGTTGGTGCCCGTGGTGCGAGACAACGAGCCGGCCCCGCGCCACACCTCGGAGACGTAGCGGTCGGTGCACTGCTCGGGGCTGCGCAGGCAACACTCCTCGAGCTCGGCGAGGCCGCCGTCCACGACGAGCTTGTCGACCAGCTTGTACTCGATCCCGGCGATGGACTTGCCGGCGCCGCCGATGGCCACGCCGAACTGCGGCAGGCCGACGCTCGCGCCGACGCCGGACTCGACGAGCCACATCTCCTCGCGGGACTCGCTGGCGGGCACGCTCTTGAAGCGCAGCATCTCCGAGCACGAGGAGGGCCCGACCTCGTAGAGCCCGGCGCGCGCGGGATCGTCGCCCTTGTACGGGATCAGGAAGGAGCCGGCCTTGGGCGACGGCTCGCCGATGGGTGGAGAGAGGACCACATCCGTCGCGGTGGCGCGGCCGGCGAGCCGGTCGGGGAGGGAGTCGCCGGCGAAGGCCGGGAGGGCGGACAGGAGCAACACGTTCACCTCGGGGCCGAACTCTAAACAACCGGGCCGCGGTTGTCAGGCGTCCCGAGCGAACCCGCGACGGCGGGACCGTCTTCCCGCCGCGCGCGGAGCGGTCGGGGCGCGCGCTGCGCGATACGGCCACCTCCCAAGTTGGAGGTCCTCGTGTCCCTGCCCGACGTCGTCATCGTGGGCGCCAAGCGCACCGCCATCGGCTCCATGCTCGGCCAGTTCACCGGCGTCGCGACGCCCGTGCTCGGCGCCACCGCCATCCGCGCCGCCCTCGAGCAGGCGCGGGTCCCCGGCGACGCGGTCTCCGAGGTGTTCATGGGCTGCGTGCTCCAGGCCGGCCTCGGCCAGGCGCCCGCCCGCCAGGCCGCGCTCGGCGCCGGTCTCCCCACCTCCGCCGGTTGCACCACGGTCAACAAGGTCTGCGGCTCGGGCATGAAGTCGATCATGCTCGCGACGGACCTCCTGCGCGTGGGCTCCGCGAAGGTCGTCGTCGCCGGCGGCATGGAGAGCATGACCAACGCACCCCACCTGCTCAACGGGTCGCGCACGGGGATCCGCTACGGCACGGCCGAGTTCCTGGACCACATGGCGTGGGACGGCCTCACGAACCCGTACGACAAGCAGCCGATGGGCGTGTTCGGCGAGCAGTGCGCCTCCAAGTACTCGTTCTCGCGCGAGGAGCAGGACGCCTTCGCGATCGAGTCCCTGCGCCGCGCCCAGGCCGCCATCACCAACGGCGACTTCACCGACGAGATCGCGGCGGTCAAGGTCGCCGGCAAGAAGGGCGAGGTCTCGTACGCCACCGACGAGCAGCCCGGGAAGGGCGATGCCGCCAAGATCCCCACGCTGAAGGCGGCGTTCAAGAAGGACGGCACCATCACCGCCGCCTCCTCGTCCTCGATCTCGGACGGCGCCGCGGCGCTCGTCCTCACCACGGCCGACGAAGCGAAAGCCCGCGACCTCACTCCCCTCGCGCGCGTGGTCGGGCATGCCACCCACGCGCAGGCCCCGGAGTGGTTCACGACGGCCCCGGTGGCGGCGATCCAGCAGCTCCTGGAGAAGGTGGGCTGGACGGTGGCGGACGTGGACCTGTTCGAGGTGAACGAGGCGTTCGCCGTGGTCGCGATGGCCCCGATGCGCGAGCTCGGCGTCCCCCACGCGAAGCTCAACGTGAACGGCGGCGCCACGGCGCTCGGCCACCCGATCGGCGCCTCGGGCGCTCGCCTGGTGGTCACGCTGGTGCACGCGCTGCGGCGGCGCGGGCTCAAGCGCGGCGTCGCGGCCCTGTGCATCGGCGGTGGAGAGGCGACGGCGCTGGCGATCGAGGTGGTGTGACGATCGATCGACTGACCACGGAGGCACGGAGAACACGGAGGGCACGGAGGAAGAGGAACCCCTCACCCTGCCCTCTCCCGCAGGCGGGTAGAGGGGAACAGAATCACCCCTCGCGCCCTGTGGCACCGGCCCGGTACACCCTGAACGGGAAGCAGGTGTTGCACCTCTCCCCCCTGAGGGGAGGCCCCAGGGGTCTGCCCCAGAAAATTCAGGTGTTTCCTCTTTCTTCCTGAGAGGAGGGAGCCACGGGGCCACCCCGAAAGGGCAGGCACCCCACCGCCCTCCCTCCTGACGGTACGGCCAGGTTCTACCACCCCTCCCCTCCGGAGAGAGAGCTGAGGGGCACCAGCGACGGAACATCCCCCTCAGTTGCTCGCTCCGTGCCCTTCGTGCCTCCGTGGTCATTCGGCCGGACGCCACCCCCTCTCCCCTGACGGCACGGCCAGATTCTACCCCCTCTCCCCTCCGGGGAGTGGGCTGGGGTGAGGTGCACTAGCGACGGGATCTCCCCTCAGGGGCTCCGTGCCCTCCGTGTTCTCCGTGCCTCCGTGGTCAGTCGGCCTGACGCCGCCTAGCTGTTGAGCCGCCGCACCGTACAGGCGTGCAGCAACCCCACTGCGTCGACGTCGGGACCCGCCCACGGCCCCCGCGCCGCCCGCTCGGAGGCCGTGCGCAACCGCACCAACGCGAACCGCTGGCCCGCCGGCACCCTGCCCTGCAGGTCCACCTCGTGCACCGAGCCGGCCACGACCCCCACGTCGAACCAGGTCACGCCGTCGACCGAGACCGCCAGCTCCGTCGGCTCCGCGCTCGGGCCCTCCTCGAACACCACCAGGTCGGCCCCCGGTCCGTCCACGAGCCACGCGGCCCCGAACGACACCACCAGCTCTGCCACGCCCGCAGCGCGGTTCCCGAGCGACACCGCCCCCGCGCCCTCCCGGAAGTCCGGCGCGCCGAGCGCGTTCGACGGGTCCGCGTACGCCGGCTGCACCCCGGCCCCCGCCGTGAACGCCACCACCGACTGCGCGTACTGTGTGCCCGGCGCCGCTGCACAGTCCGGGGTTCCCGCCAGCGCCTGCCCCACCCACCACATCGCGTGCGCTCCTCCGCTCACCGTACCCCGTACATCGGCCGGTGCACCTCGAGGTAGGTGACGGCGGGGTCCCCGTCGACGAAGCCGTGCCCGCGGTACAGCCCGGCCGCGTGGCGCGTGAGGAGCGCGTAGCGGCGCAACCGGCCGATCTCCGGGTGCGCGAGCGTGGCGTCGACCAGCTGGTGGGAGAGCCCCAGTCCCCGGGCGCCCGGGTGGACGATGACGTCGCACAGGTACGCGTACGTGGCGTGGTCCGTGACCACCCTCGCGAACGCGACGAGCGCGTGCGGCCACCCGGCGGGCGGCGACTGCGTGAGGACGCCGAAACACACGCTGTGGGCACACGCGGTCGCGAACACGTCGGCGGGGATCCGGGCGTGCCAGTCCGTGAGGCGGACGAGGTCGTGGGCAGCAGCGAACGACATCTCCGCGAGGTCGGTGGTGAGCGTGGTGCGCGGCGGGAGCGTGGACATCGGAACCTCCACCCCCACCGTCGCCCGCGAGTGGACTCCTGTACAGGTCCAGTTTCGAGAGGTACAGGGGTCCAGTTGCGGAGGTGCCCGCTGTTCGAGATCGATCGCACCTCCGGTGTCCCCCTCGCGGTCCAGCTCGAGCGCGCCGCGGGCCAGGCCATCGCGGAGGGCCGCCTCGCGCCGGGCTCCGCGCTCCCGTCCTCGCGTGCCCTCGCCCACACCCTCGGCCTCACCCGGAACACCGTGGTGGCGGCGTGGCGCGAGCTGGCGGCCCAGGGCTGGGTGACCACGCGCCCGGGCGGCCGCACCGTCGTGGCGCCCACCCTCCCCGTCCCGATCCCCCGCCCGTCCGCGGTCCAGCGCGCGCCGTTCGCCGTCGAAGCCCACCCGCGGCAACGCGACGGCCTGGCCAGCCGGTGGCCGCTCGGGGCCGGGGAGCCCGATCTGCGCCTGCTCCCCGCGGCCGCGCTGGCGCGCGCGATGCGTCGGGCGCTGCACCGCGGGCGCCCCAGCGTGTTGGGCTACCGCGACGGGCGCGGCCTCCCCGAGTACCTCGACGGTGTGCGGGACTGGCTCGGCGCCACCCGCGGCGTGGCCACCGACCGGTCGCGGCTGGTGTCGACCCACGGCGCCCAACACGCGCTCGACCTCGTCACCCGCGCGCTGGTCCGCCCCGGAGACCGCGTCGCCGTCGAGGCCCTGGGGTATGCCCCGGCGTGGCGGGTGTTCGACCTCGCCGGCGCCCGGCGGGTGGTGTTGCCCGTCGACGGGGAAGGCGTCCGGATCGACGCCCTCGAGCGCGCCCTGGCGGAGGGCCCGATCCGCGCCGTGTACGTCACCCCCCACCACCAGTACCCGACGACGGTCACCCTCTCGCCGGCGCGCCGGGTGGCGCTGGCGAACCTGGCGCGCGCCCACCACTTCGCCATCGTCGAAGACGATTACGACCACGAGTTCCACTACGAAGGCCCGCCCCGGCTGCCCCTCGCCGCCAACGACCCCGACGGGCACGTGGTGTACATCGGGACCTTCTCCAAGGTGCTGGCGCCGGGCCTGCGCCTGGGCTTCGTCCACGCCGCGCCCGAGCTGGCCGACGCGCTCGTCGAGCTGCGGCAGGCCAGCGATCGGCAAGGCGACGGCGTCACCGAGCGCGCCGTGGCCGAGCTCCTGCACGACGGCGACCTCCAGCGGCACGTCCGGAAGGTGCGCCGGATCTACGCGGGGCGCCGCGACCACCTCGCCCACCTCCTCCAGGACCAGCTGCCCGACGTGTTGTCGTTCACCGTGCCCAGCGGCGGGATCGGGTTGTGGGCGAGCGTGGCGGAACAGGTCGACGACGAGGCATGGGTCGCCGCGGCCCGGCAGGTGGGGGTCGGGCTGCGCGCCGGGCGCGAGTTCTCCGCGGAGGGAACACGGGTGCGCGGGCTCCGGCTCGTGTTCTCGCGGCTCGACGAGGACGAGCTCGGCGCAGCGGTGGAGGCCCTGGCCCGCGTGGTGCCCCGCGAGGCGTAAGGAACCGGCGCGCGGCGCGATGGTCGGAAGCCGCCGGAGGTTCCGATGTGGGTGCTGCTGCTGGTCGCGGGGTGTTCGACGTCCTCCACCCCGCTCGGGGTCACCCTGCAGGACGGGCAGGTGATGGTGGGGGAGGTCACCACCGCGTCGCTGCGCCTGTCCGGCGTGTTCGGCGAGGTGGACGTGCCCCTGTCCGACGTGGGGGTGATCCTGCCGGTCGAGGCCGCCACCCTCGGCGAGAGCCACGGCCAGGTGACCGTGTGGCTCCGCAACGGTTCGGAGTTCCGCGGCAAGTGGGAGAACCCCGAGCTCGGGCTGTCGGTGTCGGCGGGGGGTGAGTCGATCCCCGTGGACCTGCCCACGGACCAGGTCCAGGGCATCCAGCTCCGCGGCGGGGAGGAGTGGCCCGACGGCTCGCTGTACCGCATCCGCACGACCCACGGCGACGACGTGCTCGTGGACCCCGCGGAGACCCGCATCTCCGTGAAGAACGCCCTGGGCACGTTCGCGCCGTTCTTGTCCGAATGCGCCAGGGTCGGCCCGATCGGCGACCCCAGGGGCGACTGGCGCCTCGAGCTGCGCTCCGGCACGGTGCTCGTCGGACCGCTCACCCAGGATCACCTCGTCCTCGCCCTCCCCTCGGGTCCGGAGACCCTCGAGGTGCCGCTCGGTGAGCTGGTGGCGATCGACCAGCAGATCTGGTCCGGGGGCGGAAAGTCCGACTACTTCGCGTCCACCCCGTCCGCCGCCCAGAACGCGGCGGAGGCCCAGCCCCTCCCGCCCACCTCGGGGCGCCAGGGGCTGGGCAGCGCGGAGGGGTGGTTCGACAACAGCCGCCTGAAGGACGCGAAGCGCTGACCGTCAGGGCCGGGTGAGCCAGGTCACGAGCTCACCCACGGTCCGGTGGGCCTCGACCGGGTGTCGGAGCGGCAGCCCCCGGACGACCGTGTAGCGGTTGCGGCGGCCGATGCGCTCGATGGTCACGAACCCGCCCTCGGCGAGCTCGCCGATGATCCGCTGGGTCGCGCGCTCCGTGATGCCGACACGCACCGCGAGGTCGCGCACCCGCAGCTCCGGCTCCGTCGCGAGGGACAGGAGCACGTGCGCGTGGTTGGTGAAGAACGTCCAGCTGCTCACGCGGAGCAGTGTACTCACGTTCCGCTCCGGGGTACACGCGGAGGCCGCTGTTCCGCTAGGCTCCCCGCATGCTCACCCCCGACGAGATGCTCGGGCTGGCTGGACGGAGCCTCGACGGCCGCGTCCGCCGCGCCCTGCACGCCCTCCCCCCGGCCGCCCACGTGGCGCTCGAGGCCCGCCTCAAGCAGGACGCCGCCGCCGCCGGCCTCCTGTACGAACGCGACGAGCCCGACGGGTCCTCGCGGATCGACACCATCCGGGTCATGTCGCGGCCGCTGGTGGTGCTGCCGGCGCAGCTTGCGTACCTGCACCACGTGACGCTGCAGATCGTGGACGCGCTCGAGCAGCTGCCTGCGATGTACCGCGCGCTGCCCGAGGTCCGCCGGACCCTGCCCCTCGGCGAGGACGAGGTGGCCTTCCTGGAGTCGGTCCACGACCCCGCCCACGGCGGCCACGTCCCGCTGTACCCGCGCCTCGACGCAGTGGTGGACCTCGCCTCCGGGCGCTGGAAGGACACACTGTCGTTCGTGGAGGCCAACCTCGGGGGCGTGGGCGGCATCCACATCGCTCCCGTGGCCGAGGAGCTCGTGTGGCGCGACGTGGTGCCCCTGGTGGACCGCCACGACC
The DNA here is from genome assembly GCA_044356535.1 of Myxococcota bacterium. GTDB lineage: Bacteria > Myxococcota_A > UBA796 > UBA796 > JACKER01. Next base: position 44,934 of record JBIKWC010000027.1, read on the forward strand.
CCACCCTGCGCCTCGCCCTGCCCCGCGACCAGCGCCAGCTGTTCCTGCAGGTGCTGCTCGATCACGCCGCCCGCATCGGACGGACCGGGGGCACCATCGCCCTGCTCGAGCCCTGCTACGTCAGCGGCGGGCCGGTGGAGCAGTCCCACCTCCTCGAGCACCTCTCCGCGCGGTTCCAGGCCAGGATCGTGCACGCCGACCCGCGGGACCTCCGCGAGCGCGACGGCGAGGTGTGGCTCGGCGACGACCGCATCGACGTGGCGTACCGCGACTACGAGGTCCGCGACCTGCTCGCCGTCGAGCGGGACGATGGCGTGGACCTCGGTCCGATCAAGCGGCTGTTCCGGGAGAACCGCATCATCAGCGGCGTGGGCGGCGAGTTCGATCAC
>JBIKWC010000228.1:0-12209 GCA_044356535.1 Myxococcota bacterium
CCACACCGTTCAGGAAGTCCCAGGACCGGTACGAGCCGCCGTTCTCGAGCATGAACGTGACGAGGCGGGTGAGATCGCACTGCAGGGCGAGGACGGTGAGGTCGGACATCACATCGCACGACATGCCGTAGTCGACCGTGGGCTCGGGGCGGTCGCTCGGGATGCACCCGGGCTGCTCGGCGTCGATGCGGACCTCGAGGGACCGGATGCCGCTGAGGTACTCGTCGAGCTTCTCGCGATCGGACACGCCGAGGCGGGTCTTGAGCGCGTTGGCGTCGTCGAGGACGTAGTCGAGAACGCTCTTGCGCCACAACTTGCGGGCGGCGAGCTGTTCGGCGGTGAGCGACTGGTCGAAGCCCGAGAACAGGCGGTCGAACACGATGCCGCCGTCGGTGATCTTGGGGTTCGGCGTGTTCGAGTCGATCCAGGAGATGTTGCGGGTGTACGCACAGGAGTAGCCGGAGTCGCAGTCGCCGACCGAGCTCCCGCCCGTGGTGCCGAGCTCGAGCGACTTGAACGACGTCTGGGCGCCGATCACGTTCGCCGCGACCTGATCGACCGAGATCCCATTGATGATGGAGTCGGTCGAGTGCTCCACCGTCCGGCAGGTGAGGAATGAGCCGGTGCCGCGCGCGTGGTCGCCGGCGACGGGCACCATACACGCCGTGTTGTCGAGCCCGGTGAGCACGAGGGTGCTGGCCTTCACGGCCTCGAGCGGGGCCAGGATGCGCGAGAGGTTGTTGAGCGGGCCGGTGGGCACCCGCCACTGCGCCATCTCGATGCCACACGGCGCGTACCACCAGATCGCCCGGACGGGCCTCGGGGCGGTGGCGGCGCGGGCGTCGAGGCTCTCGAACAGGGGAAGGGTGACGACGGCGCCTGCCCCTCCGAGGAACGCCCGGCGCGAGACGATGGGCGGCGCGCCGCGATCACCGGGCCGCAGGACGCGGGTGGTCCGGAACTTGTCCCACACGCTCATGGCTCACCCCGGCGGAAGCGGAAGGTGTCGTTGGTGGCGATGGCCAGGGCCAGGCCCTCGAAGGAGTACCCCTCGGCGGCGAAGCGCTCCGCCATCTGCAGGACGTAGGCCTCGTCGGTGTCCTCGTGGAGGCGGCCGAGCCCGTAGGTCATGAGCTTCTCGGCCATGCACTCGGCCATTGCCGGATCGTCGTGGAGGACGGCCCCGAGCTCGCGCATGCCGTAGAACGTCGTGCCGTCGGGCAGCTCGGCCGAGGCGTCGATGGGGAGCCCGCGGTCCTCGTCGCGCCAGGCGCCCACGGCGTCGAAGTGCTCGAGCGAGAAGCCCAGCGGGTCCATGACCTGGTGGCAGGAGGCGCACACCGGATCGGCGCGGTGCTGTTCGAGCTGCTCACGCAACGAGGTAGCGTCGATCTCCTCGTCGAGGCCCTCTACGCCCGGTGGGGGTGGCGGCGGCTCGTCGCAGAGGAGCTGGCCCATGACGAACTTCCCGCGGATGACGGGGCTCGTGCGGGCCGGGTACGACTCGACCATCAACAGACCGGCCTGGCCGAAGATGCCGCCGCGGTCGTAGTCGGCGAGGTTCACCGGGGTCCACCCTTCCCCCGAGAACGGGATGCCGTAGTGCTGGGCGAGGTCGCGGTCGATCTCGCCGTCCGACGCCGTGACGAGCTCGCGGAGGTCGCGGTCCGAGTTCACGAAGGAACGGAAGAACCGGTACATCTCCTCTTGCATCGAGGTGCGGAGCTCCTGGTCGACCTCGGGGTACAGGTTCGGGTCCTTCTGAACGTCCTGGATGCCCCGGATGAGCAGCCACTGCCCGCCGAAGTTCTGGACGAGCGCTTCGGAGCGGCCGTCGGCCATCATGCGGCGCACCTGGGTCTCGATGCCCTCCGGCGTGCGGAGATCGCCCGCTTCGGCTGCGGCCAGGAGCGCGTCGTCCGGCATGCTCGACCACAGGAAGTACGAGAGTCGGTTGGCGAGCTCGTAGTCGCCGACGAGGTGCAGATCCGTCGACGCCGGATCGGGGTCGAGCTCCACCCGGTACACGAAGTGCGGCGACACGAGCACGGCCACGAACGACCAGTACACGGCGTCGTCGAAGGTGCCGCCGTCGTCGAGGATGGACTGGCCGAGGCTCGACAGCGCAGCGAGCTCTCCCGACGTGACGGGGCGCCGCCAGGCCTTGGGCGCGAAGCCGCCGATCACCTCGTCGAGGCAGGCGCTCGCGCCGTCGACCTCGGGATCACAGGTGACCCACCGCGCGCGGAGCGGGTTCTCGCCGGGCTCCACGTCGGTGGGGCCGTACACGTCGAGCCAGTCGACGAGCAGGTTGCGGTCTGCACCGGCCACCTGGTCGTAGTAGTCGTTGAGGAACGACGCCGTGAAGGTGTGCGGCCCGCGCACGAGCTCCACCTGCACCGTGAAGGACTGGGCGTTCGCGTCGTTCGTGGCGGACACGTCGGTGGTGAGGTCCACGAAGCCGTCGTGGCCGATCGACATGGAGGCGAGGTCGGGGCCCGCCTGGTTGGCCCACGCGCGCACCGTGAACTCGTAGGTGCCCGTCTCGGGGGCGTCGAACCGGGCGGAGAGATCGCCGTTCGACCACAACATCCACGCGCTGCCGGAGCTGGCGCCCACCGTCGCGGTGACCTCGGGGCCTTCGCCTTCGGCGCGGAACCGCACTCGCTCGGCGAGCGGCACGTTCAGCACCTCGTCGGCCAGGGAGCGCGCCGCGAGCTCGTACATCTCGAGGTGCAGCGGCGACACCGACAGGTTGCTGGCGATGTTGTCGAAGCCGCCGACGAGGTCGTCGGGCGGGAAGTCGCGCGCGGGGGTCTGCGACGTGCCGAGGAGGTCGCGGACGGTGTTGTCGTACTCCGTGCGGTTGAGCCGGTGCAGCGACACCCGCCCGGGGTCGATCGCCTGTGGCGGTGCGTCTTCCGTGTCCGTGGTGCCTGCATCGGTGCCGGCGTCTTTCCCACCGCCTCCGCTGCACGCCGCGAGCACGAAGCACACGGCAGGGATCACCCATGGGCGTCGCATCTTCACCCCCCGAACCGCGAGCGTACCGTCGGTGGACGGGCGTGGCGACCCCCGTCGCGTCAGAGCAGGGCCGCGACCCCGATCTCCTGCCGGAACGACGGCAGGTTGGCGGCGCGGACGTTGGTGAAGCCCAGGGCGCGGAGGCGCCGCATCAGCTCGGGGATGCGCTCGGCGAGCTCCCACTCGTTGAGCTTGAGGGTCGCGAAGCAGCCCACGAGGGTCTTGCGGTAGCGGGGCACGAGGCGCTCGAGGACGTGGACGGCCACGGGCGCCGACAGCGACACGTCCACGACGACCCACGCCACGTCCTCGGGGAGCTGGTCGCGCGACAGCGCCTCGATCACCGAGACCTTCTGCTCGAACGGCGCCGCCCGCAGCCGGTCGGGGAGGGTGTAGGGGCGGGGATCGACCGAGACCACCCGGGCGCCGCGATCGAGGAGCGCCACCGTGGCCCCGCCCGGCGCCGCGCCCACCTCGAGGACCAGCTGGCCGGCCCGCGGGCCCGCGCCCGACCACGCGATCAGCTCCTCGACCTTGGCCCACGCGCGAGACGGGGCGTCTTCGGGGGGCTCGAGCGGCCAGCGGCCCCCGGGCAGCGGCCCGCGCGACAGGTCGTGGACGTGGTGCCCGATCATCCAGGGCTCGTCCGGGCGGACGATTACGTCGATCACGTGGTCCCCGAGGCGAGCGGGGCCCGTGGAGACCCGATCGCCCAGCCCGGCGACCAGGGCGTCCTCGACCACGCGCGCGCCGTGGGTCCACTGCTCGAGCACCGACGCGGGCACCTTCCCCGGCGGTCCGGCCTCTCCCGCCTGCACTTGCAGGACCGCGTGCCAGCCGAGGGGCGCGAGGAGGTCCTGCACCTCGTCGACGGTGCTGGCGCGCCCGAGCGACAGGCCCCAACAGCGCACGAGGTGGTGGGGGCGCGGCGCGTCCGGACCGGGGATCGCCCGCGTGGATTTGAAGGTGACGAGGCCGGGGCGGGCGAACGCGGGGCGCCAGGCGTCGTCGGCGGAGAGCTCCGCGCGCAGGACGGCCTCTGCGCCGACGTGACAGGTGATCCAGAGGAAGGTCGGCTGCTTGCTCACGAGGGACTCACTTCCAGGAGCTCGAGCCCCTTGCATTCGGAGAGGGCGTACTGGAGCGGCCACGGCGACGCCGCCAGGACCACCGGTTGACCGTGTCGATCTTCGACGAGGACGTAGTCCGGGCGCTTCTGGAACCACGCGAGGCCCTCGGGGGCTCCGGCGATCCATCGCGCGACCGTGAACGGGGCCGACTCGAGCTCGGCCTTCACGTTGTACTCGTTCTCGAGGCGCACCTTCAGGACCTCGAACTGGAGCATGCCGACGGCGCCGAGGTAGGGGTCGGCGAGGCCCAGGCCGGCCCGGTAGAACAGCTGGACCGTTCCCTCCTGCGACAGCTGCGCGAGGCCCTCCTGCAGCTGCTTGCGCCGCGTCGGGTCCTTGAGGCGCACCCGCGCGAAGTGCTCGGGCGCGAAGCGGGGGATGCTGCGGAACTCCACCTTGCCGCCCGTGTACAGGGTGTCGCCGATCCGGAGCTCACCCGGGTCGTACAACCCGACGATGTCGCCTGGGACCGCTTCGTCGACGATGGACCGCTCCTGCGCGAGGAACGTGTGGGGCTTGGACATGCGGAGCTTTCCATCGGTGCGGGCGAGCTTCGCGTCCATGCCGCGCTCGAACCGCCCCGAGACCACCCGCAGGAACGCGATGCGGTCGCGGTGGCGGGGGTTCATGTTCGCCTGGATCTTGAACACGAAGCCGCTGAACGCAGGGTCCAGGGGGTTGCGCCCGCCTTCGACGGTGAGCCGGCTGGACGGCGCGGGGGCGAGCCTGGCGAGGAAGTGCAGGATCTGGGAGATCCCGAAGTTCGTCATGGCGGAGCCGAAGAAGAACGGCGTGAGCTCGCCCGCGAGGTACTCCTCGTGGCTCCACGCGTCGCCGGCAGCGTCCACGAGCTCCAGGCCTTCGTTGAGCCCGGTCCATGCGCGCGCTCCGACGCGCTCGCGCAGGCCAGGCGCGTCGAGGGTGGTGTGCTCCTCGGGCGCGATGTCCGTGCCGCCAGCGCCCTCCTTGCGCCACAACACGACGTCGCGCTCCAGTCGATCGAACACGCCGGTGAACTCGGCCGCGTCGCCGATCGGCCAGTTGAGCGGGACGGTGCGGATCTTGAGGGTCTTCGAGACCTCGTCCATCAGATCGATGGGGTCGCGGCCGGGCCGATCCATCTTGTTGACGAAGGTCATGACCGGGAGCTTCCGCATCCGGCAGACCTCGAACAGCTTCAGCGTGCGGGGCTCCACGCCCTTGGCGGCGTCGATGAGCATGACCGCGGAGTCGACGGCCGCGAGCACCCGGTACGTGTCTTCGGAGAAATCGGCGTGGCCGGGCGTGTCGAGCAGGTTGAACCGGCACCCGAGCGCGTCGAACTGGAGCACGGACGACGTGATCGAGATGCCCTTCTCCCGCTCCATCTCCATCCAGTCCGACACCGCGTGACGCGAGGCCTTCCGCGACTTGACCGCGCCCGCGACGTGGACCGCGCCGGCGTACAGCAGGAGCTTCTCGGTGAGGGTGGTCTTCCCGGCGTCGGGGTGCGAGATGATCGCGAAGGTGCGGCGGCGGGCGACCTCTTGGTCGAGCGGGGCGGGATCCATCGAGGGCTCCAGGGGTCCCCCCGTGTAACTCTCACAACGTGAGCACCAGCTTCCCGACCGTGCCTCCGGCTGCGAGCCGCGCATGGGCAGCGTCCACCTCGCTCATGGGGAAGGTCGCGTCCACGACCGGCCCGATGCGACCCGCCGCCACCCACGGCCACCACTCCGTCCTCACGCGGTCGACGAGCTGTGCCTTCTCGGTGTCGGACCGGGCGCGCAACGTGGTGCCGACGATCCGCTGCCGGCGCACCAGGAGCCGCCCGAGGTCCACGTTCGCGGCGCGCCCGGCCAGGAACGCCAGGACCACGATCGTGCCGTCAGGGGCGAGGACCTCCTGATCCCAGGCGAGGTACGCCCCGCCGACCGGGTCCACCACGAGCGCTGCACCGGCCGGGGTCCACGCGCGTGCTGCCGAGACGAACCCGCCCGGGTCGCGGACCCAGCCGTCGTCTGCGCCGAGGGCCCTGCACCGGACGACCTTGTCGGCCGAGCCGACGGTCACGAACGTGCGGACGCCGAGCTCGCGGCAGATCTGCACCCCCGTCGTCCCGATCCCGCTCGCGCCTGCGTGCCACACGGCGGCGTCTCCGCGGCGCAGAGGACCTGCGTCGAGGCAGGTTCGGACCGTCACCAGGGCCTCGGGCAGGGCTGCTGCCTCCGCGAACGACAGTTCGTCGGGGATCGGGAACAACACCCCCGCAGGGCAGACGACCGCCGAGGCGTAGCCGCCCCCGGTGAGCAGCGCAGCGACCCGATCCCCGACCCGCCAGCCCCCGACGCCGGGCCCGACGGCATCGAGGGTCCCCGCGCACTCCAGGCCCAGCACGTCCGTGGTGCCTGGAGGTGGGGGGTAGGTCCCGGCGCGCTGGGCGAGGTCGGCGCGGTTCACGCCGGCGGCGGCCGCTCGGATCCGCACCTGCCCCGGTCCCGGCTGTTCATCCGGGCGCTCGACGCGGATCAGGGCCCCCTCCGACGCGATCACGCCCCACATGTCGCCTCCGCGTGCGCGCGCCACCGCGGGTGCGCAGTGGGGGTTAACGGACCCGGGCGGGCGCGTGTCCGCGGAGGGTGGCCCCCCGGTGAGCGAGGCGACGACGGGGAGTGCGGGTGCGCCGACGGCGCCGCTGTCGACGGGCAGCGCGCGTTGGTCGCTCGCGGTACGGTGGTGCCTCGTGGTGGCGCTCGCCTCGGCGGCCCTGGAGGTCGCAGCGTTCGGGTTGTCCACGCGCCTGCCGCTCGGCCTGGCCAGCGCGGTCCACGCCGTCGGGGCGGCGCTCACGCACCTTGCGCTCTACGGCGTCCTCGGGGCGGTGCTGGGCGCGGTGCTGGCGTTCCTGCCGGCCCGCGATCCTGCCGTACCGGTGGCGCGGACCGTGGGGACCACGGCGTTCGTGGCCTCGGCGGTGTTCTTCTGGACGGGCGCGTGGACGCTGCGGGCCGAGGGCTCGGATCTGGGGGCCACGCTGTTCGCAGCGTTCCCGGCGGTGGTCCTCGCGTTCGTGTACTTCACGACCCGCTGGCTCGCCCGGCGTTGGGCTGCAGGGGAAGGGAGCCCGCCGGGCGTGGTGGCCGGGGTGGGGTTGCTGGTCGTCTCGACGCTCCTGTCCGGCCTCGCCGCCGAGCTTCGGCAGCCCACCGGCCTGCCGGCGCAGCGGCTCAACCTGGTGCTCGTCACCGTGGATGGCCTGTCGGAGGGCGAGCAGGGCCCTGCGTTCCGCACGTTCGCCTCGGAGGGGGTCTCGTTCCGGCAGGCGGTCACGCCCACCCCCGGATCGACGCGTGCTGCCCACGCGTCGATGCTCGTGGGGCTCCACCCGCTGCGGAGCGGCGTCCTCGACGACGAGACCCCGCTGCGCCGGGGACACCGCTCGGTGTTCGAGGCGTTCGTCGCGGACGGGTGGGCGACGGGAGCGTTCCTGTCGGACACGCCGCTCGCTGCGGGCTGCGGCCTCGAGCAGGGCTTCGGGACCTGGGACGACGGGTTCGTGCCCGCGTGGCGTCGCCCCTGGCTGCTCGCGCAGACCCTGGGCCCGTCCGGGCACCGGACCGCGGACGAGACCATGACCGCGTTCGCCGACTGGCTCGGGCCCCGCGCGCGCCGGCCGTTCGCGGTCCTGATCCACCTGTCGGACCCGGTCCACGTGGCGCAGGGCGCTGGCCCCGTGGACGACGCGATCGGCAGGCTCCGCACGATCCTCGACGAGGCGCGGGTCCTGGACCACACCGTGGTGGTGCTGGTGGGCGCCCACGGAGTCTCCCTGTCGGAGCCAGCCTGGGACCTCCGCGATCCCCAGGTGCACGTGCCGCTCGCCGTCCGGCTGCCCGAGCCCCTTCAGAAGCCGGAGGTGTCGGCGCAGGTGCGGGTGTGGGACGTGGCGAACACTTTGCTCGACGCCCTCCGGTTCCGGGTGATGGAGGAGAGCGAGGGGGTGGCGCTGGTGGCCTACGGCACCGGGCTCCGCAAGGCGACCCTGTCCGCCACGCTGCTCGGGCGGGACGACCAGGGGCGGTTCTTCCTCGGGGTGCGGAACAACGGCGTGAAGTTCCTGGTGGACGCGGACGGCGCCGAGCGGATGTACGACCTCGAGTCGGACCCTGCGGAGCGCACCGACATCGCGGAGGACCAGCCGGACACGACGCGCGCGGCCCGCTCGATCGTGAACATGGAGCGCGGCGCCCTCGACCGCATCCTCACGGCGCGCGGCTGGGGGGCGAGGTGAGCCAGCGGCTCACGGTGAAGGGCCTGGCCCAGCAGATCGATCGGCTGATCGGCCGGGCGTTCGCGACGGTGTCCGTAGAGGCCGAGCTCGCGCAGGTGCAGGTGCCGCAGAGCGGGCACGCGTACCTCACCCTGCGGGAGCAGGACGCTGTCCTCCACTGCGTGATGTGGCGGACGGAGTGGGCGCTGCGCGGGGTGGACCCGAAGCCCGGCGAACGGATCGTGGTGACGGGCCGGGTGGGGACCTTCCCGGCCCAGGGCCGCTGGCAGCTGTACGTCAACCGGATCGAGCGCACGGGCACCGGCGAGCTCCAGCGCAAGCTCGAGGAGATCCGGGCCCGCCTCCTCGCCGACGGCCTCCTCGACGAGCGCCGGAAGCGCGAGCTCCCCCGGTTCCCGCGGTTCGTGGGCGTGGCCACCTCGATCAAGGGCGCGGCGCTCCAGGACTTCCTGCGCGTGAGCCGCGAGCGGTGGCCCGCTGCGCGGATCCTGGTGGCCGGGTGCCTGGTGCAGGGCGACGAGGCCGCGAGCAGCGTGGTCCGCGCGTTGGAGCTCCTGTTCGAGGACGGCCGCTCCGACGTGATCGTCGTCACGCGCGGCGGCGGCTCGCGACTCGACCTGCTCCCGTTCGACGACGAGCAGCTCGCGCGGTGGATCGCGACGTCACCGGTGCCCATCGTGTCGGCGGTGGGCCACGAGATCGACACCACGATCGCGGATCTCGTGGCGGATCGCGCAGCCCCCACCCCCACGGCGGCAGCTGTGGTGGTGCTGCCGGATCGCGCCGTGCACGCGCAGCGGATCGACGAGCTCGCCGGCGCAGCCGAGCGGCGGATCCGCGCCTCGCTCGCGGGGCAGCGGGCCAGGATCCGGGACCTGGGATCCCGGCTGCAGCACCCCGCCCGGCGGCTCGCCCACCTGGAAGAGCGTCGTCGTGCCCTCGTGCGGCGGATGCGGGTCGCGATGGCGCGGGTCCTCGAGCGGGCCTCGGGGCGCGCCCGATCGAGCTCTTCCCGGCTGGATGCGCTGTCGCCGTTCGCGGTGTTGGAGCGGGGGTATGCCGTGGTTTCGAGCGCGCACGGTGTGGTGCGCAGCCCCTTCGAGGTCGCTGCGGGAGACGCATTGCAGATCCGCGTCGCCGGGGGCACGTTCGACGCACGCGTCGGAGCGGGCGGCGCCGAGTGAACCCGCGCCCCGAGGACGGAGGTAGGATGGCGGCCGGAGGGGGGGTGGTTCCCGGTCTCGACACACTGTCTTCGACGGATCGGGGCTTCGTGACCTGGGTCGCCGGCATGCTCCGCGAACCCGTCGAGGCCCTCTGGGCGTCGTTGTGCGCCGCGAACACGAGGGTCGAGGGCCACCGGATCGTCGCGCTCGACCTCACGCCCATCGGGCGCGCGCTCCGGGATCGCCTGGGGCCGCGCGCGCTGCAGCTCCCGATGGCCGGCCTGGTCGTGACCGAGCTCGACGTGTCGGGGCTGGACCTGGACGTGCTCGACGTGCGGCTCCTCCCGCAGCTCCGCACCCTCCGTTGCGCCGACAACCGCATCCAGGCGATCGACCTCTCCCAGAACGCCGCCCTGCAGGTCTTCGACTGCACCGGCAACCGCTTGATGCTCTTGGAGCTGCCCCAGGGATGTGCCCTGGAGGAGCTCCGGTGTGCAGGCAACCCCCTGGCTGTGCTGACGCTGCCGGCCTCGGGCGCGCTGCGCGTCCTGGATGCGAGCCGCAACCAGTTGATGGTGCTGGACCTTCCGACGCTCCCGGCGCTTCGCGAGCTGAACCTCTACCGCAACGCGCTCGTCCGGTTCAGCCTCCGGGCTGCGCCCCTGCTGGAGCACCTGGACCTCGGACGCAACGAGCTCGACGAGATCACGCTGCCGCCGCTGCCTGCGCTCCGTTGGCTCTCCGTCGCGCGCAACAAGCTCGACCACCTCCAGCTCGGCGCCGCTCCGGCGCTCACCGAGCTGAAGTGCCACGGCAACTACCTCGAGGCGCTCGACGTCCGGACCTGTCCGCGGCTGGTTCGCATCGAGGGGCGCGCGAACCAGATCCGGACCCTGCTGGTCGACGAGGACAACCACCTCGAGGAGCTGGACCTGAGCGACAACCGGCTCGAGAGCTTCCGGGTGCGCTGCCCGCGCCTCGAGGTGCTGCGGGCGGGGGGCAACGAGCTCTCCGAGCTGCAGTGCGCCGGATTGCCCCGCCTCGTGCAGCTGGACCTGAACGAGAACGTCCTCGGTGCCCTGGAGCTCGCAGGGGCGCCGGAGCTGGTGGAGCTCCGCTGCGCTGGCAACCGGCTGGCGGAGCTGGACCTCCGGCCCGCGCCGAACCTGACCAGGGTCCACTTCCTGGACACGGACGGTCGGGGCCCAGCGGTGATGGCGGACGAGGCGCAGCTCCACCGCCTGCCGGAGCTCCGCGCCCTGCACCACCTCGGCACGGGCGCGACGCAGCCCGCGGACATGGACGCCTTCGAGCTCCATGCGCTCGCGTCGTCCCTGATCTTCGGTCGGGAGTCCGAGGCGCGCCTCCTCGAGGTGGCCGCTGCCCCCCGCTGCGACCTCGGGACCCTGCTGATGGTCTACTGGACCTCGGCGCCGCACTACTACCTGAAGTACGCCGATCGCAGCGAGGTCCCCGAGTTCGAGCGGGTCGGTTGGGACCTGCTCGCCGGGATCGAGCGCCGGGTGCTCGGCGGCGCGTACGACAGCCACATGCTGCGGTTCGACCCGCGCCTCGACCGCCAGACACGCACCCCGCGCGGCGTCGACTGGACCGTGGACGACCGCCTCGTGAAGGGACCACAGCGGCGCGAGATCCCCGCCGCGCTGTTCGCCACCTCGGGCTGAGCTCGGGGTCGATCAGGGAGCCCTGCTGGTCAGGGAGCCTGGCTGCGGGGGATTGAACGCAACAGGAAGTCCCAGAACGCCTGGTACGTCCCCGTCCACAACCCGGCCAGCTGCACCACCGTCAGCAGGGCAGCCACGACCACCACGCTCCACACCACGCCCCGGAGGACCAGCAACCGGGACCGGTCCGTGAGGGGCAGGAACCCGCTGTCCACCCGGTCGAGGTCGCGCTGCACGACCACCCAGGCGAGCAGCACCACCAGGACGCCGGGAATCACCGAGCACGCCATTCCGGCGAGGGTCACGAGGAGCCCGCCCACGCACAACGAGATCACCAGGGCGACGCGGGGCCGCGCTTCGCTCCCCGAGGCGCCGAACAGCTCGTCGACCCGTTCGCTCATGGGTGCCCCTTATTCCGTCATCGGGAGCAGCAGCGCCCGCAGCGTCGCAGCCTTGGGGAGCAGGCCCTGCGTGGCCGACAATGCGCTGTCTTCGATGGCGGTGGCGACAGCGTTCTGGAGGGTGACGAGCGACAGCGACTCCGGCCGGCTGAGCCAGGGCGCTGCCACCCGGCCGGCGTGGTCGGCGGCGATGCTGTCCGCCAGGTGGTCGTCGGGCAGGTACGCCCCCGCGGAGACGACCACGAGGTACCCCTCGAGGAGCGACCGGAACAGGCCGTAGATCTCTCCGATCCGCTGCTCGTCGACCACCTGGCCGTGGGCGTCGATCGCTCCGTGCCGCCGGAGCTGGTCGAGCCCCCGGCTCAGGTGCGAGGAGGCAGGGACGTCGGGGTCCCACACGAACTCCCGGCGCCACACGGCGCGCAGGGCCTCGAACGCCGTACCCAGCGCCGCTGGGTCGACCGGACCGTCGGGTTGTCCGCGCAGCGCGCACGCCGCGAGGCCCGCGGGCGCGAACCTGTGCAGGAGCTGGT
>JBIKWC010000229.1:0-12197 GCA_044356535.1 Myxococcota bacterium
GGCGCAACCACCAGGCCGGCACCGACCACTGGCCCTACACCTCGGCGGTGTTGTTCGGCGCCGACGTGCGCGGGGGCACGCTCCTCGGGGGCACCGACGACGGCTTCGTGGGCCGCACCTGCGACCCGTCCACCGGGCGACCCGCGGCGGGGGCTCCGGACCCCCTGCTGGTCACGAACCTCACGGCCGGCGTACTCGAGGCCGTGGGCCTCGGCGACGCGCTCCCCGGGGTCACGCCGCTGCGCGGGTTCCGGGCCTGATCAGGCGACGACGCCGAGCGAGCGCCCGACCCGGGTGAAGGCGTCGATCGCGCGGTCGAGGTGCTCGCGGGTGTGCGCCGCCGACACCTGCACGCGGATGCGCGCCTTGCCCTTGGGCACCACCGGGAAGCTGAACCCGACGACGTAGATGCCCTCGTTCAGCATGCGTTCGGCGAAGGTGCCGGCGAGCGCGGCGTCTCCGAGCATCACGGGCACGATGGGGTGGACCCCGGGGCGGATCGCGAACCCGGCGGCGGTCATCCGCTCGCGGAAGTACGTGGTGTTCTCGGCCAGGCGGTCGCGCAGGTCGGTCGACGCCGACAACAGGTCGAACGCGGCCACCGCGGCGCCCGTGATCATCGGGGCCAGCGTGTTCGAGAACAGGTACGGGCGCGAGCGCTGCCGCAGCATCGCGACGATCTCGCGCTTGCCGCTGGTGAACCCGCCCGACGCACCGCCCAGGGCCTTGCCGAGGGTGGACGTGATCACGTCGACGCGGCCGAGGACCCCGCAGTGTTCGAGGCTCCCGCGCCCCGTGGGGCCCACGAACCCGGTCGCGTGGGAGTCGTCGACCATCACCATCGCGCCGTAGCGCTCGGCGAGGTCGCAGATGGGGCCGAGCCGGGCGATGTCGCCGTCCATGCTGAACACGCCGTCGGTGGACACGAGGATCCGCCGGGCTCCCGCGGCCTTCGCCTCGAGGAGCTTGCGCTCGAGGTCCTCGAGATCGTCGTGTTCGTAGCGGTACCGCATGGCCTTCGACAGCCGGATGCCGTCGATGATGGAGGCGTGGTTGAGGCTGTCGGAGACGATGGCGTCACCCTCGACGCACAGGATCTCGAACAGGCCGCCGTTCGCGTCGAAACACGACGAGTAGAGGATGGTGTCCTCGGTGCCGAGGAAGCGGGACACGCGGTCCTCGAGGGTCTTGTGCAGGTCGAGGGTGCCGCAGATGAAGCGCACCGAGCTCATCCCGAACCCGTACTTGTCGAGCGCGTCCTTCGCGGCCTGGATCAGGCGCGGATCGTCGGCGAGGCCGAGGTAGTTGTTCGCGCAGAAGTTCAGGACCTCCCGGCCGTCCTGGACCCGGATCCCCGCGGCCTGGGGGCTCACGATGATCCGCTCGTTCTTGAAGGTCCCCGCCGCCCGGATCTCGTCGAGCTCGCGCGCCAGCATGTCTCCGACCTGCCCGTACATCGACCCTCCCGCCGCGCGAAGGTATCGCGAACGGTGGTTACGGTCCCTCCGATGACCACCCCCCGCGACCGACAGCTGACGATCGAGCTCCCCGGCACCTGGAGCGCGGTGCCGGCCGCGGAGTGGGACGCCCTGGTGGGCGACGGCTCCCCGTTCCTCGAGCACGTGTTCCTGCACACCCTCGAGGCCCATGGGGCCGCGGTCCCCGCCACCGGCTGGACGCCGCGCCCGATCCTGGTGCGGGAGAACGGGCGCCTCGTGGGCGGGGCCCCCGGCTGGGTCAAGACGCACTCGATGGGCGAGTTCGTGTACGACCACAGCTGGGCGGACGCCGCGCGGCGCGCAGGCTTCGCGTACTACCCGAAGCTCCTGATCGGCGTCCCGTTCACCCCGGTTACCGGCGACCGCCTGCTGGTGGCCCCCGGCGAGGACCGCGACGTCGTGCGCGAGGCCCTGCTGGCCGGCGTGCGCGAGGCGTGCCGCGGCTGCTCCGGGGTCCACGTCAACTTCGACGGGGAGGCGGAGTCCACCTGGCTCGCCGAGCGCGGCCTGTTCCAGCGCCTCCAGTACCAGTTCCACTGGTTCAACCAGGGCTACGCGACCTTCGACGACTGGCTGGCGACCTTCCCCTCGGACAAGCGGAACAAGCTCCGCCGCGAGCGGAAGGAGGTCCGGGGGCTCACGCTCACCGCGTCGAACCGCCCGACCGCCGACGAGCTCCGCGCGCTGCACCGGTTCTGGGGCAACACCGCCGAGCAGTTCGGGCCGTGGGGCCACGTGTACCTGCCGGAGTCGGTGTTCCAGCACCTCGGCGAGGTGTGGGGCGACCGCCTGCACACCGTGCTCGCGCGCGACGGCGAGCGCATCGTGGCGGGCGCGTTCAACGTCGAGAAGGCGGGGCGCCTGTACGGCCGGTACTGGGGCGCCGACGAAGGCGTGAAGTTCCTGCACTTCGAGGTCTGCTACTACCAGCCCATCGAGGACGCGATCCGCCGGGGGCTGCAGGTCTTCGAGCCCGGCCACGGCGGCACCCACAAGTACCGGCGGGGCTTCCGGCCCACGATCACGTACTCGAACCACGTCCTGGTGGACCCGCGGCTCCACGAGGGCCTGGCGCGGCACACGGCGCTCGAGCGCGCCCAGGTGCTGGCGGCCCTCCAACGTCAGGATACTTGACCGGATGTGGCGAACCTCCTGGCTCCTGCTCGTCGCGCCCGGGTGTTTCTCCACCAGCGAGGGGCCGTGGGCGGTACCGTGTGACTACGAGGTGCTGGACGACCAGCCGCCGTTCGCGGTGGAGGACCTGCTCGCCGCGATGGAGGTGTCGCTCTCGACCGCGAGCGCTCCGGACGACGGGTACCCCAGCTGGCCAGTGACGGTGCACCACTGGTTCGAGCCAACGGCGCCAGCAGAGTGGATCTCGTTCCTGGAGACGCCGGGCCAGGAGCTGTGTGAAGTGGGCGTGGAGGGCCTGCGGGTGGTGACCACGCACCACGTCGAGGTGGCGCTGGGGGACTGGAGCCTCGAAGCCGCGACCCTGGACGTTCCCGTGTTCTCCGCGACCCCCGAGGCCGCGGACCTGTACACCACGGACACCCCACCGATCGGGTTCACGACGTTGCCGCCCGGCTTGGAGGCCGTGGTACGCGCCGAAGAGGGTTGGCCTGCCGACTGTGCGCCGTCGTACTCCCTGTCGCCGAGGCTCGCCAACCTCGAGGACCACCTGACCGGCAACGACTGGACGCAGGTGGCCAGGTCCGGCGACCTGGGATCCAACGGGTCCACGGGGACCGGCTGCGAGGGCGTTCGGGGTACCGTGAAGCAGCTGATCTCCTGGGGCGAGAACGCTGATCAGGTCACCCTGACGGGCGAGTAGCGCGCCCCGGACCGTTGCTCAGTAGTCGACGTGGATCTCGGTGCGCGACTGCTTGGGGACGCCGGAGACCAGCACCTCGGCGCCGTCTTTCGTGGCCACCCACATCGATGACGGCCCGAACGCCTTGGGCCCCTCGACCCGGTAGCCCTGCCCCTCGAGCACGTGCACGAAGCGGAGCGCCGTCACCACGGGGTCGGTGCCCTGGGGGTAGTGCACCACGAGCTTCTCGTCGGTCGACTTGCCGATCGTCGCGCCGGCTGCGGCCTCGCCGAAGGTCGTGAACGGCGCGGGCAGCGCGAGCGGCGGGGGACCTGCGGGCGCCGGGGTTCCACAGGCCGAGAGGATCGCGAGCAACACCAGCATCGGGGCTCCGTAGCCTGGGCCGCTCCGCGATGCAGCGTGGCCCGTGGTGGGCAGGCGGCGCGTTCCGACCTATGCTCGGGACATGTCCAGCGTGCTCGGCTTCCTCCTGATGCTGTTCGCGATCGGGGTGGCCCCGATCCTCGTGTTGGCGTTGATGGCGGCCATCACCTGGGTCGCGCGGAAGGAGTGGTCGGCCGAGGTCGCCGGCCGCAAGATCGTGCTCAAGAACCGGGTGTTCTCCGAGCAGGTCTGGATCGACGGCGTGCGGGTCCCGGTCGCGGTCTCCCACCGGACGCTCACCAGCGCCGCCGTGAGCTGCCGGTTCGAAGGCCGCGACGGGCGCACCCACCAGCTGATGGGCTCGATCCAGTCGGCGGGCGGCGTGTCCGTCACCGGGCACCTGTTCGTCGACGGCCGCTTCGTGGGCGGGGACCCGGTGGACAGCGCCGCTCCCGACGGACCCGCGCCACACCTCACCGAGCCCGACGACGCGCGGTGGCGCGCAGCCCGCCAGCTCGTGGGGGGGATCCACACCCACGGCGGGAGCGAAGCCCGGGAAGCGGCGGGGCGGATCGAGGCCGCCATCCGCTCGACGCTGGAGGACCTCGCGCACCTCGACGAGGTCAAGGAGGCCCACCGGACCGTGGCGGAGGTCGCCGGAGACGACGCGGAGCAGCGCCTCCAGGGTGTGCTCGCGCTGCAGGAGGAGCGGGTGCGCATGCTCCTGTCGACGCTCGCCGACCTGCACCTCGCCACGCTCGCCCGCACCGGAACCGCCGGGACGGAGGAGGCGGTGGCGCGCGCGCGCGACGTGCTCGGCAAGCTCTCGGCCGACGCCGAGGTCGACCGCGCCGTGAAGGAGCGCGCCGAGAAGGTGCGCCAGGTCCAGCAGAAGGCCCGGGCGCTCGAGTAGGTCAGGGCGCGGCGAGCAGCCCACCGACGCGGTCTGCGAGGGGGCGCGACAACACGAGGTACTGGTGGGTGAGGGGACCGAGCCCCGCCGGGAAGGTCTCGTGGGGCACGTCCGGCAGGCGGCAGCGGCTCTGGGGCGACACCGGGTCGCCGTCGAGGGCCAGCGTGTGGACGCGCGCCCCGGGCGGCAGGGGCCGAGCGAGCTCGCGGAGCAGCGGAGACCCCGGGATCAGCTGCCAGATCCCGCGCGACACTCCGCCCAGCAGGGGGAGGCCCGCGGCTGCGGCCCACGTTCCCTGGACCGGCGCCCCCACCAGCAACAGCCGGCGGGTTCGCGCGAAGCCCGCGAGGTGGTGGGCCCACCACAACGCGAGGATGCCGCCCTGGCTCACGCCCACGACGTCGACCTGCTCGGCGCCGAGCTTCTCGCGGAGCCGCTCGATGCCGGTGTCGAGCTCGGCCGCCAGGCGCCGCACGTCCTGGATCACCAGCGGGGACAGCGGCACCGTGAACACGGCCCGCCCCGCCGCGGTGAGGCGGCGCCGCATGGGCCACATCAGCGTGCGCGTGGCGAGGAACCCGTGGACCAGCACGACCGGGGGACCGTTCATCGGTCCGACGTATCTGCCCCCGCGCTCCCGTGGCTGCGGTAGGTGGGGACATGCAGACCGGTCTTCGCGCTGCGCTGGGGGGAGCTGCCGGGCTGGTGCTCGCGGGCGCTGCCTGGCTGGCGTTCTGGCCCGTGGCGGCGGAGCCCGAGGTCTGGAGCCCCGCGCCCGATCCGGGCCGGCCCACGCTGCGCACCCTCCCGCGCGCCACCGTGTCCTCCGCGGGTCCCGACGAGGGCCCCGAGGACGTCGAGGTCGACGCGCAGGGCCGCGTGTACGGGGGCACGCGCGGAGGCCGCATCTGGCGCTGGGATCACCCGGACGCCGCGCCCACGGTGTTCGCCGAGACCGGCGGTCGACCGCTGGGCCTCACCTGGGGACCCGCGGGCGCGCTGCTCGTCGCCGACGCCTTCCGCGGGCTCCTGTCGGTGGCGCCGGACGGGGTGGTCACCACGCTCACCACGGTGTGCTCCGGGGTGCCGCTGGTGTTCACCGACGACCTCGAGGTGGCGCCGGACGGGCGGGTGTGGTTCACGGACGCGTCCCAACGGTTCGACCAGCTGTCGTGGAAGGTCGACCTGATCGAGAACGTGCCCTCCGGCCGGCTGTGTGTCTGGGACCCGGCCACCGGCGACGCGACGGCGGTGCTCGAGGGCCTCGCGTTCGCGAACGGGGTGGCCATGGACCCGGCGGGGCGCTTCGTCCTCGTGGCCGAGACCGCCCGGTACCGCGTGCGGCGCTACTGGATCGAGGGGCCGCAGGCGGGCCGGGACGAGATCTTCGTCGATGGGTTGCCGGGGTTCCCGGACGGCTGCTCCCAGGGCGACGGGGGACGGTTCTGGGTCGCCATCGCCAGCCCGCGCGACCCGCTGGTCGACCGGCTCGCGCCGCACCCGTTCCTCCGCAAGGTCGTGCTCCGCCTCCCCACCTGGGTCCAGCCCACCCCCGCGAGGTACGCGCAGGTGCTGGCCTTCGACGAACACGGCGCCCTGCTCGCCGACCTCGTCGACCCGGCGGGGACCGAGTTCTCCACCATCACCACGGTCGAGGAGCGGGCGGGGAGCCTGTGGTTCGGCAGCCTGCTCGGCCACACCTGGGCCAGGGTGCCGTACTGAGTCTGTCCCGTCAGACCACTCCAGCAGCGTAAGTCCGGTCGCGTGAGCCCAGCAGCGTCGAACCCGTCTCCTCACACCAAAAGAGTTACGTCGTGGGAGCGGACCGCGGCCTCTTCGGGAACCCGACCATCCGCGGCGCGCTGGAGCAGCTTGAGGATGTGGGGGCCCAGCAGGTCGATCTCCGTCGAGCTGTAGCGGGGACCGCCGAAGGTGCGCATGCGGTCGGTCTGCTCCTGCAGCAGGGTCGCGTCCTGCTGGAAGATGCGCAGCGCGAGCGGCAGCGCGAACGGGTACACGAGCCACCAGGGGATCCGCGTGCGGACCGACACCACCGCGTGCAGCGCCGTTTCGTAGTCGTCGAGCGGGGTGAGGGCCGCGTTCACCAACACGTGGTTCTCGGCGCCGATCCGGTACTCGACCTCGACCACGGACGGGAGGTGGAAGCGGTCGAAGTGCACGACCGTGCCCCCGGACGGCGACAACAGCCAACCGATCAGGCCTTCGGGCCGGGACTCCCCCACGTACTCGCACTCGACCGAGCGGCTGTCGCGCGTGACGACGCAGCGGATCGGCTTGCGCGCGACGCGATCGGTGCGGAACAGGCCCCCGTGGACGAACGCCGTGTGCGGCACGTCGAGGGCGTTCTCCGCCACCATGTGCAGCGAGGCCCGCGCGGACACCGTGCGCCGCACCGTGAGGTACGCCTTGTCGTCGGCCAGCCGGAACCGGAACGGCTCGGTGGTGGGCTCGGTCTCGGGCTCGCCCCACACCCACACGAAGCCCTGGGACTCCCGCGCCGCGAACGACGTTGCGCGCTGCGCCCTCCCCGGCGCGCCGTCGAGGCCGGGCACGTGGGTGCAGGCGCCGGAGCCGTCGAACCGCCACCCGTGGTACGGGCAACGCAGCTCGCCGGCCACCACGGTGCCGCCGGTGAGCGCGACGTTGCGGTGGGGACAGCGATCGAGCGCGGCCGAGACCCCGTTCCGGCTGCGCCACAGGACGAGGGGCTCTCCCCACAGCCGCGCAGCCAGGGGTGCTGTACGCAGCGCCGCGGAGGTGCAGGCCACGAACCAGCCGGCCCGGACCCGTGGGGGGCGGAGGGGGGCGACGAGGGCGTCCATGGGTCCGCCTAACCGTCGGGGCTCCGAAGTACAGGGGTCCAGACGGATCAGCGGCCCAGCGCCACCAGCAGCCCGGTGAGCGCGCCCGTCAGCACCACCGCGACCGCGCCGACCACGACGAGGACCGCGACCACGCCGAGCCCGACGACGAGCGCCCCGGCGAGCGCAGCCACCAGCCACCTGCCTCCCCGCCGCGCGGGCGGCGCGACCTCGTCCGGCGGCAGGTCCACCGTCTCGAGCGCCCGCGACACCCCCGCTGGGGGCGTGGGGTCCGCGCCCGACTCGGCCGAGGGGAGCTCGGGGATCACGAGCCCCGACGTGGTCGCGTCGGGGGCGATGGCGCTCGGGATGGCCGAGCGGTGCATCGGGAGCGGAGGGGGCGGCGGCGGTGGGCCCTCGTTCGGCTCGTCGAACGTGGCTGCGGCCTTGCCGAGCATGAACAGCTCGGTGGCGGTCACGGCGCCGTCGGCGAACGACATGCCCGTGAGGTCCCCGGCGGTGTGCCGGCGGGCGTCGAGGAGCGGCCCCACGTGCTCCTCCGACCAGTCGCGGGGCTCGAACACCGTGAAGTTCCGCGCGACGCGCTTGAGGGCGAGGCCGAACGTGCGGGCGTCGGGGCGGTTGGCTGCCTCGCCGTCGAGGGCCTGGAGCACGATCGACTCGAGGTCGGGAGGCGAGCCGATGCTCGCGAGGAGCTCCCTGGCGTGCTCGATGCGCTCCGCTGGCGGCGCGCCCGGCCGCGGCAGGGTGCCCACCAACATCTGGACGAGCGTCAGCGCCAGCGCGTACACGTCGGCCTCGTGGCAGTCCCTTCCGGCGAGCCGCTCGGGCGACAGATACGGGACCGAGCCGTAGATCAGGTTCCCGCCGCGGACGGTCTCGGTCGACGAGCGGGCGATCCCGAAGTCGAGCAGCTTCACGTCCCCGTTGCGGGTGAGCTGGATGTTCGACGGCTTCACGTCGCGGTGGATCAGGCGGAGCGGCTCGGTCGGCCGGGCGTCGGGATCGGCGGCGACCCCGGCGGGGAGGGTGCGCGCAGGGACCTGCGCCTCCCAGGCGGCGTGGAGCGCGCTCGCCACCTCGATCGCGATCTGCAGCGACACGATCAGCGGGATGGAGCCGTACCGGTCGAGCAGGTCCCGGATGGTGACGCCCTGGACATACTCCATGACGATGGCCCAGCGTTCGCCGAGCCGCGTGAGGGCGTCCACCCCGACGATGGAGCGGTGGCGCAGGGCGCCGAGCAGGCGCGCCTCGTCCCGGAGCCGCGCGATCGTCTCGGTCGTGCCGTCGAGGTCGCCCGGCACCACCTTGAGCGCTACCTCCTTGACGAAACCGCCAGGAGACGACATCTCCGCCCGGTAGACGGTACCGAACCCGCCGCGGCCGAGCACGTCGAGAATGCGGTATCGCCGGCCTTCGTGGTCGTGGTCCATCGGCGGCGCAGTGTACCGCGGCGCGCGCCCGTCGGCGTTACCAGGGCCCCGTGGAGTCCGTGCCGCCTTCCCTCGAGCGCCAGTGGGCGGGGTTCGCCCGGCGGGTGCTGGAGGGCACGTCGCTCGGCGAGAAGCTGCGTCCGCTGGACCCTGGCGAAGCCGCTGCGGTCGTGGGCGACCTCCCGCTCCACCCCGGTCGACCGCCGGAGCTGCGGTTCGAGCGCCGGACCGGGCGCGAGGCCATGCCCACGCCGCGTACGTTGCGCACCGATCGCGACCGGGGGCGCGTGCTCCACGCGATGGCGAACCACGAGCTCCTCGCCCTCGAGCTGTTCGCGCTCGCGTTGCTCCGCTTCCCGGAGATCCCGCCCGCGCACCGCAGGGCGATCGTCCGCACGATGGAGGACGAGCAGCGGCACCTCGCCGCGTACCTCGACCGCCTGCGGGCGACCGGCTCGGAGGTGGGGATGGACCCCGTGTCCACCTTCTTCTGGGACGCGCTCGCCCCCTTGAGCGACCCGCGCAGCTTCGTCGCCGGTCTCTCGTTGTGCCTCGAGCAGGCGAACCTCGACTTCGCGCGGACCTGGGAGTCGGCGTTCCGGCGCCTCGGGGATCCGGGCACGGCCGACGTGCTCCTGGACGTGTACGACGACGAGATCCGCCACCTGCGCATCGGCGCGAGCACGTTCCGTGCGCTGCGAGGCGCTGCCGCGGGCCCCCTCGGGTTCGACGAGTTCGCCGCAGCCCTGGTGATGCCGATGAGCCCGGCGCGGGCGCGGGGGGCTGCGTTCGACCGGGAGGGCCGACTCCGCGCAGGGCTGTCCGCCGACTTCGTGGACCGGATCGCGACCGCGGGCGGATCCCGGGGCCGCGTCCCGTGGCTCTACGTCTTGCGCCCGGGCGCCGAAGACGAGCTCGCGGGCAGGGCAGCTCCCGCCTTGCCCGAGCTCGCGTCCCTCGGGATGTGGATGGCCGGCAAGGAGGACCTGGTGTGGGCGGAGCCTCCGCGGCCCGCGTTCCTCGCGGAACTCGTCGCGGCCGGGTTCGAGGTGCCGGCGTTCGTGGCGCCCGGCGGTTCGCTCCCGCGGCTCGGAGGTGTGGCGCCGTGGGCCACCACCCCCCGGCTGGTCGCCGAGTTCCCCGACCACCTCCCGCCGTGGGACCCCCGCCGGGTCGAGGTGCACGGCAAGGCCTTCGCCGCCCGCTGCCTCCGCGACTTCCTTCCGCAGGCGGGGATCGGGCTGCTGCCCGGTGACGTGGGCGTGGTCTGCACCACCGAGGACGAGGTGGGGGCTGTGCTCGGTGCAGGCCGGTGGTGGATCAAGGCCGACCTCTCCACCGCGGGTGGGCACCGGGTGTGTGTCGACGGGCCGTGGGCGGCGGTTCCGGAGCCCGCGCGGCGCTTCGTCTCCGGGGCGCTGGCGGCGGGGCCGGTGGTGGTCGAGCGCGACCTCCCGGTGGTGGCCGAGCTGTCGGTCCACGCCACCGTCGAACCCGAGAGGGTCCGCGTGGAGGGCGTCACGCGGTTCTTCGCGCACCGCGGCGTGTACCGGGGCACGATCGTGGGGCCACCCAACGTCGGGGCGACGCCGGCGGTCGCGCGGTTCCTCCACCGCGACGGTCAGCAGCGGGACGCCGTGGTCGACGAGCTCGCGCGGGCGGCGCGGTTCGTGGGGGAGCGCGCGCGGGCGTTGGGGCACGCGGGACCGCTGTCGCTCGACGCCCTCGTCGTGGGCGCGGGGGACGACGCTGCGGGCTACCGGCTCAAGCCCATCTCCGAGGTCAACCCGCGCTGGACGATGTCGAGGATCGCGCTGGGGTTCCGCCGGGAGCTCGCCCCGTCGACCGCGGGCCTGTGGTGGTTCGCGCCGGGCCCCGCCGTGCGGGCGGCTGCACCCCAGGGGCTCGACGTGCTGCTGGCAGACGTCCTGCCGCGCGTGCTCACCGACGGGCGGCTGGCGCAGGGCGTGGTGGCGACGAGTGATCCGGAGGGCGCGCAGCTGACCACCTGGCTCCTGGTGGCGCCCCGGTGGTCGAGCGTGGAGTCGGCACTGCAGACCCTTTGTGCGCGCGCGCCAGGGTTGGCCGCGAAGCTCCCCCAGAGTTGGTGACGTCGCTCCGCGTGGCGGGGTATGGTCCGGTCGACGGGGCGTCCCCTTCGGGGGAGTGGGGGTGAAATGCGGTCGATCGGTTGGTTGGTGGCGCTCGCGGCGTGCGGCTCGGGGCTCCGGGACGATCGGTTCCCGACGGGGAGCAACACGCTCGCGATGTCGCGCGACAAGGACGCCGTGTACGCGGTGAACGTGGACGAGGGCTCGCTCACGCGACTGACGCTGGGCAGCTCGCAGGTGAAGGAGCTCGACGTCGGCAAGAACCCCGCCCGGGTCGCGCGGGTCGGCGACGAGGTGTGGGTCACCCTCCGCGGCGAGCGCGCCGTGGCCGTGGTCGTCGACCACGACGGCGTGATGAAGGTGGACGAGGTCCTGCCGGTCGGCGTGGAGCCCGTGGGCATCGTCGCGAGCGAAGACGGCAAGCGCGTGTACGTCGCAAACACGCTGTCCGACTCGGTCACCGAGTTCGACGGCCGCTCCCGCGAGGAGCTGCGCACCTTCAGCGTGCAGGACCAGCCCACGTGGCTCGCGCTCCACCCGAGCGGCAAGGCGCTGTTCGTCGGCAGCGCGCTCGACGGGACCGTGTCCCGCGTGGAACTCGCCTCCGGCAACGTGAGCGACGTCGAGCTGCCCGAAGGCACGCGCAACACGAACGACGGCGTGATCGACCTCGACAACCGCGTCAGCGGCGACCTCGCGATCAGCCCGGACGGCACCTCGCTCGCCATCCCCACGGTCTACGCCGACACGACCACCTCGGTCGACGAGCCGGAGACCCCCGAGGAGCCCGTGGTCGACGGCTACGGCTCCGGCGGCGTGGGCATCGGCGTCGGTCGCATCAACCCCGTGCTGGTGGTCGTCGAGCTCGGCCCCGACGCGAAGCCCGAAGGCAAGCCCGAGGCCGTGTTCCTCGCCACCGCGCCGATCGCCGTCTCCGAGCGCTCCGGCGAGGTCATGACCACGACGGACAGCGGACCGTCGTCGGGGCCGTCGGTCTTCCGCAGCTACCCCACGTCCGTGGTGTCCTCGCCGAGCTCGAACGAGTGGCTCATCACGATGGAGGCGTCGAACGCCGTGGTCGTGGTCTCGAACGAGGGGCCGCGCGAGAAGGAAGGCCAGGCCGAGCCGAGCTTCGACTTCGCCTCCACCGGCTCCTCGACCGATTGCGACGGATGCGGGAAGACCGCGCCGTTCACCT
>JBIKWC010000028.1:0-45099 GCA_044356535.1 Myxococcota bacterium
GTGTCCATCCCCACCCGCAGCACCCCGCGGTCCCGGATGCGGCCCACCGCGGCCCCCGCGGGCTCCGCGCGGTCGGGGGAAGGCGTGACCACGACGGGCGCCGTGCCGCCCCCG
Source organism: Myxococcota bacterium (assembly GCA_044356535.1). Lineage (GTDB taxonomy): Bacteria > Myxococcota_A > UBA796 > UBA796 > JACKER01. Next base: position 115 of record JBIKWC010000028.1, read on the forward strand.
TCTGCACGCGTGGGTGCGGGTCCGGGTGCGGACGAGCTCGCGAGCATGGTCGCCGCGATCCCGACGACGCCGCACACGCCGGACAGGAACACCAGGAGCAGGCACCCGCGAACGAGGTTCGCGCCACCGCTGGAGGTCTCGCTCATCCCAACTCCTGCCCGACCTCGCGAAGGGTCCTGGTCGCAGCCTGTTCGAGTATCCCCACCCGCTGTCGGACGGCCTGCATCTCCCGGCTGGCGTCGCGGCCCGCCGCCGCCGCTCCACCCGGGTCCAGGAGCGACAACCGCACCACCCGCGCGTCCAGCTCGTCGAGGACGGCCTCGACGGAGACGAGCTCCGCAGACACCCGCTCGAACAGGCCCCGCAGCTCCGTCCACAGCTCCAGCTGCCGCCGCTTGGCCGCCGCCGCAGACCGGAACGAGCCAGCGGCCTCGGCGTCTCCCACGTTCCGGGCAGCGACCAGCCGGCTCTGAACCTCGCGCTCGATCTCCGCGGGGTCGTGCTCGCCCAGGAAGGCGTGGACGGCGTCGCCGCGCGAAGCGAGGGCCTCCGCCTGCTCCACGAGCGCTCGGACCGACGCGGTGAGCTCGACGAAGGACGCGCCCAGGACCCCATCGTGCGCCACCAGCCTGGCGGACACCTTGCCTGCGGCCCGATCCACGTCTTCCAGGGCCTTGCGCAGCGTCGCCGACCGGATCGCGGCGCGGGTGGGGCGGGATTCGGGCTTGGGCGCAGGCGCGAGCAGCTCCCACGCCACGAGCGCCCCGGAGGTGCCGAGGGAGAGCCCGCCGACCAGCAACGCGAGCGGCGGCAGACCGACCGCGAGCAGCCCCCCACCCACCGCCAGCCCCACCCCGAGCGGCGCGAGGTGAAGCGGCCGGGTGGCGGACTGGAGCGCGCGGCGGGCGAGTGACATGGTCACCCCGGCCGGTGCGCCGCCACCACCCACAGGCGGTGGAGCGGCCCCAGGACCGGGTGGGTGCGGCACCGGGCCTCGATGCGGCGCACCGTCTCGAGATCGACGTCCGCGGGCAGCGTGTTCTCGAGCGGGCCATCGAAGGTCCAGTGGCTCGGCGCGAGCGAGTCGAGCGCGAGGCCCGCGCCCGCCACCAACGCGCGCACTGCGGCTTCGTCGTATGGGCGCACCCACCGGCCCGGGGCGTCGACGATGCCGCCGTCGAGCGCGGCGCGCCACGTGCCCGCGGGCGCGTCGGGCGCGACGACCCAACCCCACGGGGCCTCCAGGGAGAGCCACACCGTACCCCCGGGCCGCAACCGGGACACCGCGACGCGGAGCGCAGCCACTGCATCCGGAACGTAGTTCAGGACCTCGGCCAACACGACGTGGTCCACCTGGACCTCGGGCAGGTGGAACGCGCTCGCGCGGTAGACGTCGAGCCTTCCGGGACGTCCCGCTGCGTGCCACACCAGGCGCCGCAGGCTGTCGACGTCGGGATCGACCGCGTGCACTTCGACGCCGCGGTCGAGGAACCAGGTGGCGAAGCGGCCGATGCCGCACCCGATGTCGAGCACGACCCCCGGGAGGGCGAGGCGGTCAGCGCCCCAGCCCTCGAGCGAGAGCGCGCGCTGGATCAGCTTGAGGTGGTGCACGGGGGACGCGGGGTCCAGGAAGTCCATGTGCTCGGGGTGGTCGAGCCAGGCCTCCCGGGAGCCGTCGAGGTACGCCCTCGCGGGTCCCGTCGCGTCGCGGAGCCACGGGTCGTCCGAGGACAACGCGAACTTCTGCCCCACCAGGGGTCGCAGCTCGGGACCGGTCCAGGGGCCGGGACCGCGGAGGCCGAGGGGACCTCCGCGCAGGGTGGCATTGGCGAGTGACATCGACGGGGCCTATCCGGGCGCGACAGGGTGGGGAAACAGCATTACCGGCGCGACCGGGAGGCGACCGTGTGGTGGTGGCTGGCGGCGTGTGGCACTCCACCTTCGCGGTGTGGCGTGGAAGAGTGCGGGGAGGTCTGCGCCTCCCTCGATCGACCAGCGGCGGTCCCGGCCCCCGGGGCGCCGACGCCGACTGTGCCCTCCCCGGCGTCCGACCGCTCCGTCTTCGAGCAAGAGCTGGTGGCGGCCACGTTGCAAGACGTCCGCGAAGGCGTGCGCCCCTGGGACGAGCGCGCCGTCGGGATCTGCGTCGGGAAGAAGGAGTGCAAGCAGTTCCTGGGCCGCGACGGCGGCGAGCTGCCTGCGGGCGACTTCGTCGTGAAGGCCGAGCTCCGCGTGCCGGCCGCCGGCGAGAAGGGCACCTGGAAGGTGAAGTTCGATTCGGAGTGTCGGACGGAGCGCCCGGGCGTGGAGCCCACGGTGTCTACCTACTCGCGCGAGTACGACGTGGCGTACGCGGGGCCGGACCGCGGCTTTCGCCTGCTCCCGCTGCGCATGATCGAGTCGCCCTCCAAAGAGGGGCCCCAGGCCTGCACCTGGACGCTCACCGCCCCGAACCCGAGCGGAGGCGAAGGCGCCTGGAAGGGAACCTGGCGGGTCCCCGGCCGACGCTAGCGCCAGCTAGAAGTTCACGATCACGGTGCCTGTCTGCTCCGGGCCCGGGCCGCTGAGCAACACCACCGCCGTGGTCGCCCCACCGGCGACCACCACCCCGCCGACGATCCCCAACACGAGGGGGAGCTTCGACTTCTTCACGACCGGGGGCGGGAGATCCGGGCCGATCGGGATGGAAGGAGGCGGGGGCTGGGTGAGCAGCCCGGCGAGAGCGACGTTGTCGGCGATGGACAACGCGGCGGGCGACGGCGCGGTGGCGGTGAACACGCCCGTGGCGTTCACGATCGGGAGGAGCAGCGGAACCGCGGCGACTGCTTCGTCGTCGCTGTCGTCGGCGAAGGGGAGCTCCACTGCCTTCGAGAACACGCTGCGCGCGGTGTCGAACAGCTGGAGGTGCAGGACTCCGCCCTCGACGCCGCCCACCAGCACGTACTCGAGACCGTCGGAGCGCTTCCCGAGGGAGGAGTAGATGGCAGCGATCTGCGAGGCGCGGTTGGCGTTCGTCTCGGCAGGCTCCCCGAGGAACGGCGGCCCCGCGGGCAGCGTGATCGCCGGCCCCCCACCGACCGGGAGCTCGAAGCGAATGGCGCCCTGGCGACCGGAACCGCGGGCGAGGGCGTAGTGGACGCCCGGGGCGAGCCCCGCGACCGTCGACGGCAGGGCCCCCCGCTCCGTGCCATCCACCCACAGCTTGCCCGTGCCCGAGAACGCCACGGAGGCGAGCTTGCCACCGAGATCGGCCTGCACCGCTGCGTACACGTCGGTGACGGTCGGCGGGTACAGGGCGGGATCGGCCGGCTTCTGGGGGTTGAGGGCCACCGAGCGGGCGAACGACGCTTTCGCCGCGGCCTCGTCGGGGGCGTCCTGGAGGAGCCAGGTCGACCCCTCCAACACGAACAACTCCCACAGGTCGTCGGTGGTGTTGGCGCCGGGCATCACGCGCTCGTAGTCCGACGCTGCAGCTGCGAGCCAGCTCCGCGCTTCGTCCCAGCTCGCCTGCGCGGCGGCCGTGCGCCCGTTGGCCAGGCTCTGGCGCGCGGTCTTGAGGAGACCCTCCTCGAGGACCACGTTCTCGCGGCCCCCGAGCGCGCCCGCGACCTCGGGCACCGGGGCTCCGTCGAAGCGGCCACTGGCTTCCACGGCGGCCACGAGCGCAGCGATCGCCCGCTGCTGATCCGCCTCGTCGAGCGCGGAGTGATGGAGACCCACGACACCGATCGTCGGGCGATCACCCGCGGCCGAAGCTGGCTCCGGCGGCGCGGCGAGCGCGGAGAGGGTGGTGAGGATGCCGACTGACAGCGGAGAGAGCATGTTGTCCCGGGAGAGGTCGAGCGTATGGTAGCACCCTGGGTCGTCTGGCTCATCCTCAGCCGCGCGTTCGCTGCACCGACCGAGGCCGAGCACCTCGTCCGCCAGGGCCGGGTGGACGAAGCCGCCGCCGCCGCGAAGAAGGTGGTCGACGCTGACCCACACGACGTGCCGACCCAGGAGCTGTACGTCGATCTCCTGCTGTCGCTGGGGATGGTCACTCGCGCGATCGACCACGCCCGCGCGTTCACGGAGCGGTCTCCCACCGATCCGGACGCCTGGTACCTCCTCGGGCGCGCCGTGCCGGACCCCACCCAGGCCCGCCAGGCCTACGAACACGCCCTGCGCCTCGAGCCCGCCCATGCGCGTGCGCACATGGGGATGGGCGCGCTCTACGAGGCCCAGGGCGACGCTGGGAACGCCGAGCGAGCGTTCAGCCGCGCCGTCACCGAGGACCACGCGCTCGGTGAGGGGTGGATGGGTCGGATCCGGATCGCGATGCGCACCGGACGCACGGCGGAGGCCACGCTCCTCGCGGAGCAGGCGGTGGTGGCGGTCCCCACCGAGCCGTCGATCGCGCTGCTGCTGGCCGAGCTCTCGCCTGATCGCGCGATCCCCGTGTTGCGCGCTTCCCTCGCCACCATCGCGGACGATCCACGGCTGCACTCCGCGCTCGCGGAGCGGTTGTTGGCCAGCGGCGCCGACCCGGAAGCGCTCGCGGAGGCCCGGCGGGCGCTCGCCATCGACCCCTCCGACCCGACGGCGTCGCGGGTGGAGTTGTTCGCTGCGGAGCTCGCGGACCACCGGCTCGATCTGCAGGGCATGCAGACCCTGGTCGCCTTGCGTGGCGCCGAGGCGAGCGCGCCGGCGCAGGCCCTGCTTCAGTACGGTCCCCTGGTGACGCGGTTCCCGCGCTCTTCGCTGGTCCTGCTCGGCCGCGCGGCCCTCGAGGAGCGGCTGGGGGATCGGGTGGGGTCGCTCCGGGACCTCACGGCCGCAGCCGAGCTCGATCCCGCAAACATCGAGGCTGCAGCGGCCGCGGGGCTCGCGCTCCTCGACGCGAACCGCCCCGGAGAGGCCGAGCCCCTGCTGTCACAGGCCTCGATGGCGCGCCCGTGGGACCGCAGCCTGCTGCTCGCGCGGTGGAAGGCGCTGGTCCAGATCGACCGCAAGACCGACGCCCTGAAGGTCATCGAGCCGCTTGCGGCGCTGCACCGCTTCGACCCGGGGATCCAGGCCGCCTACGCAGGCTCCCTCGCAGACGCCGGCCGCCCAGAGGAGGCGTATCGGGTGGCCAAGGCGGCGCTGATCCTGGTTCCGGATCCCCGCCTCGTGGCCACCTTCGTGCAGGTCGCGCCCGCCGCAGGCCACGCCGACGAAGCTGCGGCGCTGCTCGAGCAGCTCGTGGCGAAGACCGGCAGCCCCCAGCTCGCCGAAGCGGCGCGCCGGTTGCGGGCGAAGCCGGTTCCCTGAGCGACCCGGACGGTGGTCAGCCCAGGAGGTCGACCAGCACGGCCAGGCCTTCGTCGAGCGTGAAGTCCTTCTTGCGGGCCAGGGCCTTCTTCTCCTCGTCGGTGAGCTTGCTCAGGTCGGGGTCGTCGTCCCCGACGAGCGCCTTCCACGCAGCGAGCTCGGCCCGGCGGGTCTCGAGCGACAACGAAACGGTCTCCGCTTCGCCCCGGCGGACCCGCTCGGCCGTGATCCGCTGCAGCTTCGCGAACTCCTCGTCGGCGGCCACCCGGGCGGCCGAACGCGCGCGCAGCGCCTCGAGCTTCGGGGTCAGGTCTCCCGCCTTGACGTAGGGCGCAGGCGGGATCCGGTCCCACTCCATCGCGTGATCGAGGTCCTTCTCGAACACGTCCCAGCCGTCCCACTCCGACGGGAGGACCACGTCCGCAGCCACGCCCTTGAGCTGCGTGGACCCACCGCTGACGCGGTAGAACTTCTGGATCGAGACCTTGAACGCCCCACCTTCGCCCCGGGTGTAGCTCCCGCGCAGCTGGCGGGTCAGGTCGATTACCTGCTGCACCGTGCCCTTGCCGTGGGTCTGGGCGTCGCCGACGATCAGGGCGCGCCCGTAGTCCTGCAGCGCTCCGGCCACGATCTCCGACGCGGACGCCGAGGTCGCATCCGTCATCACCACCAACGGGCCGGCCCACACCACGCTCGGGTCGTCGTCGCGAAGGGCCTCGATGCGCCCCTCGCGATCACGCACCTGGACCATCGCGCCGCCGGGGAGGAACAACCCCGCCACCGACACCGCCTCCGCCAGCGAGCCGCCGCCGTTCCGGCGGAGGTCGAGGATCAGTCCCTCCACCTGCTGGGCCTCGAGCGCCGCGATCTCGCGGGCGAGGTCTGCGGAGGCCGTGTGTCCGTCGCGATCTCCGTTCGGGTCGACGTAGAACCCGGGGAGGTTCAACACGCCTACCTTGTGCCCGCCGTGTTCTTCGAGGATCGAGCTCGCCCGCTGGTCCTGGAGGACCACCTGCTCGCGGGTGATGGAGATCTCCTCCTTGGTGCCGTCTTCGTGTTGCACGGAGAGCCGCACGACGGTGCCCTTCTTGCCCCGGATCATGGCCACGACCTTGTCGAGGCGGAGCCCGACCGCGTCGACCGCGGGCTCCTTGTCCTGGGCCACGGCGAGGATGCGGTCCTTCTTGTGGATCTGGCCGCCCTTGTACGCTGGTCCCCCGCGGATGACCTCGTTCACGGTCACGAAGTCCTCCTCCTGGGAGAGCTGCGCCCCGATCCCGACGACCGAGTTCGTGATGTCGATGTTGAAGTTCTCGTTCTCGGCGGGCGGCAACCAGATCGTGTGGGGGTCGAACGACTGCGACAACGACGAGAGGTACACCTCGAGGACGTCGTTCACGTCCATCTCGCCGAGGCGCTTGGCGAACCGGGCATAGCGGGAGGCCAGGCGCTCGCGGACCTGGGCCTCGGTGTCCTTGCCCTCGAGGAGCCCGCTGATCAGGTCCTGTTCGACGCGCTGGCGCCAGAGGTCGCGGGCCTCTGCGTCCGTCTTGGGCCACGGGAGGTCCTGCTTGGCGCGGTCGATCACCAGCTCCTCTTCGTTCGTGAGGTCGAGCGGCCCCTTCGCGAGCTCGACGGAGGCCGTGGCCCACTCCTGGTACCGGGCGCGGTACCGCTCGTAGATCGTGATCGCGGCGTCCACCTTGGGGACCGGGCTGGTCGAGAGCTGGTCGTCGAGCTTCGTGCGCCAGGAGGCGAACTCGTCGATGTCCGACTGCCGGAACAACATCCGGCCCGGGTCGAGGCGGGCGAGGTACTCGTCGAACCAGACCTGCGACGTGGCGTCGTTGATGGGCTCGGCCTCGTACTGAACGTCCTCGAGCATCCGGCCGACGAGCTCGGTCACCTCCATCTGGTAGGCGAGCGGCTTCAGCGTGGTGGACCCCGATTGGTTCTGGGGCTGCGCGGGGGAGTTCGACATCGTGACCGGGCCCGGCGGGGCCGCGATGGCCGAAGCGACGAGCGCGGCGACGATGGTGGCGGGCAACATCGCGCCGAGGAACGAACGGGTACGCATCAGCGAGGACTCCAGACGATCGCGGCGGCCCCGGAGTCGGGGGTCTGCCAGGGGGGGGCACGGCCGGTGGTCTCCTGCCAGTGCCGGGCGACGAGCTGCTCCTCTTCCGAGCGCAGCGCGACGAACAGGAACAGCCCGACCAGCAGTAGGCTCGGGTGGACGAACCACAACCCACCCGCGACGAACGCGACCGCGAACGTGCGGCCGATCCGCACCGAGAGCTTGCTGGCGGGGAGGAAGCCCATGCGGCGCGCGAGGAGCGCGCGGAGGACGCGGCCCCCGTCCATGGGGAACGCCGGGATCAGGTTGAACGCGGCCATGCCGAGGTTCGTCATCACGAAGCCGAGCACGAGCTGCTGGTCGGTCATGAGCCAGAGCCAGCCACCGAGCGCGGCGAGCACCACGTTCACCGCAGGGCCGGCCAACGCGATGACGATCTCCTGGTCCGGCTCCTCGGGCATCCGCTGGATCGCTGCCACCCCACCGAACGGGTAGAGCGTGATGTGCTCGGTGCCGATGCCGTACTGGCGCGCAGCCAAGGCGTGGCCGAGCTCGTGCAGGATCACGGACCCGAACAGGCCCACGGAGGCCACCCCGACCACGAAGGCGCCGGTGAGCCCAGCCATCCAGGCGCCCCAACCGAGGAGGCCCGCGACCAGGACGAAGAAGGACCAGTGCAGGCGCACCGGAATCCCGAATGGTGTGGCGAGATGCATGGCCCCTCGGTGATCAGGTTCCCATGATCCGTACCCACGCGCACGCCGCGGTGCGTCAACATTGGTCAAGGGTCGCCCGAGAACGCTACGCTACAGCCCCTCGGGGAGAGTGACATGGCGCTGTTCGGGGTCCGTCGGTCCGCGAAGACCGCGGCGAGAGCACTGCGGGCGCTGGCGTGGTCCGCCACCCATCCCCCGGCGGCGGTCGAGGCAGCGGAGTTCCAGGGCGCCGGCCCCCCCGTGCCCCAGCGCCCGCTGCGGGTCCTCACCTGGAACATCCAGTTCGCTGCGGGCCGCGACCAGCGCTTCTTCTACGACGGCGGACGCGACGTCCACGTCGATCCCGGTGTGCTGCGCCCCACCCTCGACCGGATCGCTGCCGTCATCCGCGCCTCCGACGCCGACCTCGTCCTGCTCCAGGAGGTCGACCGGGGCTCCGACCGCACCGGCCGGCTCGACCAGCACCAGGCGCTGCTCGATCGCCTCTCGTACCCGTGCCACGCCTCCACCTGGTACTACCGCAACCCGTACGTTCCCTACCCTTCCTGGCAACACCTGGGCCGGATGGAGATGCACCTGTCCGTGTTCTCGCGGTTCGGGATCTCGGCGGCCCGGCGGTGGCGCCTCGCGGAGATGCGCGAAGCCTGGGTCTACCGGCAGTTCAACCTGCGCCGCGCCGTCCTCGAGCTCGACCTGCCGCGCGCGGAGGGCGGTGTCCTGCGGGTGTTCGACGTGCACCTGTCGGCCTTCTCGAAGGGCGACGGCACGCTCCCGCTCCAGATCGACGCAGTGGCCGAGCGGATGGCGCTCGCCGACCGCCAGAGCACCCCGTTCGTCACGGGCGGCGACTTCAACGCCCTTCCACCGGGCGACCCCCCTGCGCGCCTGGGCGCCGACGCCGCGCTCTACTCGGATGGGGGCTGGCCCATCGACCCGCTGTTCCGCACCTGGACGAGCGCGGTCCCCCTGGAGCGTCACCAGGACGAGCCCCAGCCGTGGCGCACGTGGCTCCCACCAGGCTCGGAAGAGGCCGACCGGGCGATCGACCACCTCTTCGTGTCGTCCGACCTCGAGGTCCACGACGCGGCAGTGTTGCGCGGGGACCCGGGCGCCTCCGACCACCTCCCCCTGCTGGCGGAGGTGGGCTGGAAGGCGTGAGCGCTCAGTTGCGCCGTTCGGGGGGCAGCGCGTTCATGAACTGCACCCACTGCGGGTCGGGGTTCAGGTCGGTGGAGCAGCCCCGGTCGGCGGCCTCGGCCCGGATGTCCTCGACGCGGGACGCGGACGACGGATGCGTCGACAGGAACTCGGGGATGTCGTACCCACCTTCGGACTCGATCTTCTCGAAGAAGCCCGCCGTGCCGTCGGCGGCCCAGTCGGTCTCGCACAGGTAGATCACCGAGTACTCGTCGGCCTCGGCTTCGTCTTCGCGCGAGAACTCGAGCCCGACGAGGCCCGAGGCCACGTCGCCGATGACGCCCCCGCCGCCCTTGCCGAGCGTGATCTCGAGGAGGGTCTGGATGCCGTAGGCCTTGCTCATCTGCTCGGTCGAGTGGCGGTTGGCCGCGTGCGCGATCTCGTGGCCCATGACGCCGACGAAGTGGTCCTCGACCTCGAGGTACCGGAGGATCCCGGTGTACACGTAGATGTAGCCGCCGGGCGCCGCGAAGGCGTTGAGCGTCTCGTCGTCGTGGATGATGTGGGTCTCCCACAGGAAGTCGTCGGCGTAGTCGACCTCGCCCGTGGCCAGGAGCTCGTCGCGGATGCGATCGAGGTGGCCGTAGGCGTCGGCGTACTCGCCGCGATCGAGGATCGTGCCGTACTCCTGGGGGTTGGCCGCGATCTCGGCTGCGAGTTCGGCGCCGAGCTTCTTGTCGTCCTCGATCGTGAAGAGGTTGATGTCCGGGAACCCTCCTTCACAGCCCACCAGACCGAGCGCCAACCAGCTCATCCCGAACCTCGTCCCGAGGGTGCGACGCATCCCGACCTCCACGTGCACCATAGACGCGCGGACCGGTCCCTGCATTCGATTGATGCTCGCTCGCGCTTCGCACGAGCGAAGATCAATCTTCGGGTCTGTCGTGTGGGTCAGGGGCGCCGCCCCCGACACCCCCTCGGGGGACCAGTCCCCCGAATCCCCTGCCAGGGGGCGCTACCCCCTGGACCCCCCGCGTACCGAGGTTGATCGAACTTCGCTCACTTCGCGGTGACCCGCAGGTTCCATCGGGGGTCCGACCGCAGCGGGGCGAACGCGGCGCGAGCGTCGGCCACGTCGCCGAGGATCAGCGGCACCGGGGTGGTCGCGAACGCCCGGTCCAGGAGCCCGAACACCTCGTCCACGCGGCCCTCGCGGACGGCGATCTCGGCGAGATCCACGAACCCGACCGCCACCAACGAACGCGTCCACTGCACCTCGTGTTCGGCGGCGTCCCGCGGCAGCCCCAACGCGATCGCCCGCTCGAGCGAGGCCCGCGCCACCCGGAGCTGGTTGGCGTGCAGCGCAGCGCCCCCCTTCGCGAGGAGCAGCAGCTGGAGCTGAGCGGCCGCCGCCTCGGAAGCGGGAGTGGAGGCCTCCGCGCCGTCGGTCCAGCGGAGCAGCGTGTCCCGGAGGCCCGGATCCCGGCGCCCCTCCGAGAGCAGCGGAGACTGCCACGCATCCGCCAGGACGGTGTACCAGTCGGCTCCGTAGCCGGACCGCAGCGAGGCCCCCCAGGAGTCGAGGCGCGCGTGCAGGAGCCAGCGGCGCGCCCGCACGGCTTCGTCCGGCGGCAGCGTCGCGACCAGGCTGATCGCCGTGAGTACGTCCTGGCGGTGGACCGCGGCGACGAACGCCGACCAGGGGGTTGCGGGTGGTGCTGGGGCCACCGAGGCGACCTCGTCGACGCGCACGCCGGAGAGCCGCAACGTGGTCAAGCGCAGCGACGCCGCAGCGGTGGGAGCGGAGGTCGACGCGACGACGAAGTCCCAGTCCCCCGAGGGCCACTCCGCCGGCGTCTGGTCGTGTTCGCCCGGTGACCAGTCGGCGAGGTGCCCCTCGCCCGCGCACCGCAGGGACCCATCGCGCTGGAGCCAGGCCGACGCATGCAACGCGACACCCGGCCCGCCGGGGAGGACGCCGCCCGCCAGCAACGAGTCGGGGCCCGTGCACATCACGCGCCGGTCCACGATCTCGCCGCCGCCTCTGCCCGCGAGCTCGAGCCGGAGCACGGCGTCGTCGGTTCCCCGGCGGACGAAGGCGAAGGTGACGCCAGCGCCCCACTCCGTGCGGTCCACCTGCCCGACGAGCTCGACCCCGAGCCACCGTCCCTCCACCACCACCGGCAGGCGCAGCAGCTCGCCGGGACCCGTGGGCTCCAGCACGAGCTCACCGGGCCCCGCGTCGTGCGACACCCACAACGACTCCCCCACCGACCACTGGGGGTCCAGGGCCTCCGCGAAGGCGAACTCCACGGGTGGGACCGCCGATGGCCGGAGCAGGGCCCGCCGCGCCGCGAGCTCGTCGTCGAGGAGCCCCTCCTCCTGCGCGCGCTCCAGGAGCGCCAGCTCGCCCGGCTCGTCCCGACCCGCCCGGCGCGATCGCACCGCAGCGAGCAGCGCTCCCTCCGTGCCTGCGGCGTCCGCCTCCAGATACAGCGCCGACGCGTCGGTGTACGCGCCCCGGGCGAAGGCGAGGTCAGCGGCCCGCAGGAGCGCGTCCCGACCCTCGTCGGCGCCCCACCGCAGAGACGACAGGTCCCGGAACGCCCGCTGGGCGTCGGCGAGCTGGCCGATGGCGGCGAGATCGTCGGCGCGGCGCCAGGACTCCTGGAACGCAGCGGGGGCCTGCGGCGCTGCCTGCCGCGTGACCGTCCGCGGGGCCAGGGGCGGGAGCACCTCGGGCGCGCCGGACACGCCGAGCACCCAGTCGCGATCGGCGTCCGCGTGATCGTTGACCACGAGCTCGACGGCTGCGTCGGCGTCGGCCTGGATCACGGCCGCGAGCGACACCTCCTCCAGCCAGACCTCGTCGAAGCCGTCGTCCGGGCGACGCAAGGCGAGCAGGATCCGCTCGTCGTTGGAGACGATCAGGTCCTCCAGGCCATCGCCGTCGACGTCGCCTGCGGCCAGCATCCGGCAATCCACGGGGAACACGAGCCGGCGCTCGACGGGGCGCCCGGGGGTGAACGCGAGCTCCCAGACGCCCTCGGCGTCTCCGAAGGGGGCGGACTCGGGGAAGACCCGCAGGTTCGGGTACTCGCGCACCTTGCACGCAGCGATGCGGGGTTGTCCACCCGCGCTTCGGGTGGTCGCGAGGTCGACGACGACCCCGAGCCTGGCGCGGTCCACCAACGCCAGCGAACGGCTCCCGGCGTCCCAGGAGAACCTCCGAACGTCGTAGGCGCCCCACTCCCCGGCGGCCACGACCAGATCCGGCCGCGCGTCGCCATCCACGTCGCCCGCCACGAGGTCGCCGATCTGCGAGTTGGAGGCGTTCGTCTCCTCGTGAGCGCTCCGCATCCGCCAGCCCCCGGGCTCGGCATCCAGGCGCTGGAGGAACCGCCACGCTCCCGCCCAGGCCTCCTCGACGCCGTCGGAGTCGAGGTCGGCGATCGCGACGGCGGACACCTCGCCGGTCGGGAGGGACACGCCCGTGTCGACGAACCGCTCCCCGTCGAACGCCCAGGTGGGGCTGTGGTCCCCGGCCTCCCGCCACCGGAAGAACTGCGTGGTCGCGCCCGCGTCGAGGGACACGATGCGACCCGACAGCGGGAGCGGAGTGGTGCCCGGGAGGGTGACGAGCGAGGGCCCCGTCGCGTGGATCACGGAGTCGGACGCCACGAAGTGCCGGCCGGGGGCGTTGGGGTCCGAGAGCACCCAGGCGTTGTGCCAGTCCGTCCGGACCGCTTCCGACAGCACCTCCAGGGCCCGGGACGCTGCGTCCCCGGTGACGAGCGCGCTCGCTGCGGCGAGGTGGCGCTGGGCGGCGAGCGCGTCCCGCACCGCGGGCCGGACCTGCGCGGACAGGTGGGGGTGCTGCTGCGACAGGAGGTCCCCCAGGCGGACCACCAGCTCGAATGCGCGCTCTTCGTGGGCTGCCTGCGCGAGCTGCACGAGCGTCCGATCGACGTCCTCGGGGGCCCGGGCGGCGAGGTACGCCGACGAGAGCGCCGACAGGCGACCTTCGCCGTCCCCTGCCGCATCGAGCACCTGGCTGCGCTCGATCCAGGCGGCCACGAGCGCCCGGGTGCCGAGGTGCTCGGGGCGGTCCACGAAGTTGCGGAAGGCGGACTCGGCTTCGTCGGGGCGACCCGCCTCGAGCGCAGCGGCGATGCGACGGCGGGTCCCCTCGAGGGCGTCGGCGGCGCCATGCTCGCGGCCCCGTTGGTCGAGCGCGGCGAAGACCCAGCTGCCCCCCGCCACCAGCCCCAGCACGACCAGCGCCACGACCGCGCCGCTCGCGAGGGTGCGGCGGTGGTGGCCGACGAAGTGCCGGAGCCGCTCGTACGGGGTCGGGTCGGCTGCGAGGATCGACTCCCCGGCCAGGAGGCGATCGAGGTCCTCGGCGAACGCAGAGGCCGACGGGTAGCGGTCCTTCGGGTCGAGCCGGAGCGCCTTGGCCACGATGGTGTCCAGCTGGCGCGGCAGGTCGGGCACGTGGCGGCGCGGAGGTGCAGCGTTGCCGGTGAGGATGTTGCCGATGACCTGCAGCGGCGTGGCACCCTCGAACGGCACCTTCGCCGTGAGCGCTTCGTAGAGCAGCACCCCCAGCCCGTAGACATCGGTGGCGGGCCCGAGGCGCGTGAGTTCGCCCGCAGCCTGCTCCGGAGCCATGTACGTGGGCGTGCCCAGGACCTGCCCCGTCCCCGTGAGCCGCGTCGCGTCGCTCGCGGCGTCGAACGCCAACCCGAAGTCCGCCAGCTTCGCGCGGGGACCCTCGAGGAGGACGTTGTTGGGCTTCACGTCGCGGTGCAACAGCCCCGACTCGTGCGCATGCTGCAGGGCGCGCGCGATCTGGCTGGCGATGGACACGGCCTCCGCCCAGGGCAGCCGTCCGCCGTGCTGCACCATCCGATCCGCCAACGACGGACCGTCGACGAACTCCATCGCGAACCAGGCGCCTTCCAGGTCGCCGCCGATGTCGAGGATCTTGACGATGCTCGGGTGGTCGAGCCGCGCGACCGCCTGCGCCTCGAGCTTGAACCGCTGCACCTCTCGCGGCCGGGCCCACGACCCCGCGATCAGGAGCTTGAGCGCCACGCGCCGGTTCAGGACCGGGTCCACGCCTTCGTACACGACTCCGACGCCGCCGCGACCGAGCTCGCGCACGACGTCGTACCGTCCGATCCGGGTCGGTAGCGGGGGAGGGGCGTCCTCGGCGAGGTCCGGGACCAACCGGTGGAGGCCGTCGCCCGAAGACTGGGACTGCGACAGGTCGAGGAGCTGCTGCTGCAGCACCTGCCGGGCCTTGGACAGCCCAGGGCGGACCACCGGGTCCGGGTGCGTGAGGCTCGACACGAGCTCGCGGATCGCGCGCGGCAACCGCTCGTCGAGCGAACGCGACCGATCACGGAGCAGCGGGACGGGAGCCCCGGGCGCCGAGAACAACTCGAACAACACGACGCCGAACGCGTACGCGTCGCTCGAGGGCGTGGGCCGTACGGCGTGGTCGGCGAGCTCAGGGGCCGAGTACCGCGCCGCAACGGACAGGTCGTCGCTCGTGCCCATCCGCTCGAAGCCCACGAGCCGCGCCTTGCCGTCCAACCCGAGCACGATGCTCTCGGGCCGGACGTCTCCGTGGATCACGCCCCGCTCGTGCGCGGTCGCCAGCGCATCTGCGACCTCATATCCGACGGTCAACGCAGTCCGGGACGGGATCGGGCCCCCGCCGCCCTCGTGCAGGAAGGTCCGCAGCGAGGCGCCCTGGACGAGCTCGGCGACCACGTACAGCTCGTCGCCGCTGACCGCAGCACCCAACACGCCGCCGATGTTGGGGTGGTGGAGGCGCGCCAGGTGCGCAGCCAGGGCCTCGGCCCCCGCCCGGTCGGGGCCGCGGAACGCCGTGAGGACGGCCTTGCGGAACGGGGAGTCGTGCCGGTGGCAGCGGAACCTCCCGTGGCCGTCGAGGCTCTCCTCGACGACCCACTCCCCGATGTGTTCGCCTGGACCAACCAAGGAAGCGCCTTCCCAGGGCAGGGTAATGCCCCGCCGCACCAAAAACCACTGAGTACTGCACGTGTCGTTAGCTAGTTTGCTACTGATCTCATTGGATACCATGGACGCGAGGGTTTCGCGCGATAGTCGGCAGGATGGCGACGCCGACCCGACCCGACCTGCTCCGCGACTTCCTGGACGGCACCGACACCCCCGAGGTGGAACTCGGTGGCTGGCTCCTCCACTTGATGGCCCACGACGCGCTGATCGAGCTCGGTGGGGGTGTCCTGGCTGACGCCGTCGCGTTGCGTGCTCCGTACGCGTGTGCCCCCGTCCGCTGCACCCCGGGACTCCGGGAGCGTCGCCATCGGTCGTGCTGCGCGGACCTCGAGGTGACCCCCACCGGCGACGAGCGGGCCCGGATCGAAGCCATCGCCGACGACCCCGGCCTCGCCGACGACCCGCGCTGGGCCGACGGCCCTCCTGCCCTGTTCGACGCAGCCGGAGCGCTCACGCGACCCGGGCGTCGCTGCGTGTTCGCCAGGGCGGGCGCTGCTGGCGCGCTCCACTGCGGCCTCCACGCCCTCGAGGACGCCCGTGGGTGGCCGCGTGGACACGTGAAGCCCCTGCCGTGCCGGCTGTTCCCGCTGGTGGTGGTCGCGATCGACGACGAACGCGTCCTGCTCACCGCCGTTCACCGGCGCACGGCGCGCGCGCTCGGCACCCGACCGGCCGCTGCGTTCCCGTGCCTGCACGCCGCGGAAGCGCCGTCCGTCGCCGTGTCGGAGCGGGAGACGATCGAGGCGTTGTTCGGGAAGCGGGCGTGGAGCCGACTCGCGCGAGCGCTCTCGGACCCGGCCGCCGCGCCGTCGAAGCACGGGTAGCACTTCACCGTCCCTGCGGTGTCGACAAGCACATGGAGGATCGATGTTGTGGATGGCCTGGCTCACGGGTTGTGTACTGACCGCGAAGACCACGACCCCGGAGCCGCTGCCGGGAACGCTGGCCCTCACCTGGTCGGTGGGCGCCGGCGGGTGCGCCGAGTCCGGGGTGACCGACATCGAGATCGCGCTCGGCTCGGTGACCGAACGCATCACCTGCGAAGAGGGCGGCGCCACCATCACCGGTGACCCGGGACGGTACGACGTGGTGGCCACCGGGTTCGATGCCGACGGCGTCGCCCGGTACGAAGGCATCACCACCGTCGACCTCCCCGAAGGTGGTGAGTCCAACGCGCACGTCACGCTCTCGGCGCTGCCGGCGAGCCTCGAGGTCACCTGGTACTTCGAGAACGGCCGGCTGTGTGCGGCGAACGCGGTGTCCGACGTGCACCTCGTGTTGTTCGACGAGGACGACTACGTAGTGGCCGAGACGACAGTGCCCTGCGACGACGGCATCGCCGACCTCCCCGCGCTCGAGTCGGGCGACTACGCCCTGGTGGCCGAGGGCCTCGACGCCACGGGCGCCCTCGCGTACTCCGGCGCGCTCGACCTGACCCTCGAGAAGGGCGACACCACCACCGTCGAGGTCGAGCTGCTCGCGGAGTGAGTCAGCCTCCCGACCGCCCGAGCCTCGCAGCCAGCTTCCGAGCGCCGCGCACCGTGACGTCGGGCGGGGCCGCCGTGAAACACAGGCGGATCCAGGTAGGGAACGGGCCGAAGCTCGGGCCCGGCGCGACCAGGAGCCCGTCTTCCACACAGTCCTCGACGAAGCCGGCGAGCCCCCGCGCGTCGAGGACCGGTGACGCGTCCAGGAACAGGAACGTGCTGCCCTGGGGCGCAGGGACCCCGAGCACCTCGGCCACCCGGGCGCCCGTGTCGGCGTACTCGGCGCGCGTCGCGGCGAGCCAGGCCTCCCCCTCGGGCGACAGGGTGGCGAGCGCGGCCAGCTGCGAGGCCTGGGGCGCGGAGTACCAGGTGAACAGGGCGACCTTGCGCACCTCCTCCATCGCGGTCCGGGGCCCCGCCACCCACCCCACCCGGTTGCCCGCCATACCGCAGCTCTTGGAGAAGCTGTGGAACGACAACGTCCGCTCGGGCGCCAGCGCGCGGGCGGAGACGTGCTCTCCGTCGTAGAGGAGGTCTTCGTACACGTCGTCAGCGAACAACCAGAGCTCGTGGCGCCGCGCGAAGGCCACGAGCGCCTCCACGTGGGACCGCGGGAACACGAGGCCGGTCGGGTTGTGTGGCGTGTTGAAGTACAACGCCGAGGTCCGCGGGGTCACCGCCGCCTCGAGCGCGGTCACCAGCGCCGCCACGGTGGGCAGGCCCCGGTGCAGGATCGGGACCGCGACCGGAACCGCGTGCGAGGTGCGGGCCGCCCCCTCCACGAGCGGCCAGTACGGCGCCAGGATGAGGATCTCGTCGCCCGGCGCCAGGAGGGCTGTCTCTGCTGCGCCGATCGCCGCGGTCGCCCCACCGGTGACCAGCAGATCTTCGGAGGTGGTCGGCAACCCCGTCCGCTCCACGTGGCGCTGCGCCAACGCCGCCAGCAGGTCTGCGCGCCCCGGCACGGGGGGGTAGCGGTGCATCCCCGGGTGCCGCTCCACCGAGAACCGCTCCATCCGCGCCACCTCGGGCGGCTCCTTCCAGGTGTCTCCGAGGTGGAACGGGTACTTCTCGCCCGCGTACCGCGCGAGCCTCGCGACGAGGGGGGAGTAGACCGAGGGCGGGAGGGCGGCGACCGCGGGAGACGCAGCTGGGAAGCGTGGCATGGCGCGCATGCTACCCCGCCGCCCCGGGAGCAGGATAGGGCGCCGGCCCTTCGTCCGGAGTGCCGATGCTGCCCGCGCGGTTGTCCCCCCTCGAGGACCTGGCCCACAACCTGTGGTGGAGCTGGGACCAAGACGCCACCGAGCTCTTCCGCTCGATCGACCCCTACCGGTTCGCTGCGAACCACCACAACCCCCTGGCGCTGCTGCGCGACGTCGAGCCCGCACGGTGGACCGAGCTGGCTGCAGACGCGGGCTTCGTCGCGCGCCTGGACGAGGTGCGCGAGCGATTCCGCACCTGGCGCGGCGCCGACACCTGGACCCGCCAGCACGCCCCCGCGCTCCTCGGAAGCGGCGTCGCCTACGTGTCGATGGAGTTCGGGCTCCACGAGAGCGTGCGGCTGTACAGCGGCGGACTCGGGGTGCTCGCGGGCGACCACCTCCGGTCGGCGTCCGACCTGGGTGTTCCACTGGTGGGTGTGAGCCTGCTCCACCGCCAGGGCTACTTCCGCCAGGTGCTCGACGACGGGCGCCAGCTGGCCGCGTACCCCCATGTCCGGCTCGAGCGGCTGCCCTACCGGCCGTGTGTGGGTCAGGACGGAGCCGTGGTGGAGATCACCGTCCCGATCGGCCTGCGCGACGTGAAGGCCAGGGTCTGGCAGCTGGACGTGGGCCGCGGCCGGTTGCTCCTGCTCGACACCGACCTCGAAGCCAACAGCGAGGCCGATCGCGCGCTCTCCTCGCAGCTGTACGGCGGGGGCGAGGAGCTCCGCATCGCGCAGGAGGTGCTGCTCGGCTTCGGCGCGGTCGAGGCGCTCGCGGCGCTGGGCCTGAAGATCGGCGTGTGGCACCTCAACGAAGGGCACTGCGCCTTCGTGCCCCTCGCCCTCCTCGGGAAGCGGCTCCTGTCCGGTGAGGTGCTCGCCGACGCGCGCGCAGCCGTCCGCGAGCAGTGTGTGTTCACCACCCACACCCCGGTCGTGATCGCCACGCTCGGGCCCTGGGCCACCGGCGTGGGCCTCCCCCACGCCGAGCTCGTGGACCTCGGACGCGTCGCCCCTGGAGACGAAGCCGAGACCTTCTGCATGACCGTGGTGGCCTTGCGCACGAGCGCGGCGACCAACGGCGTGAGCGCGCTGCACGGGGAGGTCAGCCGCAAGATGTGGCAGGACCTGTGGCCGGACCGGACGCCCGACGAGGTGCCCATCGGCCACGTCACCAACGGGGTCCACGCCGGGTACTGGATGGCCCCCGCGGCCGCCGCCCTCTTCGACCGCTACCTCCCCGGGTGGCGCGAGGCCGAGTGGGACGAGCAGGTGTGGGCGGGCGCCCTCGAGATCCCTGCGTCCGAGCTCTGGGCGCTGCGCGCGACGCTGCGCGCGAACCTGTGTGACGCCGTGCGCGTCCGCACGGGCCACGCCTTCGATCCGAACGCGCTCACCATCGGCTTCGCGCGGCGGTTCGCTCCCTACAAGCGGGGCGCGCTGCTGTTCTCCGACCCCGACCGCCTGAAGAAGCTCCTCGACGACCACCCCGTGCAGATCGTCTACGCGGGCAAGGCGCACCCGAGGGACACCGGCGGCCAGCAGATCCTGTCGACCGTGTTGCGCTGGTCCGCGGACCGGGCGTTCCGCGGGCGCGTGGTGGTCCTCGAGGACTACGACATGGCCATCGGGCGCCTCGTCACCAGCGGCGCGGACGTGTGGCTCAACAACCCGCGCCGTCCTCACGAGGCGTCGGGGACGAGCGGCCAGAAGGTCGTGCTCAACGGTGGCCTCAACCTGTCGATCCTCGACGGCTGGTGGCCCGAAGGCTTCGACGGCACCAACGGGTGGGCCATCGGCACGACCGACGAGCTCCCGGACGAGGCCGCTCAGGACGCGTTCGATGCGCGCTCCCTCTACGAGGTGCTCGAAGGCTCGGTGGTGCCCGAGTGGTCGGCGCGCACCGACGGAGTCCCGGTCGCGTGGGTGCGGCGGATCCAGCGCTCCCTCGCCACCTGCGCGCCGAAGTTCACGTCGCACCGCATGGTGCGCGACTACGTGCAGCAGGCCTACCTGCCGCGCCTCTGATCAGGCCGCGCGGAACACGAGCGACACGGAGTTGATGCAGTACCGGAGGCCCGTGGGCGCGGGCCCGTCGTCGAAGACGTGCCCGAGGTGCCCGTCACACCGCGCGCAGACGACCTCCACCCGCACCATGCCGTGGGAGCTGTCGCGGTTCTCCTGGACGCGGTCGGACTTCACCGGGCGGGTGTAGGACGGCCAGCCGGTGCCCGACTCGAACTTGTCGCCCGACGCGAAGAGGCCGAGCCCACACCCCGCACACGCGTACGTCCCCTTCTCGTGGTGGTCCCAGAAGGCGCCGGTGAACGCGCGCTCGGTGCCCTTCTCGCGCAGGACGTTGTACGCCGCCGCCGATGGGAGCGCTGCCTTCCATTCCTCCGGCGACTTCGTCACCTTCACGACCTTGTCGGGATCTGGGGGCAGGTCCTTGAGCGCGGGCACGGTGGGGAGCACGAGCGGCGCCGGCGGGGCGGTGTCCGCTGCCGTGCACGCCATGGCAGCCAGACCCAGGAACAGAAACTGCCGACGCTCGATCATGTGGCCTCCGGGACAGTGGGTACGTAGCCAGGCGCAGAACGGATCGTCACTCGAGGTTCGACAGGAACGCGACGAGGTCGTCGAGCTGCTCGGAGGTCAGGTGGCTGGTCACCCCGTGGAGGTCGGCGGGGTTGCGGTCCACCAGCACGGCTCGGAGGTCCTGGGCGGAGCCGTCGTGTAGATACGGCGCGGTGGCCCAGACGCCGCGGAGGGTCGGAGTGTCGAGGCCGGTCAACGGACCACCCCGCCGGAGCCCAGAGCCCGGACCAAGCGTCCCGACGTCGTGGAGCAGTGGCTCGCCGGGGCCCACGAAGCCAGAGTCCGTCCACTGCGCGCCCTGGTGGCACCCGGCGCAGCCCACCAGCGGGTCGAGGAACAACACCCCACCGCGGAGCGCTGCCTCCGAAGGTCCGCCATCCGGGTCCCGCCACGGGGACGCCGGGGGCCGATCGAGGGACCGGAGGTAGACCGCGAGCGCGTCGAGCTCGGGGGACAACCCCTCCTTCGTCGCGCCGAGCGTGTCGCTGGTGGCGGCGAAGTCGGCGTCGGACAGGAAACCGGTGCCGCCCATGGCGTCACGGATGTCGTTCTCGAAGTCCTGCACCTCGTCGAAGTTGGCCGACCAGTGAAGCGGGGCCAAACCGCCGCCGCCGAGGAGCGACGTGGTGTTGCGCAGCCCCTCGCCCCGTTGCGTGAAGTCCCACGTCCGGCCATCGGCCTGGCCCTCCGGGTGGCAGGTGGCGCACGCCGCGTAGCCCCCGGCCGACATGCGGCGATCCGCGGTGGAGGTGAAGACGACCTCGCCCAGGAGCTCGTCCGCGGGGCGCACCTCGCCGCCCGGAGGCAGCAGGCCGACGACCTCCACCACCGCGGGGAGCTCGGGCCGCGCGAGGTCGAAGCGGGTCACCGTGCGGGACAGGGGCGCCGACACCCACAACGCGTCGCCGTCCACGACCAGGGCGTCGGGGCCGTGTCCGAGGGGGGCTGCAGCGCCGGAGCGGCGGAGCGTGTACGCGTCGACGACGTCAACCACCTCGGCACCGAGGTGCAGCGCGTAGAGCCAGTCCCCGCCCGGCGAGAACGCCAGCCCGACGACCTGGTCTCGATCGTCGAACACGAGGGGCGCCAGCTCCGCGCCCACGGCCCCCTCGTCGACGACGAGCGAGAGCTGACGGGCGTCTGCGCGCGTCGTAGTATCATGGGTGAACGGTTGTCCCTCGAGGTATTCTCCGCGCTCCGTGTTGGACTTGAGGCCACCGATCACGAGCACGCGGCCGTCCGGGCGCGCGACCACTGGCGACAGTAGGCTCGGCACGCCGCGGGTGTTCGTGTCGCTGTCGGGGCCGGGGTCGACCTCCAGGCGCAGCGTCTCCTGCAGAATGCCCGACCGATCGAGGCGCCACAACACACCGCCGTCGTCCGGGCTCCGCCACCGGCTCACGAACACGTCCCTCCCGACGGTCGCGAGGCCCCTCGCGTCCGGGCCCACCGCGAACTGGGTCACGGCTCCCGACGAGGTGATGTGCGCCACCGCGCCTGCGCCCGTCAGCGTGAGCCACGCCCCGTCGCCGTCGGCCACCACCCCGTACGGGCGGGAACCGTGGGGCAGCGCCACCTGCAGCTGCAGCTCGCCATCCGTGCGGTGCAGGGCCACCTCGTCGCCTTCACACGCGACCCAGACCCCCGCCGCACCGACCGACACCGTCCGCGGCCGGGAGCACGTGGCAGCGTGGCTCACCCGGGAGGTGGCGCGGTCGACGATGGCCAGCAGATCGAAGTCTGGCATGGGCACGTACACGTTGGCGGCGTCCAGGTCGAGGGCGCGGGCCGTGCGGGGAGCCTCCGGAAGCAGGGGCCAGGTGGCGGTGACCACGAGTTGATCGGTGTCCTCCCGCCCGTCCTCTCCGCGGGCCGTCAGGACCACGCCGTGGTGTCCGGGAGCGTCGAACCGGACGGAGACCTGCGGACCCGCGAGCTCGCGGCCGTCGTCGAGCGTCCAGACGAACGTCTCCCCGACCGAGGCGCCGGCATCCAGCGACAGCTCCTCACCCACCATCACGGCCAGATCGACGCCGGCGAGGGCCTCTGGCGCCGCCACTGGAGGCACACCGGGCGGGGGGGGCGACCGGGGCTCGCGTTCACACGCGGCGAGGAGGAGCGCGACCGTCAAGTCCCTACCTCGAACGAGAACGAGAACGGCGAGGTCGTCGGGTTCCCGGAGACGTCAGTGATGCCGCCCGCCGGGACCTCCACCGTCACCCGCTCCCCGGGCTCGAACAGCGCGTCCGGCGTGAAGTTCACCACGTTCTCCTGCACGTTGAACACCCCGGGGATCGGGTTCCCGGCGGCGTCAGCGACCCGGAACGACCCCTCGAACACGCTGGCGCGCTCGATCCATTCGTCGAACGACAAGCCGATCCGCGAGGTCCGGGCCCGGTCCACCGCCCCGTCTGCGGGAGACACGAGCTCGACCGCCGGGCCCTCCCGGTCGGGCTCGCGTGCCCAGGGAACGATCAGGGACGCGAGACCGGGGGCCGCGTCGTCGTCGACGCTCACCACCATCACGTTGCCGATCGGCGAGATGGTGTCGAGGTCGCCCTGCTGGGTCACGCGCTGCAGCTCGAAGGGCGCGCCGGGGTCGGCGAAGTCCAGCACCGTGCCCCAGTTGGACTCGCCCTGGAACAGGTGCCCCTTGTTCCGGTAGACGTAGCCACCATCGGCGCCTTCGGCGAAGGCCGCGGACACGCGGGTCGGGTGTTCGGGATCGGACAGGTCGTACACCATGGGGCCGCCGCCGCGATCGTTGCGGGCGAACAGCCCATACCGCCCCGAGAGCGACGCGAAGTAGTACTTGCGCCGCACGCCGTCCTCGTCGGTCGTGTCGAAGGTGCCGCCCGCGATGGGCTGCGGATCCAGCGGATCCGAGAGGTCCACCAACACCGTCTGCGGCGTGCTCGCCGAGAACACGATCCCCAGGTTGCCGACCACCACCACGTGCCCCACCAGGTGGACCGGCGAGAAGTCGTACGTGGAGAGCAGCGCGGGCGCAGCGGGATCCGCCACGTCGACCACGTGCAGGCCGTTGAAGGCCGCCGCGACGAACAAGAGGTCGCCCTGCCAGAAGTTCGAGAACGTGACCCGGAGGTAGGAGTCCGGGTAGTAGAACGACGGCGTGGCCAGGGACGACACCCACGTTGGCGCCGCGGGGTCGGTGATGTCGAAGAAACCGACGCCGCCGACGCTCGGTGAGTCACCCAGGTAGTCGACCGCCAGGTACTCGCGGCCGCCCGCCTCGCCGAAGGCCAGCGCGTGGGTCTCCCGCATGCCCTCGGCGTAGGCCTGCCCCACGAGCGACGGCGCACACGGCTCCGAGACGTCCCAGAAGGACACACCACCGCCGCCGTCTTCGGGGGCCCACGGGTGCACCAGCCAGCCATCGTGGACGACCGCGAGGTTGTGGTGCAGGTGATCGCGTTCGTCTCCGAGCAGCGCTGCGCAGGGCACGAACAGCTCTTCGTCGGAGAACGTGCGGGACGGCGCTCCAGGGCCAGCTGGGGACGCGAAGTCGTCGGGTGCGGGAAACGGATCGACCCGCGGACCCGGGGGGTCGTCGGGGGTACACCCGAGGAGGAGCGCGAGGACCGGCATGTTCACCCCGGACCCAGCCCTATCCCCGCGCGGGCCTCCGCGAAACCGGAACGAGACCCGGTCGGTGGTACCGTCCCCCGATGGGCATCGCCGAGACACGTGCACGCATCGTCGAACGGGCCGCGCAGACCTTCGCGTCGCGCGGCATCGCGGCTACCACCGTCCAGCACCTCCTCGAGTCGGCCGATGTCTCACGACGGACCTTCTACCAATACTTTCAAAGCAAAGAAGACGTACTCTCCGCCGTGTACGACGCTGCGATCGGCGACCTCGAGCGGAGGATCGCCCACCGCATCGCCAGCACGGAGGACCCGGTCCAGAAGGTCACGCTGACCGTGGACGAGTGGCTCGAGGTGCAGACCGAGGGGACCGGCTTCTTCGTCGCCCTGCAGGCCGAGGCCGTCCGGCGCGACTCGAAGCTGCACCCTCGCCGGGAGCAGGCGGTCGAGGCGATCGCAGGGGCGATCGGGGACGGGGTCACCCACGCGCTCGGCGTCGCGGTCGACCCGGTGGTGTGGCGCGGGCTCGTCCTGGGGATCGAGGGGATCGTGCTGCACCTCGGTGAGTCCGGCACCATCGAGGACCCGAAGCGCCTGCAGCGCGTCGCCAACGCGTTGATGTTCGCCATCATCGGGAACGCGCGAGAGCTGCCGACGCCGCCGCGCTGACTCAGGCGGGCCGCCGCAACCCCGGGTGGCCGACCGGGTGGCGACCCGCTACCCACCGCCGATGGACCAGCCGAACCCGGACCCCATCGTCGACGACGAGCTCGCGTGCCTCCGGAGGGTGCGCCAGTACCTCGAGGAGCAGCCGTACGTGCTCCCCGCGCGCGAAGGCGAGACGGTCGCCGAGCTGGTGCGGCTGCGGGAGGAGCTGCCGACGGCCAAGGAGGAGGACAAGCCCGCGCTGTTGATGCAGTACGACCACCAGCACGCCCTGCTCCAGCAGCTCCGCAGCACCCGGGACCAGGCGCAGGTCGATCCCGACAGCCCCTACTTCGCCCACCTCCGGCTGGTGGAGGACGACCGCAGCCGCGACGTGTTCATCGGCAAGGGCACGCGGATCCAGGGCAACGTACGCATCGTGGACTGGCGCAACGCGCCGATCTCCCGCCTGTACTACGCCTACCAGCAGGGCGAGGAGTACGAGGAGACCTACGGTGAGTCCGTCCACACCGGGGAGATCGCCGCCCGGCGGACGGTGACGGTGCGCCGCGGCCAGCTCGACCGCGTCGATTGCCCGGAGGGGACCTACGTCCGCGCAGGGGACGTGTGGAGTCGCGCCGAACGCACCTCGCCCCGGCTCGCGGGGGGCGCCGGAACCGCGCTGCGCGGCCACGACGGCCCGGGTGGCGGCCAACGGCGCCTGGGAACCGCTCCCGGCGGCGGGACCCGCGCCGACAAGCACCTCCCCGACATCGCGGGCCTCATCGATCCCGACCAGTTCGCCCTGATCACGCGCCCCTCCGCTGGCTACGTCGTGGTCCGCGGCACGGCGGGCTCCGGGAAGACCACCGTCGCGCTCCACCGGATCGCGTGGCTCGCGTTCGAGGACCCGGACTTCGACAGCGAGCGCACGCTGTTCCTCGTGTTCTCCCCCGCGCTGCGCGAGTACGTGTCGCACGTGTTGCCCGCGCTCGGCGTCTCCCGGGTGCGGATCCGCGAGTTCCGGGAGTGGGCCAGCGAGCTGCGCCGCCGACACTTCCCCAAGCTCCCGACGAAGGTCAGCGACGACGCTCCCGCCGCCGTCGTCCGCATGATGCTCCACCCGATGCTGCACACGCTGCTCGAGCGCCAGGTGCAGCGCGTGCCGTTCCGCCCCCACCCGGGTGCCCACGCCGGCGCCCTCCCGGGTCCCGAGCACGTGTGGGACGACGTGGTGAGCGTGCTCACCGACCTCGATCGACTCACCTCGGCGGTAGCGGAGTTCGCCCCCGCGGCGTTCGACGCAGCCGACATCCAGCGGATCGCGACGTGGTGGCGCGAGAAGGCCCTGCGGGTCGAGCTGCGCGACGACACCACGCCCGGTGAGCGGAGCGAGGGCGCCGTGCCCTTCCTCGACGTGGAGGACGACGCGGTGTTGCTCCACGCGTGGCAGCTCCGGGTCGGCCCGCTGCTCAAGAAGGGCGGCGGGCCGCTTCGGTACAAACACGTGGCGATCGACGAGGTCCAGGACCTCGCTGCGATCGAGGTCCGGGTGGTCCTCGGGTGCCTCGACGAGCGCCGCTCGCTCACCCTCGCCGGCGACACCCAGCAACACGTGGCGAAAGACGGCGGCTTCACCTCCTGGTCGCGGTTCCTGGAGGACCTCGGCCTCACGGGCTCCCACGTGGACACGCTCCGGATCGCGTACCGCTCCACACGCCCCATCGTCGAGCTCGCGCAGCACGTGCTCGGCGACCTCCGGGAAGACGAGCCGCCGCTGGTCGACCGCGACGGGCCCCCGGCCGAGCTGTTCCAGTTCACCGACCACGGGGCTGCGGTCGCCTTCCTCGCCGACGCCCTCAAGGAGGTGCTGGCCGCCGAGCCCAGCGCCTCGATCGTGCTGCTCGCGCCGTCGGAGGAGATCGCGGCGACGTACGGACAGGGCCTGCTGCGCGCAGAGGTCCCGCGGCTCCGGCGCATCGTGGCGCACGACTTCACGTTCGCTCCGGGCATCGAGATCGCCCCGGTCGCCTCGGTGAAGGGCCTCGAGTTCGACTACGTCGTCATCCTCGAGGCGTCGGCGCAGTTCTACCCGGACCGGCCGGAGGCCCGCCGGCTGCTGCACGTGGCCGCGACCCGCGCGATCCACCAGCTGTGGTTGACGACCGTCGGCTCCCCGTCGTCGTTGTTGCCTCCGGCGGCCTGAACCGCGAGCAGGGTAGAGTGCGACATGCGCCTGTGGCTCGCCCTCCTCGCCGCCTGCGACCGCCCTCCGTGCGAGGTCGTCGCCTGGTCGGACGCCGACGGGGACGGGCACGGCGACCCCGCCGAACCCCAGTGTCGCGCGGGCGACGGGACGGCGTCGGACGCCCTCGACTGCGACGACGGCGACCCCGCGGTGGGGCCGGGCCGGGCCGAGCGGTGCGACGGCGTCGATCAGGACTGCGACGGCTGGATCGACGACCACCCCGACCCACCCCGATTCGTCGATCGCGACG
Organism: Myxococcota bacterium; assembly: GCA_044356535.1. Taxonomy (GTDB): domain Bacteria; phylum Myxococcota_A; class UBA796; order UBA796; genus JACKER01. The sequence continues at coordinate 27,434 of JBIKWC010000028.1, forward strand.
GGGACGGGTACGGTGGGGAGCCGCTGCCCAACTGCGACGCCTGGGGTGTCGATGAGGGTGGCGACTGCGATGACGCGGACCCATTCCTGAACCCGGGCACCGTCTGGTATGGCGACGGCGATGGCGACGGTGCAGGCGCCGACGAGGTCGGGACCGGTTGCCTCCCGCCCGAGCCGGATGCGGTGTCGACGGGGGGAGACTGCGACGACGCCGACCCCGCCCGCTCGCCGTTCGCCCGGGAGCGCTGCGGCGGAGGCGACGAAGACTGCGACCCGTCCAATGATGATTCGTCCGGTGCATGGATGGTTCCGGATGCAGTCGGTCGACAGCGTGCGACCGTGCGGGGTGCGTTCGATGCGCCGCTCGTGCTCGCGCTCGACGCGCCCGACGTCACGCCAGAGTCGGTCCGTGTGGTCGTCCAGCGCTGCGCGGCGGGCGTCGAGCTGCCCACGGCCTTCCTCCCCGACGAGCCTGCGCTCTGGCGCGCCGGCGCCGCTGCACCGGTGGGCGTGGTCGTCGCCTTGTGGGACGAGGACGCGGACCTCACCACCGTCGAGGACTGGCCCGACACCGAGCTCGAGGTCGCCGTCTACTGGGGAGGAGCACCCGGGACCCCACCCGCGAGCGACCTGCTCGCTGGAGACGAGCGACTGGAGACCGGAGGCACCGTGCTGGAGCTCGACCCGGCCCGGGGCGCGACGGTCTCGGCGATCCGCGACCCCGTCGGGATCCTGGCGGGCCAGGCGCAGGCGACCGCGGGCAACGGTCTCCGCACGCCCCAGGGGCCCCTCCAGGTCACGGCGTTCGCGGGAGAGAGCGCGCGGCTCGATCAGCACCCCGTCACGGCGGCGGTGTCCACCACCGTCCAGGCGACGGACGGCACCAACACGTTCACCACGACGGCGCGCTGGCGCATGTTCGCCGGGAGAGCCGCTGCGCTCGGCCGCCTGACGACCACGGCCGACTCCGAGGTGCGGATCGAGGGGACGACGGACCGGACCGAGCCGATCCGGCCCCTCCAGCTGCGCGCGGGGTTCCCCGCCTCGTGCGCGACCGACCCGGGCCTGCTGTGGGGGGACCTCTCGGACGGGGACCGCGGCCTGACCTGGGCCTGGGTGTCTCCCCCGCGCTGGACCAACTTCGTGGGCTGCGGGACGGAGGAGACCTGGACCAGCGCCAACGACCTCCCCGGTGGCGCGCCGGGCAGCGGCACCAACGGCTCCGTCCCCTACGGGCAGGTGATCGTGGACGGCGGCGTGGTGGTGTTGTTGCCCCACGGACCCGGTGGCCCCGGCGGCGCGGCTGCGCGGCGGGCAGCCTGGGTGGAAGGCCCGCTGGTCACGGTGTTCCCCGCCGAGGAGTAAGCCCCCGTTACTTCTGCAGCGCCAGGACCCGCTCGACGGTGTCGACGACCGCCTGGGTCTGGGCGTCGACCTCGAGGTTGACGCGGTCTCCGGGGCGGAGTGCGTCGAGCGTGGTGACCCGGCGGGTCTCGGGGATGAGGTGCACCGCGAAGCGAGCAGCGCTCACTTCACCCAGGGTCAGGCTGCAGCCGTCGATCGCCACGTAGCCCTTCGGCAGGAGGTACCGGCCCACACCGGCCTCGTTCCCGAACCACAACGTCAGGTTGCCTTCGCGCTCCTCGCGCCCGACCAGCGGCACCGTGGTCGACACGTGCCCCGACAGCAGGTGGCCACCGATCTCGTCCCCGAACCGCGCCGCGCGCTCGAAGTTCGCCTCGTCTCCGACCTGCAACCCGCCCAGGGTGGTGCGCGCGAGCGTCTCCCCGATGCAGTCGAACGCCACGCGAGGCCCGTCCACGTGGACCGCCGTCAGGCAGGTGCCGGCCACCGACACCGACGCCCCCACCACCAGCCCGTCCGTGCGCCCCTCGGGGAGCTCCAGCACCAGTCGCAGCAGCCCCTGCTCTGCACGCGCCTCGCGGACGACTGCCCTGCCCTGCACGATCCCCGTGAACATCCCTACCCCCGGTGCGACGCGAAGCTCAACGGTGCGTAGCAAGGAACGCGGTGGCGGAGCCAGCGAGCAACACCGCGGTGAGCCCGAGCACGAACGCCAGCGCCATCACCCGCTTCGCCATCGAGATCGTGGCCTTGATGGCCCACCACACGGCCACGAGGCCCACGAGCCCGCCGACCACCGCCACCCCAGCCACCCCGAACACCAGCGGGTCCATTCGTCGTCCTCCCCCGTCGGGGAGCTTGCCGCTCCGCCGCTGGTGCAGAAGAATGCCCCCACCGGAGGTTGTGTGGAAGGGCGCAGCATGGACATCTGGCGCCTGCTGCGCCTCGCGAAGCCGGAGTGGGCCACCTTGACCATCGCGACGATCGCGTTGGCAGCTGGGTCGGGGCTCAACCTGATGTACCCGATCGCCGTCCAGTGGATGGTGGACGCCATCACGGGCGTGTCCACCACCTGGACCTTCAACCAGGCGGCCCTGTTGTTGCTGGTCGCCTTCGCGGTCCAGTCCGTGTTCGGGATGCTGCGGGCCTGGCTGTTCACGGTGTCGGGCGAGCGGGTCGTCACCCGGCTGCGCAAGGACCTGTACCGGGCGCTGCTCGACAAGGACGTGGCCTTCTTCGACGCCACCCGCACCGGCGAGCTCACGAGCCGCCTGGCTGCAGACACGAGCGTGCTGCAGAACACGGTGACCGTGAACGTGTCGATGGCCCTGCGGTTCGGGGCGGGCGCCGTGGGTGGGGTGGCGCTGTTGATGTGGCAGAGCCCGCGGCTCGCGCTCCTCGCGCTGGGGATCGTCCCGGTGGTGGCGATCGGCGGCGCATTGTACGGGCGCGCCCTCCGCAAGCTGTCGAGCGAGGTCCAGGACGCCCTCGCGCGGTCCACGGAGGTGGCGGAGGAGTCGCTCGGAGGCATCCGGACGGTGCGGTCGTTCGCCCGCGAGAACCTCGAGGCGAAGCGCTACGACAGCGCCGTGGACGAGAGCTTCCGGCTGGCGGCGCGGCGGGCGCTGCTGTCCGGGGTGTTCGCCGGCGGCGCAGGGTTCGCCGGCTACGCGGTGCTCGGTGGCGTCGTGTACTACGGCGGGCACCTGGTCCTCGCCGGCGAGATGACCGTCGGCGAGCTCACGGCGTTCCTGCTGTACACGCTCACGGTCGCCATGTCGCTGGGCGCCCTGTCGAGCCTGTGGGGCGACCTGATGAAGGCGGTGGGCGCCTCCCAGCGCGTGTTCCAGCTCCTCGACGAGCGAGGGGCCATCGAGGGCTCGTCCACCGGCTCCCTGCCCACGGTCCGCGGCGAGGTGGAGCTGCACCACGTGACGTTCGCGTACCCCACCCGCCCGGACATGCCAGTGTTGACCGACGTGTCGCTCACGCTGCGGGTGGGTGAGGTGCTGGCCCTGGTCGGTCCCTCGGGCTCCGGCAAGTCGACCATCGCCGCGCTCGTGGCCCGCTTCTACGATCCGATCTCGGGCGCCGTCACGCTCGATGGGACTGCCCTCACCACCCTCGACCCCACCTGGCTGCGCGAGCAGGTCGGCGCCGTGAGCCAGGAGCCCGTGTTGTTCGCGACCTCGATCGCCGAGAACGTCCGCTACGGTCGCCCGACGGCCTCCGACGACGAGGTCCGGGCCGCCTTGTCCGCCGCCAACGCGCTGACCTTCGTGGAGTCGTTCCCAGAGGGGCTGCAGACCCTCGTGGGCGAGCGCGGCGTGCGGCTCTCCGGCGGGCAGAAGCAGCGCATCGCCATCGCGCGGGCGCTGCTCAAGGACCCGAAGGTGCTGGTGCTGGACGAAGCCACGAGCGCGCTCGACACCGAGTCGGAGCACCTCGTCCAGGAGGCGCTCGACCGCCTGATGCGCGGCCGCACCACCATGGTCATCGCGCACCGGCTGTCCACCGTCCGCGACGCAGACCGGGTGGTGGTGCTGGAAGCAGGCCGCGTCGTCGAGGAGGGGTCGCACGACGAGCTCTTGAACCGCGACGGCCTGTACCGCCGGCTCGTGGAGCGCCAGTTCGCCGACGCCCCCGCGGCCTGACCGTGGTCCAGGCCCTCACGCTGCACGCGCCACCTTCGTTCCGCCTCGCGGTCGAGGCCGGAGCAGCCGCCGCCGACCTCGGGCAGGTGTTCCTCGCAGCGTACCGCGCAGCCGTGAGCACGCTCGTGCCGGAGCCCGGCCCCGGCGCGGTGCTCGCCACCGAAGACGGACCGCTGCGGCCCGGTTCCGTCGCGACCACCGTGGTCGACGGGCACGTCCGCGGGCGGAAGTCGTTCGCCACCGGCGTCCCGGGCGCCGACCACCTGGTGGTGTTGGCCTCGGCCGGCGCCGACGGGGACCGCCTCCAGCTCGTGGCCGTGCTGGTCGACGCTCGGGGGCCGGGGGTCACCATCACTCCGATGCCGCCGTTGCCGTTCGCGCCGGAGGTGCTGCACGCGACGGTGGCGTTCTCCGACGCGCCGGTGCTCCGGACCCTGCCCGGAGACGGGTGGGCCGACGTAGTCCGGCCGTTCCGGACGGTGGAGGACCTCCACGTGTGCGGCGCTGCGTCCGCGTACCTGCTCACGCTCGCGGGCGCGAGCGGCTTCGCGCGGCGCCCGGTGGCAGCGCTGGCTGGCGCCCTCTCGGCGGCGGGAGCGCTGGCGGCTGCAGACCCGTCGGACCCGGCGGTCCACCTCGCGCTCGCGGGCGTGCTGGGCTCCTTCGAGGACGCCGTGGACGACCTCTCCTGGGTGGGCGCCGACCCGGAGGTGGCCGCGAGGTGGGCCCGCGACGCCCCGCTGTTGCGGCTGGCCGCTCGGGCGCGGACTGCGCGTGCGGACACCGCCGCCCGTCGGTTGGGCCTCAGGCCGGAGGCGAACCCAGGAGGGACATGAGGCTCGAGAGGTCGGCCTCGAGGGTGTCGGCGATGTGCGCGATCGTCGCGCGACGCAGACGCACCTTGGTGGCTCCGTAGGCCGAGCGCGAGAACGCACCGAGGCGGGTCGCCTCCGCCCGGGCGCGCACCAGCAGCGCCTCGGCCGGCACGACCTCGTCGAGGTACCCGGCGCGCACGGCGCCCGCCGGGTCGTAGATGTGCGCGCCGAGGGTGGCGCGGGGGAGCTCGTGGGCGGCCAGGCGGTCGCGAGCGAGCTCCATCCCGAGGGCCGGGAGCGGCATGCCGATCGCCACCTCGTTGAGGCCGATGCGGTACGGACCATCGGCGCCGAGCCGGACGTCGCCCGTGAGGAGCAGGAGCGCGCCGCCTGCGAGGGCGTGGCCGGTGCACGCGATGACCAGCGGGAGCGGGGTGCCGTACAGGGCGAGGTACATCGCCGAGCCGCGCCGCAGGAGGGCCGTCGCGGGGCCCGGTCCGCTCATCATGGTCTTGAGGTCGAAGCCGGCGCAGAACCGGTCCGCGCGGCCGGTGAGGACGAGGGCCTTCGCCTCGGACTCCGCGCGGGTCAGCGCCTCCCCGAGCGCCGCGATGGCCTGCTCCGAGAGGGCGTTGGCCTTGCCGTCGTCGAGGGTGACGATCGCGACGGAACCTTCGAGCTGGTACGTGATGGACATCGAGCCGGCTAACCGCGCGGCTCCGGCAGCGACAGCCGCGTGATGCGGGCGCTGCGGCGCGCCTCGGGGAGCTTGCGGCACTCCTGCCCGGAGACGTCGCGCTTGCCGTCGTCGGAGAGCACCCACCAGCCGTCGGACCGGTGTACGAGCCCCTCGGGGTTGAGGTCGCCGAACTCCACGTCCAGCTGCCGTGGCACGCCGCTCTCCATCCGGAACAGCGCGAACCCCGGCGCGCCCCCGGCCAGCACGAGATCCTCCTCGAGCGAGCGGATGCCGCGTCCCCCGAGGTCGAGCCACGTGGCCGCGTACCCGCCGGCAGCGGGTCGGACGACGGCGGCGCGGCCGTCCCGCACCGGAGCACGGAACCCGATCGCCAGCGCTCCGTCCCACCAGGCGAGCCCCTCGATCGAGAGGCCCTCGGGGTCCTTGGCCGTACGCCCCTCCGTCCCGGCCTCCACCGGCGCCACGAGCGCCCGGGAGGTGTCGACCGGCCCCGCGAGCGCAGCGGTGACGCCGTCGTCGGTCGCGGTGAGGCGCAGGGGTACCAGCACCGAGCGGTCGGTCTTCGGGGTGGTGTCCTTGCCCGGATCGTGCGACCCCACGACCCACACCGTGCCGTCGGGCGCCGTGGTCATGGCCTCGAGATCGGCCTCCCCTTCCCCGGCGAGCGCCGGGTCGAGGAGCGCGAGGTCGATGGTTCCTGCGGGGCGCAGATCGCGGTCGAACACGCGCAACACGTCGTGTTCGTCGTCCACCACGACGAGCCAGCGGCCCGCCATCTCCACCGCTCCCGAGGCGTCACACAACCCGGCGAGCACCGAGGCCGGGGCGGTAGCCGGGGCCGGGATGGGTGGCGGCGGCGAACCTGCGCAGGCAGCGACCGCGAGGAGGGTCACTCTTCCGGCGCCCCGTCGTCGATCCACCGCTTCACGAGATCGGAGGCCTCGACCGGCAGTCCCCCCGAACCGGGCGGCATGTCGGACCCGCTCGTCTGCTGGTTCGTGATCTTGAGGTAGAAGATGGACGCGGCGGCGTCCTCCGGGAGGACCAGCACGCCCTGGCCCGAGGACGACGGCACGTCCACGAGCGCACCGTAGACGTCCGTCTCGAGGTCCAGCTGCCCCTGCACGCTCTGGGCGGAGTGGCAGCCGAGGCAGTAGCCGTCGGCGATCTCGCGAACGCCCGCGATCCCCTCCTGCGACAGCGGCGGCTCGGCCTGCTTGCCGAAGATGAGGTCGTCACACCCACCCACCACCGTCACGCCCACCAACAGCGTGTACCGCATCGTCCCCCCGAGACCCGCAGCTTATCCCTCCACGGCGTCCAATGCGTGGAGCACCCGCGCGGCGGCCTCGCGGCAGCCCGGGAGGGACCGCATGCTGAGGAAACCGTGCAGCTGCGTGCCGAGCCGGAGGTCCACCGTGGGCACGCCAGCGGCGGCGAGGCGCACTGCATAGGCCTCTCCCTCGTCGCGGAGTGGATCGAAGCCCGCGGTCACCACCACCGCGGGCGCGAGGCCGGTCAGGTCCGGCGCCAGCAGCACCGAGGCGCGGGCGTCCAGCCGGTCGGCCCCGTAGCGCGCGAGGTACCAGTCGATCGAGGTGGAGGTCAGCAGGTAGCCCTCGCCGAACAGCTCGTGGGACCGCGTGTTCTTCCGCAGGTCGGTGACGGGGTAGACCAGCAGCTGTCGGCTGGGTTGGGGGAGCCCGCGGGCCTTCAGCGCGAGGCACACCGCCGCGGAGAGGTTCCCTCCCGCCGAGTCACCTCCGATCTCCACGGCCTCGACGCCCCGGGCGGCCAGCTGCACCCGCAGCGCGAGGAAGGCCTCCGTCGCGTCCTCGAGGCCTGCGGGGAACGGGGCCTCGGGGGCGAGGCCGTAGTCCACGGCCACCACGATCCGGCGGCCCTCGGCGGCGAGCCAGCGGCACACGGCGTCGTGGGTTCGCAGATCCCCGACCACCCAGCCACCCCCGTGGAGGTACACGAGCGCGCGGGTGGTGGGCGCCGCGGGCAGGTACCACCGGACGCGCACCGCGCCGCGCGGGCCCTGCACCGTGGCGTCCATGGTCTCGGCGAGGGCAGCCGGTTCGCCCTCCACGATGCTGGTCGAGTCCACGAACCCGCGGCGGGCCTCCGCCTCCGTCCGGTGGGTGAGGTCCTGGCGCTGCAGCCCCTCGAGCCTGCACAGGAGCCGGAGGTCCCGATCCAGGACCTCGCCGCGATCGTTGACGAGGCGCCCGCCTCGCAGGGCGCGGTGCAGCGCCTCCGGCAGCGCCACGAGGGCACGCAGGGCGGTGGTGAGGCGGCGAGCGCGGCGGCTGGGTTCGACCATCGGTCCACGGTACCCCGTCGCGCGCCCGGGGACAGCGTGTCGGATCGCTGCTACCCTCCGCGCCCGGGAGGCCCCGTGCCGGAGGTCATCGTCGTCTCGCACCCACTGGTCCAGCACAAGCTCACGTTGATGCGCCGCAAGGAGGCCGACTCGGCGACCTTCCGCCTGTTGTTGTCGGAGATCGCCCAGCTGCTCGCCTACGAGCTCACGCGCGAGCTGGCCCTCGAGTCGATCCCGATCGAGACGCCCGTCGCCCCCATGTCTGCGCCCGTCCTCGCGGGGCACCCGCCCGCGTTGATCTCCATCCTGCGCGCCGGCAACGGGCTGCTGGACGGCGTGCTCCAGCTGCTGCCGACCGCGGCCGTGGGCCACGTGGGCCTGTACCGGGACCCCGACACGCTCCAGCCCGTCCAGTACTACTTCAAGGTCCCCACCGACCTCGGGAAACGCGCCGTGTTGGTGGTCGATCCCATGCTCGCGACGGGCCACTCCGCCGCGGCCGCGGTCTCGCGCCTCAAGGAGCGTGGCGCGACCAACCTCCGCTTCCTGTGCCTCCTCGCCGCGCCCGAGGGGTTGGCGAACTTCCACGCGGTCCACCCCGACGTGCCGGTCGTCACCGCCGCGATCGACGAGCGCCTCAACGAGCACGGGTACATCGTCCCGGGGCTCGGTGACGCGGGCGACCGGATGTACGGCACGCGCTGAGTGCGTTGACACCCGCCCTTGGCTGGGCCATCGTTCGGCATGCTGCTCGCGCTCGCCCTCGTGGGACTCGCGTCCGCCGCCGACTGGTCCGGGGACTACTCCCCCGCCGACGTGGTGATGGCCGACGGGGACACCCTGACCTCCCTGGTGTACACCACGGGCTCGGTGGTCGTGCCCGCCGGGGTGACCGTCACCGTGGTCGGAGACGCCGTGGTGTTCGCGCCACGGATCCTCATCGATGGTGCCCTGGTGGGCGACGGTGGAGGGTATGCGGGGGGCGCGCCCGGCGTGTCCTCCTTCGGAGTCCCGAGCGACGGGCTGGGCGGAGTGAGCGGCGGGGCCGGTGGGCTCGGTGGCGACTGCATCCACGGCGGTGGGGGCGGCGGCGGCGGCTACGGCGGGCGCGGCGGCCAGGGCGGACAGCTGTACTACGACCCCGCGGTCGGTGGCTTGGTCTACGGGAGCGACACGGACCCGTACCAGCACCTCCCGGGTGGCGGGGGCGGCGGCGCCGGGTCGGGCTGCTACGGCGAGGGGGGCGCGGGGGGCGCGGGCGGTGCACCCATCTACCTGGAGGCCGGCTGGCTCCGCATCGACGGGGAGGTCACGTCGCTCGGCGGCCGCGGTGGAGATGCGCCGCTCGGGGGTGGTGGCGGCGCCGGGGGCGGCGGCGCGGGCGGCACCGTGGCGATCCTCGCGGACACCTTGTCCGGCGGCGGGACGCTCCGGGTGAACGGCGGGAACGGCGGAGACTCCGAGATCTACCTGCTGGGCGGCGCAGGCGGCGGCGGCGGCGGTGGCCGGGTCGTGATCGAGACGGGCGTCGGGAGCAGCGCGCCCACGGTCCGACGGCTCGCGGGGGCAGCTGGTCTCGAGCCCATGCTTGCGAGCGCGGCAGAGGCGGGTCGCCCGGGAACGAGCTCGATCACGGTCCTCGACGCCGATGGCGACGGCCAGGTCGATGCCCATGACGTAAACTGCTCCGACGATGTGGACGGCGACGGGGTGTGCGACTACGTCGATCGGTGCCTCGGCGAGAACGATCTCGACGAGGGAGACGGCGACGGCATCCCCGACGGGTGCGACGCGTGCCCGACCACCCGGGACCTCGTGACCGTCGACGACGATGGCGACGGGCTCGGGGAGAACTGCGACTGCGACGACACCGACCCGACCAACACCGTCCCCCGGATCTGGTACCGGGACGCCGACGCAGACACCTACGGCGACCCCACCTCGTTCTCGTTCGCGTGTTTCCAGCCCCCCAACACCACGGATGACGACACCGACTGCGACGACCGGGACGACACGGTGTCCCCGGGGGCAGCAGAGGTGTGCAACGGCCTGGACGACGACTGTGATGGGCTCGACGACGAGGCGGGCGCCCTCGGAGAGGTCACCTCGTACCCGGACGTCGACGCCGACGGGTACGGGGACGACGGAGCAGCCCTCACCTCGTGCGTCACGCCGCCCGGGAACATCGCAGGGGGTGGTGACTGCGACGACTCCGACCCCGATCGGAACCCGCTCGCGCTCGAGTTCTGCGACGGCATCGATCAGGACTGTGACGGCCGCGGCGACGCAGGGGCCCTCGACGAGACCTTCTACTACCGCGACTCCGACGGCGACGGCTTCGGCAACCTGAACCAGCAGATCCTCGGCTGTCCGCGCGCCGACTACGTCGCCGACAACACGGACTGCGACGACCGCGACGCCCTCGTGGGTGGCGGCACGCTGTACTACGACGACGAGGACAACGACTCCTACGGCGACCCCTCGACCGCGATCGTCGACTGCGTGCCGCGGCCCAACAAGGTCACGAACGACCTCGACTGCGACGATCTCGACCCCACCCAACCCGCCGACCTGTGGCCGGACGGGGACGGGGACGGCTTCGGCGACGCCACCGCGCCGGCAACCCTCGCCTGTGCCACCCCCGGACTCGTCGCAGACGCCACCGACTGCGACGACGACGACGACACCGTGGCTCCAGGCGCGGTCGAGGTCTGCAATGGGGTCGACGACGACTGTGAAGGCACGACGGACGGCCCCGACGCCTCCGACGCCTCGATCTGGTACGACGACCTCGACGGTGACGGGTTCGGCGCGGGCTCCGGGAACGCGGCTTGCGCGCAGCCCGACGACACGGTGGCGATCGACGGAGACTGCGACGACGACGACGACGACGCCAACCCGGAGGGCCTGGAGGTCCCCGGCAACGGCACCGACGAGGACTGCGACGGTCGGGACGGCGACCCGGGCGTGGACGCCGACGGCGACGGCCTGTCGGACCTCGACGAAGGCCGGATCGGCACGGACCCGACCAACCCCGACACCGACGGCGACGGGCTGACCGACGGCGACGAGGGCGAGCGCGACTCCGACGGCGACGGCAGGATCGACGCCCGCGACGACGACGACGACGGCGACGGGATCCCCACGGCGGACGAGGGAGTCGACGACCCGGACGGCGACGGCACGGGCAACTGGCTCGACGACGACAGCGACGGCGACGGCGCGAGCGACGGTTCGGAGGGGCTCGCTGGGTTCCTGGACCCCGGCGCAGGCGCGTCGGCTCCGCCCCCGAAGGAGCCTGCCGTGTGGGGTTGCGGTTGCGACGCCACCGTCGGGACCGGCGGGCCCGGCTGGGCGCTCCTCGCCCTCCTCGTGTCGCGGCGGCGCTCACGTCGCCCGTGATCGCCCTGCTCCTGGGTGGCTGTGTCGCCGACGTGGAGCCCCCTCCTCCTCCTCCTCCACCACCCGCTCCCCCGGCGGCTCCGGCCCTCCCGCCCCCCGCTCTGGCCGTGGTGGCCGGTGAACACACGTGGTGCCGCGTGTCCGAGGGGGACCTCGTCGAGTGCCGCGGCGCGCTCACGGTGTCGGGCCGGCTGCCCGGCGAGCTCCACGTCGACGACCGCGCGCTTTGTGGACGCGCGGACGGGCGGGTGCGGTGCCTGCGGGCGCTGGACGAGACCGACGAGCCCACGCCGTTCGTGCAGCTCGTGCGTGGTCCGGGCGCTCCCTGCGGCCGCACTGCCGAGGGGGAGGTGTTCTGCTTCGGGCGGACCGACGCCCGAGAGGCGGACGCGGAGCTCGTCGCGGTGCCCCTGCCCGGGCCTGCGCGCGCGTTGGCGAGCGACGGGGAGCGGCTCCTCGCGCTGGTGGGCAGCACGTTGTACGCCTTCGTGCCTCCAGCGCACGGCGGCGGCCCCCCGACCGTCCTCGCCGAAGGCGTGACGCAGCTGGCGGGCGACGACTGGACCCGCGCCTGCTGGCTCACCGACCTGGCGCTCCGCTGCACCACCGGAACCCGGCGACCCGTGCGGGGGACGCACCTCGGGGTGGGCACGGGGCTCGGGTGCGTGGCGGGTCTCGACGGGGTGTGGTGCGACGGCCTCGAGGACGCCGATGCGCTGGGCAGGGCCCAGGTGTCGTCGCTCGCAGTGGGCACGAACTTCGCCTGTGTCGTCCGCGCAGGTGCCGTCAGCTGTGCGGGGCAGGTGCCGGGCGCCCCGTGACGCGCTCGCGGACCCACCTGGCGAAGCCCGCCCAGTCGTCGGGGTGGAGCCACGCCGGGTACAGGGCGAGCATGGCCCACGGGAAGATGCCGAGCTCCGTGGTGAGCGCCAGGAGCACGTGGAACACGAGGCCGAGCCCGATCCAGACGTACTCGAGCCACGGGAACCTCGCCACGAGCGCCCGCCCTCGTCCACCGCGCTCCGGGGTCGCCTTCCACCACCGCAGCAGCAACACCACCGGGTACGTGTCCTGGAACAGCAGCGTCACGATCGAGCCGAGCTGCGTGAGCTGGAAGAACGGGGTGCGGGCCACCCAGGCGAAGTCGTAGCGGGCGATCGCGGGGTCCTGGAGCACGAGGTAGAGCGCCGCGAACCTCCCGAACGGCCACCAGTGGATGCCCACCTTCTGCACCCCGGCCAGGAAGTACATGGCGACGATCTGCAGCATGAGGAGCCGCCGCGGCCATGCCGGCACCGGTGTCCCGTCGCCCCACCACGAACCCGTGGACCACTTCGCGTCGACGGCCAGCCAGCGACCTCCCCCGGCGAACACGTAGAGCAGCAGGACATCGCGACACAACGTGTCGATGCCGCGGTCCGCGGCGGGCAGGATCACCGCGAACTGCGCCCACCCGAGGACGAGGAGGAGCGCCGAGGTCCGGGTGAACAACCCCGCCGTGAAACACGCAGCCAGCGCGGTGAGCGCCGCGTGCAGCGCGATCCCCGACGCCGCCGTGGCTGGCGCGACCCGGTAGTAGAACGGCACGTGGGTGCGGGTGAGCGCGTCGGACAGGCCGCCGACGGCGTTCGGCGCGAACAGGGCCACCACGAGGTCGAGCCAGGCGATCTGCAGGAAGTCGAACAGGATGCAGCTGCCCAGGAACAACCGCACGAGCCCGAGCGAGCGCGGGGACTCGACGCCGGCCCACAGCCCGACCCAGCGGTCCCACCACGACCTCACGGCGCCGCCGACCGGTGGTGCACCCGCTCGTGCTTGAACGAGACGTCGTCGATCGGTGGGTCTCCGGGGAGCGACAGGGTGCGCCGGACCAGGCGGATCCGGACCTCCGTGGCGTCCGGGAAGTCGTCGAAGGCGCGCGCGGCGATCCACTTCGTGAGGCCCTTGTAGCCGGCGCGCGGGGCCTCGCGCATGCCGTCCCACACCCCACGGATCCGCCGGTACTCGAGCATGGGCTCCCGCCACGTGCAGCAGGGATCCAGGCGACGCAGGACCACCTCCCACTTCCGGCTGCCGCCGCGGCGGATCGCGACCTCGAGCCGGTCGGGCGTCACCGTGGTGGCCGCGAACAGGGCCCAGGCCTGGTTCGCGCCGACCAGGTCCATGGCGGGCGCGAACGGCGCCTTCAGGGTCGTGTGCAGGGTGTGCAGCGCGGAGGAGCTGCGCACCACGAACGTCTGCAGCGCCGGGCGGTCGACCGGCAGGTGGAGCAGGGCGAACAGGTGGAGCCACGGGTCGAGGTCGCGTTGGAACGGAGCCTCCGCCACGCGACGCTCGGAAACCGCCGGCGGGAGTGGGAGCGCGTAGATCCCGTGTGCCAACAGCACGAGGGCGATCACGCCAGCCCGCGCGTGTTCCCACCGGGACCGGGGGGTCACGCCGCTGGACCAGCGAGCGCGCGCTCGATTGCCTCCATCACCTCGCGGTCGTCGTCGAAGCCGAACGGGGAGTCGAGGTCGGAGTCGCCGTCGTCCTCGAGCACGAGGTACCGGATGGCCACCTGTACGAGCCTCCGGCCCCGGTGATCGAGCGAGGGCCAGCGGCGGAGCAGCGCATGGGCGGAGTCGGCCAGCTCGAGCCCTGTATGCCAGTCCGCGAGCGAGTGGGCGCCCGCGGCGAGCTTGACCCGCCCGACGTACTCGGCGAGCTGCCGCGCGAGCGTGTCCGACTCGAGCAGCGGCTCGTCGAACAGGCGGCGCGCGGTGAGCCGCGCATCGGACAGGAGCGCGCCGAGGACCGGATCGTCGCTCACCGCCCGTACCGGCGGCCGAAGTGCCACAGCGCCTGGCGACGCCACCACTCCCAATCGTGAGCGACGTCCGTGCCCCACAGGTCGCGCTCGTGGGGGATGCCCTTCTTCTCGAGCCAGGCGGCGAGCTCGATCGTCTCTTCGATGCAGCCCTCCTCCCACTTCCCGCGGCCACACACCAGCGTCAGGTGGGTGTTCTTGCGCACCCGCTCGAGCGCCTCCCCACGCAGCTGGGGCACGAACGCGAGGGGGTTGTTGTGGTAGACCTCCGAAGAGTCGTACCCGTTCGTGAAGTTCCGGGCTTCGTACCTGCCGGACATGGCGAGGCACCACCGGAAGGTCTCGGGGAACTTGAGCGCGAACGTCGCCGCGTACATCCCGCCGAGCGAAGCGCCCGTGACCGCGATCGGGATGTTCGGCGTGCGGCAGTCTTCCCGGATGAACGGCACGAGCGTGTCCATCACGAACCGCTCGTAGACCTGGTGGCGACCGATCCGCCACGCGGGGTCCTTCTCCTTCTTGGTCCACGCCTCGGAGACGTTCGACTCCGGGCAATACAGCTTGATCCGGCCGGCGGCCAGCAGCGGCTGCAGGGTTTCCACCATCTTCTGGGCCTGCCACTCGTGGGCGAAGCCGGCGGCGGTGGGGAAGACGACCACGGGCCAACCGAAGCTCCCGTAGGTCCAGACATGTACGTCCCGCTCCATGGCGGGGCTGGGGATCATCCGGTGCTGGGCCATCTCTGCTCCTCGCTGAGAGGGCACCGCCGTAACGCACCGCCACGGGGTGTCCCGCCAGATCGCGGTAGGATGCGCGGCGCGGAGGAACCTGCATGCGGTGGGGAGGGGCAGCGGGACTGTGCCTGGCGGTCGGGTTCACCCTGGCGTGCGCCGGTCTCCCGTTCCCCCGCGCGCTCCCGCTGACGACGGAGCTGGTGGGCGAGGAGCGCGACGCCGCGGTGGCCCTGGGCGACGACCTCGTGGGCGACAGGTTCTCCGAGGAGCTCACCGGCGCGGCTCCCGACGCGGTGGCGACCGCGTGCACCGAACACGGTCGGGCGTTCGTCTGGCTGGCTGCCCGCGACGACCGCGCGCCCGTCCGGACCGCGGCGCTGCGCGCGTCGGCGCAGTGCCTCGCCGAGCTCGACCGGGGAGATCTCGCCGTGGCGGCGCGCACCGGCCTGCGCAGCGCCGAGCCCGCAGAGCAGGCAGCGGCGTACGCGCTCGCGGGGACGCTGTTGCCAGACGAGGCCCTGGAGAGCGAGCTCCTCGCGGAGATCCTCGCGGCCATGACCGCGGGGCGGCCCGAGGTCCGCTACGAGGCCATGGTGGCGATGGATCGCCGCTCGTGGGGCGACGATCCCCGCGCCGTCGAGGCCTACGGGTCGATCCTGCGCGCGCCCGAGCCCTGGCTCGTGACCGAGGCGCTGCGGCTGGTTCGGTTCCGGGCCTCGGGGATCGTCGACCCGACCCCGCTGCAGGAGGCAGCGCGGCCTCTGCTGGCCGACATCGATCCCGGGATCCGCGGCCGGGCGGCCCTGGCCCTGGCCCGGCTGTCCTCGGACGATCCGGAGCTCCCGAACGTGCTGGTGGGCCTCCTCGACGACTCCCACGCGTACACGCGGAGCGCCGCGAGCGAGGCGCTGGCCGACCTGGCCTTCCTCCCCGCCACCCACGACCTCGTGGCGCGGCTGGACGACCAGGCCACGAACACCTGGGACCTGCTGCCCTTCCAGCGGCTCGACGGAACATCCGTGGTCCAGCACCACGTGGGCTCGCTGTTCGAGCGCACCGACGACGCGTTCCTGCGGGCGCTGGTGCGGCTCACCGAACCGCTCGGAGAGGCGCGGTTCCAGTACCGCGAGGTGCACCCCGGGAAGTGGCGGGATCTCGACATCCTCGCCGCCGGGCGGGACGCCGCGAAGTGGTACGCCGACCACGAGCAGGAGCTGCCGACCCGCTGACTCCCGAAACCGCTGCCGTGCTTGCGGATCCCCCGGCGGTGGGGCACATGAGCCCGGTCGGAGGTACCGGTGAATCGTCAGACGCTCGCGGTCGCGCTGGGCACCCTCGCCGTGGTGTTGATCGGCGGGTTCCTGTTGTACGCGGATCCGGGTCCCGGCGGCAGCACCCCGCAGCCGGCGCCCTCCGTAGAGAAGCAGGAGAAGGCCAAACGCGTGGGCGAAGACGGACCGCGCCGCCTCGGGGAGCAGAAGCTCGTCCACGCCGGCGAGATCCCCGCAGACCGGGTCGCCGCTCCGAAAGACGCGCCGAACGTGGTGGTGGTGTTCGCCAGCACCCAGCGCCGGGACCAGTGGACGGCCTACGGAGGGCCCGCCGAGACGACCCCGTTCCTCGGGGAGCGCGCGAAGTCCGGCGTGAAGCTCATGGACGCGCTCTCCGTGTCGGTGGATCCGCGCACGGCGGCCGCCACCCTCATCACCGGCCAGTACCCGCACTCCGTGGGCCTCGCCGAGCCCGAGAAGAAGAAGAACTTCCGCGACCTGCCCCTGTCGGTCGACACGCTCGCCGAGCGCTTGCAGGCGGCCGGCTGGTTCACCGTGGGGGCCACCGCGAACCACAACCTCAACCTCAAGGCAGGCGGGGCCCAGGGCTTCGACTGGTACCGCGACGCCCAGCCGTTCTCGCTGATGCTCGAGCAGCGGATCGACGCGAAGGAGGTCGTCGAGAAGGCCCTGGCGCGCGTGGCGGCGAGGACGGAGACCGAGAAGGCGCGCCCGATGTACCTGCAGGTCGCGTTCGTGGACTCGCACAAGCCGTTCAAGACCCCGCCCGAGGAGTACAAGGCCTTCGACAAGCCGGACGACCCTTGCAACTGCGCGCCGTACCGGGCCACCGTGCGCCGCATGGACGACGCCGTGAAGGCGCTGGTGGAGGGGCTCGCCGCCCAGGGCCTCACGCCCGAGAACACCGTGTTCACCGTGGTCGCCGACCATGGGGAGGGGCTCGAGCTGCCGCCCGCGCACCGCAAGCAACACGGGTTCGTGTTGTACCGCTCGTCGGTCCAGATCCCGTGGCTCGTGTGGGGCAAGGGCATCCCCGTCGGCGCGGAGGCCGCCGGCCTGGTGTCGCAGCTCGACTTCGCTCCCACGCTCGTCGGGCTGGCCGGGCTGAAGGAACAGACCGGGTTCGAGGGGCTCGACCAGTCCGCGGTGGTCCTCGGAACGGGGCCCAGCGTCCGGGACCTCGCGTACGCGGACACGTTGTACGAAGGCGCCCACCGGGCCTCCGTGTGGACGACCACCCAGGAGTGCCAGAAGGACTACGGCTCGGTGCTGGAGGAGCCCGATCAGTTCCAGACCGCCTGCTACGACCGGGTCACGGACCCCGACTTCACCAAGCCGGTGGACGCCCCGGAGCTGGTGGCGCGCCTCGAGCAGCTGCACGGAGAGCTGATGGGCAAAGTGCAGGCGGCTGCCGAGGCCACGCCTCCGGAGGGCAAGGCCGAGAAGGCGGAGGGCAAGGCCGAGAAGGCGAAGGGCAAGGCCGGGAAGGGCAAGAAGGGCGGCTGATCAGCCCAGGATCGGCGTCCCCGACGCGGGGTCCGCGGCCAGCGTGATGCGGAACACCGCT
>JBIKWC010000040.1:0-37973 GCA_044356535.1 Myxococcota bacterium
TGCTCGGTGAACTCCGGCATCTCGTCCACCACCTGACGGGTCCTTCCGTGGCGGAGGAGCTCGATCATCCGCAGGTCCCACAGGTACTGGTGGTGGTTCGTCACGTGCTCCTTCGACATGTCTTCCGGCAGCGTGGCCTCGGACACGAAGTGGCGGTGGCTCAGCGACTCGGAGGCCAGCAGCACCACGCGCTTCCCGCTCTTCTCGATGGCGGCGCGGGTGGCCTTCGCCAGCGCCACCATCTGCTCCTGCATCACCTCGACGCTGTAGAACGAGGTGCTCCGGCACGAGGAGATCGAGACGATGGGCTTGTCCCACGCCGGGTTCACGAGGTGCGCGCTGACGATGGTGCCGTAGTCCACCCGGAAGTCGGGGTTGCGCATCATCTTCGTGACGAGTCCCTCCGCCGACGCCGCCGCACACAGCGCCTCCGCAAGGTCCACGTCCACCGTGAGGTCGTAGTGGTAGCGGAACAGGTTCGGGAAGATGGGGTCGACCGACAGCGACTTCAGGTGCGGGACCCCCAGGAAGTGGGTGCCGACGTAGGTCTGCCAGTGCGGGGACAGGATGACGATCACGTCGTGGGGGATGGTGGCGAGGTCCTTGCGGAGCCGCTCGTAGCCCCACCGAAGGGTCTCCCAGCCACACTCCGCGCGCGGCTCGTTCTGCGGCGGGTTGTCCGCGTACACGAGGTGCGGGGGATGCGGGGCCAGCGCCCCGAACACGATCTCGCCCATCACGGCCTCCTCGGGTCGGTCTCGACCGGCGGAACACAGGACTGCCAGTCCCACAGGAACCGGTCGCGGTCGGGATCCCACTCGTCCCAGGTGGGGATGGCCTCGAGCGCGGGGAGCAGGGCAGGAGGCACCACGCCGGGCACCAGGAACGCCTTCTGGCGGTGCAGCGGGTACGGGTTGCGCAGGTCGAACCCGAGCACGCCGAGGATGCCGCGGGCGACGTACCAGGTGGCCTGCGGGTTCCAGCCGTGCGCAATCTTGATGCAGATCCCGAGGCCTTCGGGGTGGTCGGGGTGCACCACCGCCAGACCCAGCAACCCGTCGGCGCCTTCCTTCGCCACCACCCGGCCCCCGCCGATCTTCAGGATCGTGGAGTCCAGGCGGTTGAACCCGCCGATGAGGTCGGGGCGGTCGACCATCGCGCCCCAGATCCAGTCCTGGTCGCGCGTGCGGGCGAGGCCCGCGAGCAGCACTGCGAGCTCGGACACCGTGTTCGAGACCGTGGGGAGCCCGCAGCCGTCGCGCGCCACGCGCACCGGGCTCCACGTGGGGCCGAGGAAGCCGCGCAGCACGCGGATGTACTCGGCGAACATCGGGTGGGACGGCAGCGTGTAGCCCACGCGGGTCCAGCCCTTCGCGTGGCACCCGCGCAGGATGGCGGCGTGTTCCCCGGAGCAGGTGTGGTACCAGCGCCGCGGCCGGCGCACCTGGCGACCGAACTGGACGAGCGGCACGTCGAGCGGCGTCCGGACGAGGCCCCACTCCGACTCCGACAGCAGCGACTGCGCCGCGCGGACGTGTTCGGTGTCCCCGTTGTGGGACGCGAGCGAGATGGCCTTCTGCTCGGGGGTGCAGTCCGCCAGCACGTCGGCGAACACCTTGAGGGTGAACGGCTTCATCATCGAGCGGCCGTAGCACAGGACGTTCCCGCCGAAGCTGTGGAACACCCGGCTGCCCGATGCCCACGAGACGGCGCCGTGGATCGTGGTCTCGGAGACGCCGGCGCGGCGGTAGTCGACGAGCGGCTCCCACTCCACGTCGCGACCGGTGGGGATGCCGGCTTCGGGCACACCGAGCGGGGAGGTGGGGTACACCCCAGCGCCGGGCTTGTGGGGGGCGACGGCGGACGGACCGAGCGGCATGGCGCCTCCGGACCGCGGGTCTACCCTCAGGCGTGCTCACCGTCCACGGGTCGATCCTCGACGCCCGTCTTCTGCTCGAGCCAGTCCTCGAGGAACCGCGCCCGCCCGGGCGACGACAAGCCTCCGACCAGCTTCGTGCGGTGCCCCGACCCGAGCTCGGCGAAGACCGTCCAGCTGCGGCTGCCCTTGTTGCCCCGGACCTCGACGACGTAGAACTGGGCGACGTCGGCGCGCGCCACCGCCCTGCCCCCGAACCACGGCAGGGGACCGTGGGCGACCGTGACCTCCTCGTCGCTCACCGCCACCGTGGTGCTGTTGAAGATCAAGGCCAGCAGGTAGTAGGTCACCGCCGCCCCCGCCGTGATGTGGAGCGAGCCGAACAGCAGCATCTCGTACGCTCCCGTCGAGACCGCGCTGGCGACCATCGCGAGCATGCCCAGATCCCAGAACGTGCACCACACGAGGAAGAAGGCGATCTGCCAGGTCCTCCACGACCAGCGGACGGAGGGCCGCCGTCCCTCCTCGATCACGAGCCCGGTGGGGTCGACCGGTGAGCGGGACAACGCGTGCTGGGTGCCCCGGCGGGCGGAGAGGTCATGAACCGTGCCACACGCGCCGCAGGACGCGACCCCGAGCGCGAGGTTCACGTTCTCGGGGACGAACGGCGTCTTGCAGGACGGACATCGGAGCGTCGTCACGGGGTCACCAGGACGGCCCGGACTGGCGACGCGTCGGCGCCGGCGAGCTTGAGCGGTAGAGCGATCAGCGTGTACACCCCGTCGGGGACGTGCCCCAACACGATGCCTTCGAGGATCGCGAGGTCGCGGCGCGCCACGGCCTGGTGGGACGCCAGGACCTTGTCGTGGCAGGGGTCGATGGAGGGCGTGTCGATGCCCACCAGCGACACACCGCGGTCCGCGAGCCAGTCCACGAGCTCCGGGGACAACGCCGCGAAGTCCTCGTCGAACCGATCGGGGTTCGGGAACGTGCCGGTCCGCAGCAGCACCCGCGGGGTGGACGGCGGGCGCGGCAGGTGGGCCGGCGTGACCCGCTCACCGCGGCCGACCGCGACCGACATCACGTCGCACGGCCCGTAGTAGCGCTCGAGGGGGCGCTGCTCGATGGTCTGGCCGCCCGCCACGTAGTGGGACGGAGCGTCGGTGTGGGCGCCGACGTGGACCGTCGTGCGGATCGACGAGAGGTCGATGTTGGCTCCGCCCGCGATGCTGCACGCGATCTCCCTGGAGAAGGGCACGTCTCCGGGCCACACCGCGACCGCGGGAGACAACGTGGGGGAGATGTCGAGGAGCGCAGGCCGCACCGGGGCCGTGGCGCTGGGCCGCGCGATCACCTTGAGCTCCACGGCGATGGGGGTGGGGAGCGCGCCCACCTCGACGGTGGTGCGGGTGGCCCCGATCGGCCGGAAGTATTCTCCGTACACCTGGTTGAACGAAGCGAAGTCCCGCTTCATGTTCACCAGGAACACGCTCACGTCCACCACGTCCTCGAGCCTGGAACCGGACGCCTGCAACACGGTCCGGAGATTCTCGATCACGGCTCGGGTCTGCAGCGCCACGTCGTACTCCCGCGGCGTGCCGTCGGGGTCGCGGACCGGTCCTCCCGGGATCTCGTCCGTGCCGGGCTGCCGGGGCCCCATCCCGCTCACGAACAGGAGATCGCCCACCCGACGCGCGTGAGGGTAGGCGCCCACCGGGCGGGGTGCACCGGCTGCGTCCACGCGGCCCGTACGGGGGTTGTTGGCGTCGTTGCTTGACAAGGTTCGATCCTGGGCAGTGCGGGTGTACATTACTGCAGCCGGCTGAGCGCGGTTGCGGTGGAAAGCTCTTGCAATCCGGTGGGCGGCGCACTAATCCTGACAGCTACGGGTTGGGTGTGTCACCCCGTGTCTGGAGCGCCCCATGAACAGCCTGCGTATCCTCCTCCTCGCGTTCCTCGCCGGGTGCACCGGCGGCATCGGCACGGGCACCACGGACAAGGACACCGTCGCGGACGGCGACACCGACACGGACACGGACGCCGACACGGACGCAGACACCGACACGGACACGGACGCTGATGTCCACTCGGGCTGGACCCGGTCGACCGGCCACTCCGGCGAGTCCACGACCGACACGCAGACCGGCACCCCCACCGGCTCCGGCGGCGGCGGCAGCACGCCAGGCTCCGGCAGCACCCCCGGCGGCTCCGGCACCGGCACGCCTCCCGGCTCGGGCAGCGCCGGCGGCGGCAGCGGCTCCACGGGCGGCTCCGGCAACTGAGCCTCTCTCGGTCGTGAGCGAACGAGCCAGGGCGGTGTCCCTGGCTCGTTGCGTTGCGGCCTGGTTCGTCGTGGTGGGGAGGGCAGGTGGCCGAACCGCTGAAGGGGTTCTTCGACGCGCGCCTCGTGGCCTCGCTGGCGCAGGATCTGCTGCGTGCTGGGCTCCCCGTCGGCGACTTCGAGGTCGAGGCCTCCACCGGCCTGGACGCGCTCGAGCTCACCGCCCGCGCGGCCCACGTCGCCGCCGCGCTGCGGAAGGTCCTCCCCGACGCACCCGAGGCGGCCCTCCCGGCGTTGGTCGCCACGTTCGGTCCCGCCCACGCCACGAGCGAGCTCCTCGGTGGTGGGATGGCGCCGTTCCGCTACCTGCCGCACTCGGTGTTGATCGGCCAGCTCGGCGTGCTCGCCCCGGAGGCGGGGCTCGTGGCCTGTCGGGAGCTCACCCGCCGGTTCACCGCCGAGTTCTGCGTGCGCCCGATCCTGGAGGCGCACCCTGCGCTGGCGTGGGCCGCGATCGACACCTGGGTGGTGGACCCCGATCCCCACGTCCGCAGGCTCGTCTCCGAGGGGTTGCGGCCCCGGCTGCCGTGGGCCTCGCGGCTCCGCGCCCTCCAGCGTGACCCCACACCCGCCCTCTCCCGGCTCGATCACCTGGTCGACGACCCGGCGGAGCTCGTCCGGCGCAGCGTCGCGAACCACCTGGGCGACGTCGCGAAGGACCACCCCGACCTCGCCGTGGACACCGCCCGCCGCTGGCTCGCCGGGGCCCCCCACCGGGAGAAGCTGGTCCGCCACGGCCTCCGCCACCTGGTGAAGCAGGGGCACCCCGGAGCGCTCGCCGTGCTCGGCCACGCCGCCGCCGCCGTCCGGGTCGAGGGCTTCTCGGTGCCCGCAGTCGCGTCGCTCGGGTCGTCGGTGGGGTACTCGTTCGCGCTGGTCTCGACCGCCGAGGAGGCCCAGCACCTCGTCGTGGACGCCGTCGTCTCGTTCCCCAAGGCGAACGGCAGGTCGTCCGACAAGGTGTTCAAGCTCGGGCGGGTCACGCTGGCAGCGGGGGAGCGCCGGGCGTTCACCGGCACCGTCCGCACCCACGCGATGACGACCCGCACCCACTACCCGGGCACGTACGGCGTCACGGTGCAGGTCAACGGCGCGCGGTACGCCGGTGGCAGCTTCGAAGCGAGCTGACGCCCCTCAGGTCGCGACGCAGACGTTCTTCTCCTCCGTGTAGAACGCGAGGCTCCAGGCGCCCCCTTCGCGGCCGAGCCCCGAGTCCTTCACGCCGCCGAACGGGGTGCGCAGGTCGCGGTCGAGCCAGGTGTTGACCCACACGAGGCCCGTGTCCAGGCGCTTCGCGACGCGGTGGGCGCGCGCGAGGTCGCGGGTCCACACCGAGGCGGACAACCCGTACCGCACGCCGTTGGCGGCCGCGACGACCTCGTCTTCGGTGTCGAAGGGGTGGACCGTCACGACGGGTCCGAAGATCTCCTCACAGGCCGCGCGCGCCGTCGGCGGGAGCCCCGTGAGCACCGTGGGGGCGAAGAACGTGCCGCCTGCGTTGTCGCCGGGGAGCGACATCACCTCGCCGCCGCACGCCACCGCGCCGCCTTCGGCCCGGCCGAGCGCCACGTACGACGCGACCTTGGCGCGGTGGGCCTCGCTGATGAGGGCCCCCACGCGCACCTCGGGATCCAGCGGGTCTCCGCACTTCAGCGCGCGGACCCGTGCGACGAACGCAGGCACGAAGGTGTCCCAGATCCCGCGCTGCACGAACAACCGTGACCCACACAGGCAGATCTGGCCCGTGTTCGTGAACCCGGCGCGCACCGCGCCCTCCACGGCGGCCTCGAGGTCGGCGTCGGCGAACACCACCGTGGGGTTCTTGCCGCCGAGCTCGAGCGAGGTCTTCACGAAGCGCGGCGCAGTCGCAGCAGCCACGCGGGCCCCCGTCGCGGTGCCCCCGGTGAAGGACACGCCGTGGACCCCCGGGTGGGCCACGAGCGGACCCCCGACGGAGGGCCCCGTGCCGTGCAGCAGGTTGAACGCGCCCGGCGGCAGCCCCAGCGCGTGGACGACGCCCGCGAGGAGCGACGCCGTCAGCGGGGTGAGCTCGGAGGGCTTGCAGATCACGGCGTTCCCGGTGGCCAGCGCGGGCGCGACCTTCCAGGACAGGAGGTACAACGGCAGGTTCCAGGGCGTGATGAGCGCCACCACGCCGAGGGGCCGCCGCAGCGTGTAGTTGAAGCTCCGGGGGCCCTCGAAGAACCCGCCGCTGCCGTGCCGCACCGCGCCGGCGAAGAACCGGAAGTTGGCGATGGCGCGGGGGATGTCCATGACCCGGGCGGTGGCGAGGGGCTTGCCGGCGTCGCGGGCCTCGGCTTCGGCGAACTCGTCGAACCGGGCGGCGATGGCGTCGGCGATGGCGTCGAGCTGGTCGGCGCGCTCGGGGGTGGAGGTGGCGCCCCACGCGCCGCGCAGCGCTGCGGACGCGGCTTCCACCGCGGCGTCGACGTCGGCGGGCCCGGACTCGGGGATGTGGCCCCAGGTGCGGCCCGTCGCGGGCTCGAGCGCTGCCAGGGTGGCGCCCGACGCAGCGGGGACGAAGCGCCCGCCCACGTAGTTGCGCGTGTCGTACGCGGCGAGATCGCGGGTCACGTGTTCTCCAGGAGCGGCACCACCTGCTCGCGGAACGCCGCCATGTTCTCGATCACCCGGGCGTTGTCGTGGTTGAAGAAGTCGAACCACAACATCAGCCGGTCGTCCGGGTGGAACCGCTCGCGGATCTGGGCCGCCACCGCCGCCGGGTCGCCGATGAGCGCGTTGTCCGCGGCGCCGTTGACCTTCTTCGGGTCGATGGTGCCGTCGAGCGCGGTCCAGTAGGCACCGAGCGCAGCGGAGGCCTCGGCTTGCGCAGCCGCGTTGCGCTGGGCGGCCGAGAGGCCCGGCTGCGCGTTGAGGAACACGAACACGGTGCGCGGCAGGTAGTCGCGGCGCCAGGGGCCGCCCGAGGGGTGGTAGGCGCTCGCGAGGCGGCGGTGGGTGTCCTCGATCACGGCCGGGCTCGTGATCGACAGGTTGAACACCTGGACGGGCAGGAAGCGGTTGAGGTGCTCCTGGGTGGGCCCGTCGTGGCTGCCGGCGACGAGCTGCAACAGGTCGCGGCGCCAGTGCGCGGGCACGATCTTCAGCACGTCGAAGGTGTAGAACGGCGGCACCACCAGGGTGTCCGCGGAGGTGCCGGCGAGGTCGCGGACCTTGTCCCAGTCGGCGTCGTTGCGGAACAGGGGCCGCGACAACACCAGCGGCTCGAGGTCGGCCGCGGCGAGCTCGTCGCCCCGCAGCAGCCGCACGAAGATCTCGCCCGCCTGCCGGAACAACAGGGTCTTGAGCGGGCCCCACGCGGCCTTCTCCCACGGGGTCCGCGGCCCCACGCCGTACGCGCGGTTCATGAAGTCGAACCGCCCGGCGGCGAAGCCCACGTGGATCCGGCGGCGCTCGGCGGGGTCGAGGCCGTGGAACGTGAGGAACGCTGCGAGGCGCTCGGCCGCGGCCACCGGCCCGCCGTTGCACAACACGTTCATGATGGCGGAGCCGAGCTCGATGCGCTTCGTCCGCGCGAACACGTGGGACGCGAGCTGCAGGAAGTCGACGTTGAGCCCGACCTCGCCCTCCCAGTGCGGGATGACGGGCTCGGCGTGCCGCTTCTGCACCTGGCTCGACAGGTGGGACTCGGCGATCCACCCCACGCCGTAGCCGAGGTCGTCCGCCGCCTTCACCTGGTCGATGAAGTTGCGGAACATGGTGGCCTCGTCGGGGCAGTGGCCGGCGACGGGGGTCTGGCAGATGCTGAAGAAGACGTCGTAGTGCATGGGCGCCCCGGAGGCCCAGCTCCTAACGCGACCCGCGCCGCGTCAGCCGTGATCGGCTCGGAGGAGCTGCACGGTCCGTGACATCAGGAGGTTGCGGTCGGCGGTGACCAGCGTGAGCCCGAACACCAACGCAGTCGCGGCGAGGAACCGGTCGGCTGGGTCCTCGTGCGGGAGGTCGAGGGCGCGGCTCTGCAGGGCGACCTCGGTCGTGAGCGCAGCTTCCCGGACCGGAGCCCGTCGCCGCGCCTCCGCCATCCAGGCCGGAGCTGGACGATCGAGCACGAGGCGACCACGCTCCACGAGCAACAGCGTCTCCCACACGCTGACCGGGGACAGCCACAACTCGGTCGTGGTCGACTCCAACGTCCGGCGGACGCTCTCGGACAGCCGGTGCGGCTCGAGGTGGCTCCACAGCCACACGTGGGTATCGAGCAGCGCCTTCACCGAAGAACCTCCCACTCGCCCTCGGCTGCGACGGGAGCGACGAGGTCCGAGACGATCCGGCCGGTCCCGGCGAGCTGGCCCAGCCACGAGTCGGGGGTGGGTGGCGGCGTGGACGGGACGATCTCGGCGACGGGGACGCCACGCCGGGTGACGCAGACGGGCTCGCCCGTTCGCCGGACGCGCTCCAACACCGCCAGGCACGTGGCCTTGAACTTGGAGATGGGAATGGACTGCATGGCCGCTCGTATCATGGTCCGAGACCATGGTCACCTTGCTCCCAGCCTGCGGCGGCTGCTGAGGAGGCGGCGGTGTTACCGGCCTCGCCGGGGTGTCCGTGAAGGTGGTCGCGACCGGCGGGACGGGGCAGCTCGGTCGCGTCCTCGCGCGGGAGCTCCGCGCCGAGGGGCACGAGGTCGTGATCGTGGGCCGCTCGGCCGGCGGCGACGTGGTCCCCTGGGACGGTCGGACCCTGGGCCCGTGGGCCCGCCACGTGGACGGCGCCGACGTGGTGGTGAACCTGGCGGGCCGCTCCGTGAACTGCCGGTACCACAAGCACCACCTCGCGGAGATGATGTTCAGCCGCGTGGACAGCACCCGGGTGGTCGGGGAGGCCATCGCTGCGGCCGCGAAGCCTCCGCGCGTGTGGCTGCAGATGAGCACCGCGACGATCTACGCGCACCGGCTCGACGCCCCGAACGACGAGGGAACAGGCGTCCTGGGCGGCTTCGAGCCCGAGGCGCCCGGCTACTGGCGCAGCAGCGTCGACATCGCGACGCAGTGGGAGCGCACCCTGCGCGAGGCGCCCACGCCGAACACGCGCAAGATCGCGATCCGCTCGTCGTTCGCGATGTCTCCGGACCGCGGTGGGATCTTCGACACCTTGCTGTGGCTGGTCCGCCGGGGCTTCAGCGGCGCGTTCGCGGGCGGGGAGCAGCGCATCTCCTGGATGCACGATCGGGACTTCGTCCGCGCGCTCCGCTTCGCGATCGACCGCGAGTCGCTCGAGGGCCCGGTGATCTTCGCGGCCCCCGAGCCGCTGCGGCAGCGGGACTTCTTCGCCGCGCTGCGCCGCGCCGCGGGGGTCCCGATCGGCTTGCCTGCGTCGGCCTGGATGCTCGACGTGGGCGCATGGATCCTGCGCACCGACCCGGAGCTCATCCTCAAGAGCCGCTACGTGGTGCCCACGCGCCTGCTGGAGGCGGGGTTCCGGTTCGACTTCCCGACCTGGGCCCCCGCTGCCGCCGACCTCGTCACCCGGTGGCGCGCGGGAAGTTAAGGCCGCACGCATGTGGTTCCTGCTCCCCGCGTACGGTGCCGACCTCGCTCCTGGCGCGCCCACCCTCGTCGGCATCGGCGGCATGGACTGCGCCGGCTGCGAAGCCGAGGTCGTCGAGGCCCTCACCGCGGTGGACGGCGTGTCCGGCGTCGAGGCCTCGTTCACCGACGGTCGCGCCTGTGTGACCGTGGCCCGCGTGGTCCCCGAGGCTGCGATCCGCGCCGGCCTCGCCACCCAGAAGCTCACCGCCACCTCGTTCGCGACCACGGAGGCCTGCCCGTCGACGGTGTCGCGGCCGTCCTCGCGGGACCCGTGGGGCGACGCGACGGGCATCGATCTGGTGACGGTGTCGACCGGCGACGACCTCGAGCTCGACGCGGTCGCGGTGCCCGGCAAGTACACCATCGTGGACTTCGGCGCGGTGTGGTGCGGGCCGTGCCACGCCGCCGTGAAGGTGTTGTACCCGTACGTCCAGGCCCACCCGGACACCGCCGTGCGCGCGGTGGCGCTGGCGGGCGTCAACGCCTCGGCTGCGTTCGCCACGCCCATCGCGAAACACTGGCTCGCCGACGCCGCGGGCATCCCGTGGCTCGTGGTCTACAGCCCCGACGGCAAGGTGTTGTACCGGGGCCAGGACGCCGCCGCCGCCATCCGCGCGATGGATCGGAGGCGCTCGTGATCGCCTGGTGGTGGCTGCGCTTCGGGGCCGTGGCGCTCGCCACCGACGCTTGACCCGGTTGAAGCAACCCGAACCTCCAGGTTGGAGGCAACCGCATCGACGTGGCGCTGCAGCAGGGACGGACCCGGTTCGATCTCGTGGGTACGGGTACGCTCGCGAACCTCGACCACGTCGAAGCGTGCCCGGACGCGGATCCTCCGCTCTGCGCGACCGATCCCTTCCCGCCGCACCTGCACGACCAGGCGCTCTGGTGGGCGCGCAGCCAGCTGCTGGGCGCCGTGGGCCTGGGCAAGGGGTGGCAGGTGGGCGCCGCCCTGGGCCTCGACCTCAAGGTCACCTCGATCGACTACACCACGCTCGACGGCGCCCCGTTCGACCCGCCCTACGGCAACATCCACCACCGCAACGAGACGTTGTTCGGCCTCGCGGACGGCCGCGCCCACCTCCGCCGCGACCTGCGGCTCGGGCCGACGGGGCTGGGGATCACGGTCGGGACCACGCTCCCGTTCGGTCGCACCGAGGAGGACCCGTTCGCGCTGACGGAGCAGGGCGAGCGCCACCAGCACTTCCAGCGGGGCACGGGGGTGTTCGCGCCCGTCGCCACGGTCGACTTCTCCGCGGGGAGAGGACCGGTCACGCTGGCGGCCTGGGTGGACGGCCGCTTCGCGCTGTACGCGAACGGGAAGGGGTACCTGCCGGGCCCGTTCGTGGGCGTGGGCGTGGGGCCGGTGTGGGCGGCGTTCGAGGGGCTGCGGCTCGTTCCGGCGCTGGAGGGCGCAGTCACCGGCGTCGACCGCTGGTCGGGCGCGGTGGGGCCTGGCTCGGGGATGGCGTCGCTGGGGGCGTCGCTGGCGGCGATTGGGACGGTGTCCCCGAGCACGCGCGCGCTGGTGCAGGCGCGGACGACGCTGCTGCAGCGCTCGCTGCAGGAGGAGGGGGACCAGGTGACGCAGCAGCTGGTGTTGTCGGTGGGCGCCTCGTACGTCCCCCCGAAGCGCTGATCGGCCTACTGGCCGCCGTCCTCTCGCGGGGACAACATCACGTCGACCTCCGACACACACAGGTCGGTGGGGGAGCCACGGCCGGGGTACACGTCGGTGAACACGAGCGTGAGGGTCTTCCCGGGCTGGTCCCACCCGAGCTCGACGAACGCGGGAGCGCGCGACGCGGCCTCGAACGGCACGGTGGCGGGGTCGGTGAGGTCGGCCCGGGCCGAGCGCCCACCCGCGCGGAGCTCCACGGCCTTCGCGCGAGCGTTGTCCGGGAGGTGCGTCGCCGACTTGAAGTAGCCCGCGTGCAGGAGGACGCCGTACAGCCCGCACCCCTCGGGGAGGGAGAAGGTGAGGGAGGAGCCCTGGCCCGCGTTCTCGTCGCCTTCGCACCAGGCGGTGCTCCGGTCCCCGTCGAGCGCGCGCGAGGCCGCGTGGACCAGCTTGCCCTCGGTGAGCGTGGAGCTCGCTCGCACCTCGGTGACCACACACGGCGGCTCGCGGGTGCAGGCCGCGCAGGCCGTGTCGTACACGGTGCCGTACTGGACGACCTCGACGGCCTCGGGACCAGCGGGCCGCTCGGGCGTGGGGGAGGGGGCGGGGGGGTTCACCGCGGGAACGGTGGGCTCCGGACCTGGCGTTACCGCCGCCGCGCCGCCGCACGCCAGGAGGAGGCCAGCCACCACGACCACGAGGCCGAAGGAGTGGTGCCTCCGCATCAGATCGACCGCAGCCGGCCGCCGTCGACCGGGATCGTGGTGCCGCGCACGTAGGATGCCGCGTCCGAACACAGGAACGCGATGACGTTGGCGATCTCGTCGGCGGTGCCGAGCCGGCCCTCGGGGATCTGGCTCACCCAGTCCGCGCGCACGGCGTCGGCGTCGCGGCCCGTGCGGGTGCCCGCGGCGGTCGCGAGGGCGTCGAGGCGGTCGGTGCGCGTGTAGCCCGGGAGCACGTTGTTGATGGTGACGCCCGGGGGCAGCTCGCGGGACAACGTCTTGGCCCAGGAGGCCACCGCGGCGCGGGTCAGGTTCGAGACCCCCAGGTTCTCGATCGGCTCGCGGACCGAGGTGGAGAGCACCTGTACGAACCGCCCGAAGCCCGCGGCCCGCATCCCGGGGAGCACGCGCTGGGCGATCAGGTGCGCGGCCAGCAGGTGGCGGCTCAACGCGGCCAGGATCGCGTCCGGTGCGGCGTCTGCGAGCGGCCCGCCCGGGGGACCTCCGGTGTTGTTGATCACCACGTGGATCGGTCCCGCGGCGAGCGCGTGATCCAGGGCGGCGCCGAGCCCCTGGCGGTCGTCGAGGTCCGCCACCACCGCGACTGCGTCGGGCGCACCCGCCGCGCGCAGCTCGGGGAGCAGGGACGCCAGCGCGTCTCCGCGGCGGGCCAGGGCCAGCACACCCACGCCGTCCGCCGCGAGCCGCAGCGCCGTCGCCCGCCCGATGCCCGCGCTCGCGCCACACACCAGGGCTCTCCGCATCACCGCCTCCGGCGCCCTCGTACTCCCGCGCTCAGCGCGCAGCCATCGCCTCGATCGCGTCGATCGCCTTCGGGGCGGCGTCCGTGAGCACCCGCGGGTCGCCGTCCGTGACGAGGATGTCGTCTTCGATGCGCACGCCGATGCCCCGCAGGTGAGCGGGCGCCGATTCGTCCGAGGGGTCCACGTACAGCCCCGGCTCGACCGTGAGCACCATGCCCGCCTCGAACGCGCGGGTCCGGCCGCCGCGGCCGTAGGCGCCGACGTCGTGCACGTCGAGCCCGAGCCAGTGGCTGGTGCCGTGCATGTAGTACTTCTTGTAGGTCTCGTCCGCGAGCCGGTCCTCGACCGGGCCCTGCAGGAGCCCCAGGTCCACCATCCCCTCGGTGAGGCAGCGCTTCGCGGTGTCGTGGACGGCGTCGAAGCCGCCCCCCGCGCGGCACACATCGATGGCCGCGAGCTGCGCCCGCAGGACGTGGGCGTACACGTCGCGCTGGACGCTGGTGAACCGCCCCGAGATCGGGAACGTGCGGGTGACGTCGGCCGTGTAGTAGTCGACCTCGCAGCCAGCATCGAGGAGCAGCAGCTCGCCCGCGCGCAGCTC
Organism: Myxococcota bacterium; assembly: GCA_044356535.1. Taxonomy (GTDB): domain Bacteria; phylum Myxococcota_A; class UBA796; order UBA796; genus JACKER01. The sequence goes on from JBIKWC010000040.1 coordinate 13,499, forward strand.
GTCGTCGTTGCGGTGGTAGTGCAGGACCGTGCCGTTCACCCCGCCGGCGACGATGGGCGTGTACCCGGGCCCGTTCGCCCCGTGGCGGCGCCAGTGCCCGGTGAGGAGGGCCTCGATCTCGAACTCGCGCATCCCGGGGCGCACCTGCTGCATCGCCAGGACATGGCCCTCGGTCGTGAGGCGCGCGGCGCGCTCGAGGGCGGCGAGCTCGGCGGGGCCCTTGCGCAGGCGCAGCTCGTGGACCGTGTGCGACAGGTGGTGGAAGGTCTCGGGCGCCGACAACCCGTGGTGCCGCGCGGCCTTCGCGGCGGCCTTCACGGCCGACATCACGAGGGCGTCGTGTTCGGGGTCGCGGGCGAAGGCGTAGTGCAGCGCGCGCACACCCTGGAGCAGGCGCGGCAGCTGGCGCTCGAGCTCGGACCACGGGTAGGCGACGTCGGCGCCGTGTTCGGCCCGCGCGCCGTCGGGGCCCTTGCGGCGCCCGATCCAGACCTCGCGCTCCGGGTCCTTCGGCTGGACGAACATCACCACCGGCTCCTCGCCGCGGCGCACGAACACGGCGACCTCGGGATCCTCCCAGCCGGTGAGCCAGTACACGTCGCTGTCGGGGCGGTACCGGTGTTCGCTGTCGCCGTTCCGGAGCGTCTCGGGCGCCCCGAACACCAGGACCGCTTCGTCCTCCGGGAGCGCTCCGATCATTCGGCGTCGGTGGTCGGCGAAGTCGACGATCGGCATGGTTGGCGCTCCTGCGGCGGTGCGTAACCCGGGTGGCACCCCTGCCACCGAAGCTGTCCATTGCGCGCGGCGCAGAGGCATAGGAGATTGATCGCCGGTGGTCTCGGGCAGAGGCGACCGCGACTGGGGTGGCTGGTGGAGAGCTTCCGGATCGACGGCAACAGCGTCCACGACTACGCGATCGAGGTACACGAGGCGCCGGACGTCACCCCCGAGGTGGTGCGGACCCTGGTGGAGATCGATCTCCAGACCTTCGCCGAGTCTACGTACAACCAGTTCACCGCCGCCGCGTTCCTGAAGATGGGCCGCGTGTTCCTGCTCCAGGCGGACGGGCTGACGATCGGTACGTGTGTGTGTTTCCGGAGCTGGGAGCGGCCGAACGAGGTGATGCTGCTGTCGATGGGCATCCGCCCCGGCTGGCGGGGTCGCGGGCTCGGCCAGCGCTTCGTGCGCGGCGTGATGGAGCGCCTCAAGTCGAAGGGCATCCGCTCGGTGTCGCTGATGGTCGGCAAGGACAACCGCCGCGCCATCAAGGTCTACTCGGACGTGGGCTTCCAGTCGGTCGGCGAGCGCGAGGTCGATCCGGAGAACGGCGACACGCTCGTGATCATGCGCGCCGTCCTCCGCGAAGACCCTGATCTGGTCGCGCTGTAGGTCTGGTCGCGCTGCAGACGGCTACTTCGCGACCTCGTCGGTGGCCTCGGGCTCATCGAGCTCGCGCGAGAGGTACTCGAACGCCTCGTCGACCGAGTCGGTCTTGAACACGAGGTTCACGTCCTCGGGCGAGATGGTGCCGAACTCGGCCATCGCCTCCATGTTCAGGACCTTGTTCCAGTACTCGGTGCCGAACAACACGATCGGGAGCTTCTTCTTGATCTTGCCCGTCTGCACGAGCGTCAGGGTCTCGAACAGCTCGTCGAGCGTGCCGTACCCGCCGGGGAAGATGACCAGGGCCTTGCAGAGGTAGAGGAACCAGTACTTGCGCGTGAAGAAGTAGTGGAACTCGAAGGCGAGCTCCTCGGTGACGTACTGGTTCACGCCCTGCTCGAAGGGCAGCGAGATGCCGAGGCCGATGGAGCGTCCGCCCGGCACCTCGGAGGCCCCGCGGTTGGCGCCCTCCATGATGCCGGGACCCCCGCCGCTCGTGATGACGTACCGGCGGCCAGCGGGCTTGTCGACGCTCCACTGCGTGACCTTGCGGGACAGGTCGCGGGCGGCTTCGTAGTACTTCGCCATGCGGACGGCGACCTCGGCCTTCCACAGCGCCTTCTTGGTGGCGGGGTCGGTGGGGTGCAGCTCGTGCGCCTGCTTCGCGTGGGCCAGCATGGTGGCGGCGTCGTCGGCGCTGCGGGTCCGCGCGGAGCCGAAGAACACGATGGTGTGGTGGATGCGGTGGCGGAGGAGGCGCTGCCGGGGCTCCTCGTACTCGCACATGATGCGGATGTGCCGCGCGGCGGGGGCGTTGAGGAACTCGAGGTTCTTGTAGGCCTTGGGGGGGACGTGGTTCACGAGGAGGTCTCCGGGGGAGGGGTCTGGACCAGGGCTACGATGCGCGCTGCGACGGCGTCGAGCGTCGTGTTCGGGACCATCGCGCCGGCGGCGCGCGGGTGGCCACCCCCGGTGGGGGTGAGGGCCTTGGCGACATTGCAGACGTCGAGGTCGGTGCGGGAGCGCAGGCTCACCTTCACGGCGCCGCCCGCCCGCTCGATCAGGAGCGCCGCCGCTTCGGTGCCCTCCGTGAACAGCAGCGCCTCGACCGCGCCCTCGAGGTCACCTTCGACGAGGCCGTGGCGCTGCTGGAGCGCCAGGGGGACGTGGGCCACACAGAGGCGACCCCCGAGCAGGTGGGCCGAGCCGACCAGGATCTCGCCCAGGGCGCGCAGGCCGGACGGGGTCCGCTCGGACAACACCCGCGCGTGGATGGTGGAGTGGTCGATGCCGGTCTCGAGCAGGGTGGCGGCGGCGCGGTGGGTGGCGGCCGTGGTGTTCGAGTGCCGGAAGCCGCCCGTGTCGAACACGAGCCCGAGGTACAGCCAGCCGGCGACGTCGCGGGGCAGCGGCACTCCTTCGGCCTGGAGGGCGTCCAGCACCATCGTGCAGGTGCTCTCGGCGCGCGAGAGCCAGCAGTGCGTGTACCCCTCGGTCGTGGTGGAGCGGTGGTGGTCGATCACCCCGCGCACGGCGGCCTGCGCGAAGTACCGCGCGACGGGCGGGGTGAGGCGGGTGCGGTCCCCGTCCAGCACCACCACGGCGTCGAACGTTCCCTCGAGCGCGTCGTCGTCCACGAAGGCACCCGGGGGCACGAGGCCCTCGTACCGGCGGGGCACCTGGGCGGCGAGCGTGACGGAAACACCGTCGCGCGCCAGCCACCACCCGAAGGCGAGGCAGGCGCCGAGGCTGTCGCCGTCCGGTCCCACGGGCCCGGTCAACAGGACCCGATCGGCCCCACGCAGGGCAGCGCGCAGCGCGTCCACACCCACGGTCACTCCGCAGTGAGGAGGGTGTCGAGGTCGGTGGCGGCGCCCGGGTCCGTGGACTCGTCGCCGTCTGCCTCGTCCTCGCCGTCGGTGGTGTCGTCCGCTGCGCCGTCCCCGCCCTCCGCCCCGGAGGTCTCGACCGTGCCGTCCTTCCGCTTCTTCCGCCGGCGGCGCTTCTTCTTCCGGGCGCCGCCCTCCTCGACGGGGGGCGCGGTCGGCGCTGCCTCGGGAGCGGGGGAGCCGCCGAGCAACATGGCGTCGAGGTCCTCGACCGACGTGGTGTCCCGGGGCTTGTCGCGGCGCGGTGCGTCCCGGCGCTCGTCGCGGCGGCCCTCTTCGCGGCGCCCTCCGCGGCGGCCCCCGTCGTCGCGCTCGCGGCGGGCGAGCTTCTCGTTGCGCTGCTGGATCAGCTCCTGGACGGAGTCGACCCCGGAGATGGCCGCGCGGCGCTGCCGATCCCACTGGAAGAAGGCGCGCAGCGCTGCCGCGACGAGCGCGTCGCCGTCCGGACGCTCGCGGAGGGCGCGGGCCGTGGGGAGGTACGACTCGAACACCAGCGTGCCCATGGCGTCGCGGATCTGGCGGGCCTGGCGCTCCACGCGGAACCGCACGGCGGTGTCGGCGTCGGGGAGCAGCTTGACCTCGAACTTCAGGCCGTGTTTCGTCTCGAGGGTCTTGCGGGTGGAGAGGTCGGTGCCGCCGACGAGCGAGATGGCCCGGCCCTTCTTCCCGATGCGGCCCGTCCGCCCCGTCCGGTGCAGGTACACCGGCGGGTCCTGCGGCAGGGAGTAGTTGATGACGTGCGACAGGTCCGAGATGTCGATGCCGCGCGCGGCCACGTCGGTCGAGACGAGGAAGCGCACCTCACCGGCCTTCACCTTGGTCATCACCACCGAGCGGCGCGCCTGGGACAGCTCTCCGGAGAGGAGCTGGACGTCGAGGCCCTGGCGGTCGAGGAACGAGGCGACGGTCGCGGTGTCCTCGCGGGTGTTGCAGAAGATGATGGCGGAGGTGGGGTCCTCCACGTCGAGCAGGTACAGGAGCGCCCGCATGCGGTGCAGGTCGGGCGTGGTCTCGTAGATGACGTGCTCGATGCTGTCGACGTTGTCGGCGTCGGTCGACAGGCGGATCTGCAGCGGGTCGGCGAGGTAGCGGTCGGCGAGGCGCTGGGTCTCGTCGGAGATGGTGGCGGAGAACAGGAGCACCTGGCGGTCGGACGGGGTGGCGTCCAGCAGGGCGGTCACGTCTTCGAAGAAGCCCATCGACAACATCTCGTCGGCCTCGTCGAGGCAGACCATCCGGCACTCGTCGAGCCGGAGCGTGCGGCGGCGGAGGTGGTCGAGGATGCGGCCGGGCGTGCCCACGATGACCTCGGCGCCCGCTGCGAGCTGGTCTTCCTGGGGGCCCATCGCGAGGCCGCCGACCAGGACGGCGACGTTGATGTCGCGGTACTTCGACACCCCGACGAACTCCTCGCCGATCTGCTGGGCGAGCTCGCGGGTGGGGGCCAGGATCAACGCGCGGGGCGCGCGGGCGCGGTCGGGGATCCGCTCGACGATGGGCACGCAGAAGGCGGCGGTCTTGCCGGTGCCCGTCTTGGCGCGCACGAGCACGTGCCGCCCGGCGAGGATGGGCTCGATGGTGGTGTCCTGCACCGGGGTGGCCGTGACGTAGCCGAGGTCCTGGACCCCCTTGAGCACCTCGGGCGAGATCGGGAACTCGGCGAACGAGCGGTCGGAGGCGTAGTCTCGGCCGGTGGGGACGTGCGGGGCCGGCGGCGTCTCGGGCGCGGCGTCGGGAGGTGGGGACTCGGGGGTCATGCGGACTGGCTCCAGGACGAAGGCGCCGCGCGTGGACCCGCTGGTGGAGGGCCAGCCGAAGCACCGCGCGAACGAGGGAAGCTGCCCGAGGTAACCGGTCGCGCCGCGGCCGACACCGGAGCGGGCGTCAGATCCCGGTGTCGGAGGGCGGGGTGGGGTCGTCGTCGCCGAAGGGCACCGCGCGGTTGAAGAACTGGAGGAGCTCGACCGTGGCGTTCGCGTCGGTGAGCGAAGCGTTCCTGCCGCCGGGCCACTGGTGTCCCCAGCCCTCGATGACACAGGCCTCGGTGGGCGCGGCGCAATCGAAGGCCGTACAGGTGGTGTCGCCCTCGACCGTGACCGTGGGCTCGGCCCCGGTGCACAGGTTCCGGGCCCTCCAGAACGCCATGGACTCGTCGAGGGACGGGCCCTTCAGGCCGGAGCTGTTCACGCCGCCCTCGATCGGGACCACCGCGTCGAGCTCGCCCTGGTAGGTCCGCATCGGGACCGGGTCCCCCTCACACGTCTTCGTCATCAGGGGGCCCGCCGCCCCGCCGAACGCGTCGAGCGCTTCGCCCTCGCAGGCCCAGCGCTGCGCCATCATCGCGCCGTTCGAGAAGCCCATGGCGAACTGGCGGCGGGCGCAGACCCGCGGCTCGAGCTCGGACGCCAGGAGCTCGAGGAACGCGACGTCATCGTGGTCCTGCTCGAACAGCGCGCTCGCGTTCCACTGGCGGGGGAACCCGGTGCCCTCCGGGTACACGATCACCAGGTTCAGCCGATCGGCCTCCTCCAGCACGCCCGTGACCTCGACCATCGACGGGCCGTCCATCCCGAGCCCGTGCAGCACGTAGATCACGTCGCGCGGGCCCTTCTTCCCGGGCACGTAGACGTACGGCTTGCGCTTCTTGCCGTCCTCGTCGATGGGCAACCGGTACAACCCGCCGCCATCGGGCCAGGCCGCGCACGGGTCCTCGAGGAGGGGGAGCTCGGGGAGGCAGCCGAGCAGCGAGGTCAACCAGAGTCCCAGGGTCATTCGGCGTCCAGCGGTCGAGCCTAACCCTGCGTCACCCGCGCGGCCGGCACCGGGTTCCGCCCCCCTGGGCTCCGGGCTACGTTCTCCGGATGACGCGGCACCTCCTCTCGTGGCTCTGCCTCGCCGCGGCCTGCACCGACGGCGGGACGCTGCGCGTCAAGGACGCCCCGCCCGCGCCCGAGCCCACGTTCGACGCGCTCGCCGAGCAGGCCGGCTTCGTCGTCCAGGAGGGGACGCTCCACTTCATGGAGCAGGCGGACTGCTGCGTGCCCGGCGCCAACTGCTTCGGCAGCAACGCGTCGACGCCGTACGGGAGCTACGCCTTGCCGCCGGCCCCCGACCAGGCCGTCGCGTCGCCGGCCGCGCAGCCGAGCCACGAGCTGTTCCTCCTGCGGCCCGACGAAGCGGTCGTCTTCCTGGGGCAGGTGCCCCCGCCCGCCCGCTACTTCTCGTTCCGCACGTACCTGTGGCGTCGCGCTGCAACCGACCTGCCCGTGTTCGGCAGCCTCGGGCCCACGGTCAACCACCTCTCGGTGGCCGGGGCGCTCGGTCAGCCCGCGTGGGACGAGCCGCTCGCCATCGTCACCACGGCGGACGCCGCGATCGAGTCCCAGGTGATCTCGCTGCTGGTGGAGGCCGGCTGGGACCCCGCGAGCATCGCGACCGATCGGCTGCCCCTCGGCGACGCGGCGATCGGGCTCCACCCCGGAGTCGACGCCGAGAGCGACGAGTACACCACGATCGTGCGGGTCGCCGTGTCCGACGACCCCGAGCGGCAGGTGGCCTGGCAGGGGGCCCCGGGCCGGCTCCTCCGCGTGTCCCCGAAGGTGGCGCAGGCCCCGCAGCAGCCGCACGCGTTCGAGGCCTTCCCGACCGAGGAGCGGGGCGCGTCCGAGCCCCTCGACGGCGCGCTGGCGGACCTGGAGGCGGCCGTCCACCGGGCCTACCCGAGCTACTTCCGCACGCCCCGAGCGAGCGAGGACAGCTCCTTCGTCTCGCCGGGCTGCCTCTCCACGGGGGCCTGCTTCGGCGGGACCATGGACGCGGCGTACCGCGTGTTGCCGCCCACGCGCCTGCTCGCCGGGCAGTTCCTGGTCGTGTACGGCGTGAACCACGAGCACACCGGGCGGGCGTCGTACTCGAGCTTCTCCATCGACCAGGGCGAGAACTGGTACGGCGTGTTGGCGGTCGACAGCCGCGAGCTCGTGGGCTCCGCGCAGACCTTCGCGGACGCCACGTTTCGCGCCCGGCACCCGAACGTCGACCTCGACGACCTCTGGGCCTGGGTGGTCGCCCGCGACTGTTCGGATCCGATCCACGCCGGCCACCCCTGCACCGAGATCGCCACGACCTGCCCCGGGGTGGCGTTCGACCAGAACCTGCTGACGGGGTTCCGGGCGTACCTCGACCCGGTGACGGGCACCCGGCCGAGCCCCGAGGAGCTCGTTCACCCCGGAGGAACACTGTTCTTCAAGCTCGCCCCGTGAGCCCGCGGGCGGCGCGCGCGGGAGGTTAGGATGGCCGCGAGGTGTCGGTGCTCTGGTGGCTGGCGGGGACGAGCGGCTGCGACGGGCGCGGGGACGACGACCCGCCGGACCCCGATCCCACCGCCACCACCGCCACCACCGCGACGACGGGCGACACCTCCGACTCCACCACCGGGCTGCCGCTGGCCACGGTGGAGCGCCTGCTGGCCTCGCTCCGCGCGCGCGACCTCGTGGCGAGCGAAGGCGCCATCAGCTGGTCCGTCACCGACGACTGCTGCACCTGGGGCGACTGCTACCTGACCAACGAGGGCTCGGCCTACGGGACGTGGGCGCTGCCGCCGTCTCCGGGCGAGTACGTCGCGGATCGCCCGTTCCCCGACGACGCCGGCCGCATCGCGTCGTGGCGCCTCCGCGCCGACGAGGCCACGCTGTACGTGGGCCCCCCGCCGCCGGGGAGCCGCTACGTCTCGTTCCGGAGCTACGTCCACGACATCGCGGCGGGCGGGGCGCGGGCGCTCGCGTTCACGAGCCTCGGGGACTCGGCGAACGACCAGTCGTGGAACGCCAACGCGGACGGCACGCTCCTGGTGCTCACCTCGGGCCACCAGGGCACCATCGACCTCGTCCGGGAGGCGGCCATCGAGGCGGGGTGGCCGGAGGTGCAGCTCGATCTGCTGCCCGCGGACCGCGTGAACCTGGGGCTCGACCAGGCGGCGGACGGGTTCCACGTCACGCTCCGGGTCGTCGGGTTCGAGGACCGCGCCGCCTTCGACGCGTTCCAGGTGGCCCCGACCGCGAGGGTGTTCAAGCTGCGCCCGGAGGCCGAGGTGCCCCCGGCGCCTGTCGAGGCCCTGCCTGCGCGGCTCGCTGCTGCGGCCCCTCCGGCGGAGCTGACCACCGAGGTCGCGGCGCTCCGGCAGTCGATCGTCGACGCCCACCCGGGCTGGACCGTCGTGGACGGGCAGGTCACGGGGAGCGAGCCGCCGCTCGACGTGCCGGACTGCTGGTCGGGGTGCAACCGCGACGTGAGCTACTCGGCGACGGGCGGCGTCCTGATGGTGCCGGGCGCGCGGCTGGTGGTGTACGGCGTCGATCCGGCGGCCCTCGGTCGCGCCACCTGGACCGAGGTGATGCTGGCGGGCGCTGCAGAACGCGACGCTGCCGGCTCGGCGGGCACCGACGACCTCGCGGGCAGCGCGGCCGCGTGGAGCCCGGGCGCGAACGCGGCGCTGTATGCGTGGACGTTCGCGCGCGACTGCACGGGGGTGCCGTTCTGCTCGGTGATCCCGTACGAGTGCCCGGGTCTGGGCCCGGTCGAGTCCGGTTCGATCCTCTGGCGCCACTACCTGGACCCGGCCACCGCCACCTGGCCGCCGCTGGCCGGGCTGGGAGAGCGCGGCGCGCTGTACCTCCTGCCTCCTCCCGACTGATCCGGGGTGGTCCGCCTGGCGGCTGGGTGGCGCTTCGATCCCTGACGACCCTGGACACTGCGGGCCTTACGGCGGCGAACGGTTCACCCCTACACAGACCGCGCCGGGTGCAGAAGAGTCCGTTGAGCCAGCCTTCTACCGGTACTCTGGCGCGCCGGCGACAACCGGGTCCAGGAACTTCCGCCGGTCCAACCGCCAGGCCCGATTGACGTGACCCCGGCCGGTGGTTCCCTTGGGTGGATGGAAATGGAGTCTGTCGATTCAGGACACGCAGATCCCCGGTGGGTCGTCGAGGCGTGTTCGCTCACGCTCGGCGTCCGGCCCGATCCCGTGTCTCTCTCTGGGGCCTTGCTCGGGGTCCCTGCGCCGACCGACCCCGAGGAGGGGTTCGCGCTGCTCGAGCGCCTCGCCGAGGTGGGTCACCTGCGGGTGGAGCGGTTCCACGCTCCCGCCGAGGAGGCACTCGGCCGCGCGACCCCACGGCTCCCGGTCGTCGTGGCGCTGCGGACGGGTGGGTTCTGGCTGGCCCTCGGCCGGGTGGGGCCAACGGTCCGCGTCCGGACCGGCTCCGACGAGGAGCGCCAGATCGCGCTGGCCGAGCTGGCCGAGGTAGGTTCCGGCGAGTTCGCCCACCTCGAGCTCGCGCTCCCGTTCGATCCCCACGCGCACGGCGACCACCACCCGACGCCCACCGAGCGGTTGTGGCGCCTGGTGGCCACGGAGCGCGAGGACCTGCTGATCGTCGGGGTGTACGCGGTCGCGGTCGGTGTGTTGTCGCTGGTGATGCCGCTCGCCGTGCAGACCCTCGTCAACACCGTGGTGTTCGGCACGTTCCTGCAGCCGCTGTTCTGGTTGTCCGTGTTGGCCCTGGCCGGGACCACCATGGCCGCCGTCCTGCAGCTGGCGCAGCTCCGGGTGGTCGAGGTCCTCCAGCGGCGGGTGTTCGTCCGCCTGGTCGCCGACCTCGCGCACCGTTTGCCGCGGGTCCGGGCGGACGTCCTCGATCGCGAGAACACCGCCATCCTCGTCAACCGGTTCTTCGACGTGCTCACGCTGCAGAAGACCATCGCGACCCTGGTGCTCGACGGGGTGTCGGTGGTCATCGCAGGCATCGCGGGGACGCTGCTCCTGGCGCTGTACTCGCCCTGGTTCCTGTTCTACGCGGCGTTCCTGTGGGCCTCGCTGGTGGGGATGTTGCTGCTGACGGGGCGTCGCGCACCTGCGACCTCGATCGAGGAGTCCTACGCCAAACACGAGGTCGCCGGGTGGATCGAGCAGATCGCGTCGAACCCCGGGTTGTTCCGGCACGGCGGCGTCTCCGCGTGGGCAAGCGGTCGCGCCGACGACCTCGCGCGCACCTACCTCTCCGCGCGCGAGACCCACTTCCGGATCTGGTTCCGGCAGGTGGCGGGCCTGTTGTTGCTGGCCGCGGTGGCGTCGACCGTCCTGCTGGGCCTGGGCGGCTGGTTGGTCGTCGCCGGCACGTTGTCGGTGGGCCAGCTGCTCGCGGCCGAGCTCGTGGTGTCGGTGGTGCTGGGCTCCTTCGCCAAGCTCGGTAAGCAGCTCGAGAGCCTGTACGACCTGCTCGCCGCGCTCGACAAGATCGGGCACCTCCTCGACCTCCCGCTCGAGCGCTCCGGCGGGTCGCCGCTCCCCACGTCGGGCGGCCCCATCACCGTCGACGCAAAGAACGTGTCCTGGGCGTTGCCGGACGGCCGGGTCCTGTTCGAGGGGCTCAGCTTCACCGCCCGTGCCGGAGAGCGGATCGCGGTCACGGGGTCCCCCGGCTCCGGTCGCGGGACGCTGCTGGATCTGCTCGCGGGGGCGCGGGAAGCGTCTGGGGGCTCGCTCCTCGTCGACGGGGTCGACCTCCGGGAGGCGCACCTCGGCGGGCTCCGGCGGCGCGTGGTGGTGGTCCGCGGCATCGAGCTCGTGGGCGGGAACGTCGCCGACAACGTCCGCGTCGGCCGGCGGTCCATCACCGATCGCCAGATCCGCGAGGTGCTCGCGCGCCTCGGCCTGTTGGACGCGGTCGCCGCGCTGCCGGACGGCTTGCGGACGGAGCTCGGGCCCCAGGGCAAGCCGCTGTCCGGAACCCAGGTCCGCCTGCTGGTCCTCGCGCGGGCGCTGGTGGCCCAGCCGGGCCTGCTGCTGGTGGACGACCTCGTCGACCAGCTGTCCCCCGACTCCCGGGCGCGAGTGCTCGACACCGTGCTGGGGGGGCGCCGGGATACGACCGTGGTGATCGTGACCCGCGACCCTGCGGTGGTGGCCCGCTGCGATCGGCGCATGGAGTTCGAACGCACGGCGGACGGGTTCACCTCCCGGGTCCGCCTCGAGTCACGTCCCCCGACCGACGGAGGTGCCCCGTGGGCGCTGTGATCCCCCTTCGCCGGCCCGACCCCGAGGACGACCCCACCGGCGAGGTCTCGGCCCCGCTCTCCGCGGTGCGGGACGTCCGCACGCCGACCCACGCGCGCACCCTCGCGCGGCTGGTGGTGGTCGTGTTCGCCCTGTTCCTGCTGCTGCTCCTGGTGCCGTGGCAGCAGACGACCCGCGCCTCCGGGAAGGTGATGGCGTGGCACCCGAACGATCGCCAGCAGGTCGTGGACGCGCCGGTCGAGGGGCGCGTGGCGAAGGTGCTGGTGACGGAGGGCTCGTACGTCCGGGAGGGGGACGTGTTGATGGAGCTCACCGACAACGATCCCGAGATCCTGCGGCGCCTGGAGGAGGAGCGGGACGCCTTCCGGGTTCGGGCCGACTCGGCGCGGTCGGCGGTCCTCGAGATGGAGGGCCGGGTCCTCGACCTGCAGGAGTCCCGGATGCGGGCGGTGGCCGGCGCCGAGGCCCGCGTGCGCACCGCGATCGACCGCCGCCTCGCGGCCGACGAGCGCATCACGGAGATGGAGGCGCAGCTCGCGCGCGACGAAGCCCAGCTCGCGCGTCGTGAGGCCGGGCTGGCTGAAGGCGTCGCCTCGGCGCGGGACCTCGAGGTGGCGCTGGCCGATCGGGATCGGTCCGTCGCCCAGCTCGCCCAGGCGAAAGCCGGCGCGGCCGCTGCGAAGAACGAGGAGCAGGCGGCGCGCGAGGAGCTCGGTCGGTTGGCCGCCGAGGCCGACGCGAACGTGGCCTCCGCCCGCAATGCGCGCGATCAGGCCGAGATGTCCGAGCAGGCCGCCATCGCAGAGCTCGCGCGCACCGAGGTCCGCGTCTCCCGCCAGGAGACGATGATGGTGAAGGCGCCCCGCGACGGGCTGGTGCTGCGCGTGGTGGCCAACCCCGGCAGCGAGCTCCTCAAGGCCGGCGACCCTCTCATCGTCCTCGTTCCCGACACCGAGGAGCGGGCCGTGGAGCTGTGGGTCGACGGGCGGGACGTGCCGTTCGTCCGCGACCAGGCCACCGTCCGGCTCCAGTTCGAAGGGTGGCCGGCCCTGCAGTTCGTGGGCATCCCGGGCGCTGCGAGCGGCACGTTCGGCGGGCGCGTGGCGCTCGTGGACGCAGCTGCGACCGACGGGACCGGGAAGTTCCGGGTGCTGGTGGTCCCGGACGAGGACGCCAGCTGGCCGGGATCCGACGTGTTGCGCCAGGGCAACCGGGTGGCGGGCTGGGTGATCCTCGGCACGGCGCCGCTGGGCTACGAGATCTGGCGCCAGGTGAACGGGTTCCCCCCCGTCCAGAGCCCCGACCCGAAAGGCGGGAAGGGCAGCGAGCCGTCCCTGGGCGTGGAGCGGAAGAAGAAGTGAGCCTCCTGTTCTTCGCCGCAGCCTGGGCTGCGGAGCCCCTGCTGGTCGCGGATGTCTGGAGCTCGGTGCAGTCGACCCACCCGCTGCTCACGTCGGCGCGTACGCGGCTGAGCATCGCCGAGGACGAGCGGGTGGCGGCGGCGGGCGCGCTCGATCCCGTACTCTCCGGGCGCGCGATGACCCAGGTCGGGGAGTACGACCTGTGGACCGTCGGCGTGAAGACGCCGCTGTCCACGGTGTGGGGCGCCGACCTCTCGGCGGGCTGGCAACGGGGTGTGGGAACCTTCGACGACTACGAGGGCGCGCTGAAGACCTCCGACCCCGGAGAGTGGGTCCTGGGCTTCGACGTCGCCCTGTTGCGCGACGCGTGGACGGACCGTCGCCGGGCCACGCGGCTCGTGGCGGGCCGCGGCATCGACGTGGCCGACGCCGAGCTCCGGCAGCGGGAGCTGGAGCTGCTCCGCGCGGCCGGACAGCGGTGGATCGACTGGGAGAGCGCGGGCCAGCGGTACCGGATCGCGGGGCGGATCCTGACGCTCGCCGAGGACCGCGACCGCCGCTTCTCGAAGCAGCAGGAGCTCGGCGAGGTGTCCGAGTTCGTCCGCCTCGACAACCTGCGGCTGGTGCTGGAGCGGAGGGAGCGGAGGGTGCAGGCGCTCCGCTCGTTCGAACAGGCGACCATCGAGCTCTCCACCTGGCTCCGGGACGCCGACGGACGGCCCCTCCTGGCGTCCGAGGAGTACCTGCTGTCCCCGTTCGAAGCGCCCGGCCCTCCACCCGACGGAGACCGGGTGGAGCAGGCGCTGATGGCCCGCCCCGAGCTCGTCCGCCTCACGGCCCAGCTCGACCAGTACGTGGTCGAGCGGCGCCTCCAGTCGAACCAGGCGCTGCCCGCCCTGGACGTGGTGGGGAAGGCGTCCTTGCCGCTCGATCCGGAGTCCTACGAGGAGTACGAGGTCGGGGTCGTGGCCGAGTGGACGGCGCTGGCGCGGACGGCGAGGGCGCGTCGGGACGTGGCCGACACCCAGGTGGACCGCATCGAGGCGGAGCTGGCGTTCGCGCGCGACCGCGTGACAGCCGACGTCCGTGACGCGGAGAGCGCGTGGGAGGCGGCGTCGCAGCGCGTCGCGGTGGCCAGGGAGCTGGTCGACACCGCGCGCAAGGTGGAGGAGGGGGAGCGCACCCGGTTCGAGCTCGGCGACTCGAACCTGATCTTCGTGAACCAGCGGGAGGTCGCCACCGCCGACGCCGAGGCCGCGCTGGTGGAGGCCGTGGCCGCTGCGCACCGCGCCCGGGTGGACCTGGCGTGGGCGATGGGCGAGCTCGGCGAACCCTGAGGTTCAGCGGAACGCGGCCATCGCGGCTTCGCCGTCGGCGCCGTACGAGAAGTGGTTCGCCAGGGCGAAGGCGTTCTCCGGGTCCACCACGCGGGGGGCGCAGGCCTTCACGGCGGCGACCTTGTCCGCGCCGTACGACATGGTGTCGATGAGCTGGCCCACCTGCGCGATCGTGAACCAGTTGCCTGCGGCCGCGGTGCGGATCGCGCCGACCTTGTCGTCGCCGTACGACCGGGCGTTCACGACCTGCAGCAAGGAGGCGAACGACGCCTGCGACATCGCGACGGGGGCGGCGGGGGCCGGCGGCGGCGCGGGCGCGAGCACCGGCTGGGCCATCGGGGCGCTGATCACCAGCGAGTACCCATCGTAGTGCACGTACCGGGTGCCGTCCCACGGGACCTGGACCTGGGTCTCGGCCAGCACCACGTTGTCCATCCCCGCGACCTGGACGTGGTACACGCCGTCGAGCTGGGCCAGGTGCACCTGGGTGGAGCCCGGTGCGGGCGAGTAGAACTGGCCGCCGACGTAGACGTACACGACCGGACCGGACGACACCACCAGCTCACCGGCCAGCGCAGCTGCACACCACCACATGGAGACCTCCCCGCGGCGAGCTCGTCACCGCACGGGCACCAGGTACACCGGGGCGGGGAGGCGGGCGTGTGAACTGGTGTCACACGCGCGGTCACCTCGGGCGGTTAGTCCCGGCGGTGATGGCCGCTCCGCACACCGGGCTCGGTGACTCCCACAACTTCGGCCGCCGGGTCACCCGCCGCGGGGACTGGATCCACAAGCCGCGCACCGTCGCGTGGGAGTGGCTGCTGTTGTCGGCGGCGAGCCCGCTGCGGCGCCTGTTCGACGAGGCCGCTGCCGGAGACCCGCTCGGCGCCGACGCGTTCTCGTTCCTGCCGGACCTCGCGTTCGACCCACCCGCCCCGTCGGTGGAGGGCGGCGCCGTGGCCAGCGTGGCGCTCGCGCCGCTCCCGACGACGCTTCCGGGCGGGGCCCTCGCAGAGGTCGTCGGCCGTTCGCTGGCGTTGTGGAGCTGGCTCGGGGTGGCGGACCTCCACTGGGAGAACCTGGTCCTCGGGCTCGGGGCGCGCGGCCAGCTGGTGTTCTCCCCGCTCGACGTGGAGCAGGTGCTCGCGGACCTCGCGCTGCCCACGGAGACCCGGCTCCTCCCCGAGGCCGACCCCGACTACGCGGACCTCTACCGGCACGCCGCGGGGGTCCGCCGGGTGTTGCCCGCGCTCGGGAAGCCCGTCGCTGGCGCGGACGTGGTCGCGATCGCGGCGGGGTACCACGCGATGCTCGGCTTCCTGGAGCGCCACGCCCAGTCCATCGCTGGGGTGTTCACCGCGCTGCCGTGGCTCCGGGAGGCCCCGATCCGCGTGTTCCTCCGGGCCACGGGCGACTACGTGCGAGCCCGCACGGAGCCGGTGTGGCCGCCGCTCCTCGACGCGGAGGCGGAGCAGCTGGCCCGCGGCGACATCCCGTACTTCTTCCGCCTGTACGGGCGGCCCGGCATCCACTGGTACCCGGAGCCCGACCTGGTGCGCCGCGCCCGGCTGCCGCTTCACGGCGACGTTCCGCAGCTCGATCCGCTGCTCCAGCTGTCGCGCGGGCTGCGGTCGCCGAACCGGGCGGTGCTGGGCGAACAGGGCCTGTTCACCGTGCTCGGCGCGTTCGACCACCCGGGCCTGACGGGCACCCACCGCGCAGGTGGCGTGGCGGTGACGTTCCGGTCGCGGAGCCTGGTGGTGGAGGTGGACGGCGAGGTGCTGGAGACCCGCCGGAACCTGTCGGCCCACGTGGGCAGCGTGTACCTGCCGTGTACCTGCGGGGAGGTGGCCTCGGTGTTCGTGCCCGCCGTCACTTCGTGCGCAGCAGCAGCTGGCCCAGGAACCCGTCCGGTACGTCGGGATCGGTGACGCCGAAGCTCGTCGCGGGCTCGGGCGGGAGCCAGTACGTGCCCAGCACGAGGTCGAACACCGGGAACAGCCCGGCGAAGTTGCATCCGTGCGGGTGACCGGGGGGCGGCGCCGCGTGGTGCCAGCGGTGGAACGCGGGGGTGGCGAACACGTACCGGAGCCAGCCGAAGCGCCAGTCCACGTTCGCGTGCAGGGTGATGGCCCACAACGTGAGGAACGGGGCCGCTGCAGCGACGACGCGGAGGTCGAAGCCGAGGGTGATGGCGACCACGGCGCTCGGTACACGCTGCGCGAGCTCGTTGAGCGGGTGGACCCGGACCGCGGAGAGCCAGTCGAGGTGCCGCGAGCTGTGGTGGACCGCGTGGACTCGCCACAGGGGGCGCCAGCGGTGGTGCAGGCGGTGGGTGAGCGTCGACATCCCGTCGGACACGAGGAGCACGAGGACGAACTGCAGGGCCACCGGGAGCGTGGAGAGCGGGCCGTGGCCCTCCAGCAGCAGCTCGCGCTCGCGGGGGAGGCCCAGGGCCAGGATCGGGACGAGGCAGCACGCTCCGATGCCGAGCTTGACCACCGGATCGACGAGGCGCCCTGCCAGGAGCCAGGCCAGGTCCGTGCGCCAGGTGGTGCGCCGCGTGGGGACGGCGCGGAACAGGCGCTCGACGACCCCGAAGAACAGCGCGAGCCCGGCGAACACCACGACGAAGCCGACTGTGTCCACGCGCGCCTCCAGCCATTGGAACCGCGGAGGGCGCGCTGCAGAAACCCTACTCGGCGCGGGCGCCGGACTATCGGCGCAGCAGCATCGCCTCGATGCCCAGGCCCGGCCCGAAGGCGACCGCCACCACGTGCTCCGCGTCCGTCTCCGCCAGCGCCTCGGCCAACACGAACAACACCGACGGCGAGCTCATGTTGCCGTGGTCGCGGAGGACCCGGCGCGAGGGCAGGAGCTGCGTGTCCGACAGGCCCAGCGCGCCCTGGGCGGCGTCCAGGATGCGGCTGCCGCCCGGGTGCAGGGCCCACGCCCCGATGTCGCCGATCGCGAGGCCGTGCGGGGCCAGGAGGCGCTCCACCACGCTGCGCACCGTGAGGCCCACGCGGTCGGGGACCTCGGGGTGCAACACGATGCGGAACCCGCCTTCGCGCAGGTCGAACCCGAGCGAGGCGAGGTGCTCGAAGTCGTGGCCCGACGCGAAGTCCACGAACGCCCAGCCGTCCCCCTCCGTCGACACCACCGCGGCAGCGGCGCCGTCCGCGAACAGCGACAGCGCCACCAGGTTCTCGGCGGTGGGGTCGGCCGCGAAACACGCCGAACACACCTCGGCCGCGAGCGCGACCGCCACCGTGCCGGGGCGCCGGGCGGCGTGGTCCACGGCGGTGCGCAGGAGCGGCACCGCGGCGTGGCAGCCCACGTTGTTGAAGTGGACGCGCTGCAGGTCGGGCCGCAGCCCCCGCGAGCGCGCCAGGAGCAGGTCGAGGCCCGGGGTCGCGTACCCGGTGACCGTGGTCGCGCCGAGGAAGTCGACCTCACCCGGCGTGAGGGCTGCGGCCGCGAGCGCGTCGTCGAGGGCCCGCCCGCCGAGGAGGAGCGCGCCGTCCCGCCAGGCGCGGTTGGTCTCCTCCAGCGTGGGCTGCGTCCCCGACAGGAAGAACCCGGGCGGGACGAAGAAGCCCCGCGTCCGGATCGGGGACTCCAGGAACAGGCGGTCGATCAGCGGGCTCGGCGGCCAGGGGCTCTGGCTGTACAGCTCCGCCTGGGTCCAGGCGCGCTCCGGGACCGCGCGGCCGATCGAACGCAGGCGGACCGGGGCGTCAGGCATCCGCGACCTCCCCGGGGTGCGTGGTGCGCGCGGCGCGGATGCGGACCCCGCGGCCCGCGACCACCACGCGACCCGCGGCGTCCAGCGCCACCACGTCGGCGGTGAGCTCGCGGCCCACGGTCCGCGCGATGCCCTCGACGCGCACCGGGATGCCTTCGCCTCGACCCTCCCAGCGCAGCGCCCCCACGGGCAGGCCGAGCCAGCCGGACTGCCGGTCGCCGAGGGTCGCGAGGAGCTGGTGGATGCCGTCGATCGAGGCGGCGACCACGGAGGGCACCGTACCCGCGCGCAGATCGGCGGAGAACCGGTCCCCGTCACCCCACACGCGGTCGAGCACCTGCCACGAGCGGCCGTGGAACAGGAGGTCCGGGCGGTAGAGCGGACGTGCGTCGCGGGCGGACGGGTCGGTGGGCCCCGGCGGCGCGTGATCGGCCGCTGGCGCCGCTCTCCGCAGCCGGCCCCGGCACACGGTGGCGCCCCCGGCAGTGACGGAGGCGTCGAGGCCGTCCGCGGCGCGCGCGAGCACGAGCACCACGTCGGTGCGCACCCGATCGACGAAGGTGGGGACCAGCACCTCCAGGGCCTCGAGCGCGAACGAGCCCCCTTCGGCGAAGTGTGCGCCGCCGAGCATCGCCCCCACCCAGCACGCCGCGGGCACGAGCGGACGGTCCCCGACCCGGTGATCGGCGAGCCAGGGCGCGTCGGGGTCGAGTGGAAGGTGGAACGTGGTCGCGCGGTCGTCGCGCGAACGCAGGGGGCCGAGCGGCCACGGCGGGGGCGCCGTGTCCGGCAGCGGCTGCGCGGAGATCCGCACCACCCCCGTCGACGGGGACCCGATCAGGCGGCGGAACGCTGCGGCGCCAGCGGCGGGCGTGAGCGGGTGGATGCCCCGCGCGGCCAGCATCCGGGCGAGGCCGGGCGCGGCCGCCATGCCCACGTCGCTCCACGCCGTCCACTCCAGGTGGAGCGTGGGCGCGAGCGGGTGGCGGACCGTCTCCATCGCGGCGTTGGCCGCGGCGTACGTGGTCTGTCCGGGGTTCCCGAGGTGGGCGACGAGGCTGGAGAAGGTGACGAACCCCCGCAGCGGCAACGCCGCGGTGGCCTCCGCGAGGTTGCGCGCGCCCGTCCACTTCGGCCCCAGCACCGCAGCGCGGTCTTCGGGGGTCGTGTGGTCCCACGGGCCATCGCGCAGCGACCCGGCGGCGTGGACCACGAGGTCGAGGGCCCCGAACCGCGAGAGGGCTGCGCTCACCGCGCGCTCGACGTCGGCCAGGACGGTGACGTCGCCCGGCACAGCCACGACCTCGAACGGCAGCGCTGCGCCGTCCACGACGCTGCCGGGGCGGTGCAGCAGCACGACGCGGGGCGCGAGGTCGGCGAGGGAGGCGAGGCACGGCGCGAGGATGCCGCGCAGGCCGCCGGTGGCCAGCACCACGAGCCCCTGGGGGAGCGAGGCCGCCTCGGGGGGCTCGAGGGCCCAGCTCCCGGTGGGGAGCGCGCCTCCGTGGTCCACGGCGCGGCCCGTCTCCCGGGCGAAGCTGCGCAGCCACGCGGCCCCTGCGAGACCCGCCGGGTCCGTGCGGAGCGGCGGCACCGCACCGTTCGGGGTGGTCATCGCCTGCTGCAGGGCGGCGAGCGCGCGCGCCACGTCGAGGTCGGGCGCGGGCGGAGTACGCGGCTGGACCTCGGGAACCGAGAAGTACACCGCGCTGGCGGTCTCGAGCGCGGCGGGCGAGGGTGCGGGTCCGCCGCGGTGCCGGGTGACGTGCGCCACGAGCGAGCCCAGATCCGCGTTCCCGAGCGTGTGGTACTCGCCCTCGGGGGTGGAGAACGCGAAGCGCTTCTCGAGGGCGCCGAGGATCTCCATCTTGCGGATCGAGTCCACGCCGAGGTCCGCCTCCAGGTCGGCGCCGTCCGTGACCCAGTCCGGCGGGTACCCCGTGACCTCGCAGATCGTGGCGATCACGGCCGCGCGCACGTCGTCGACCGCCGGTGGTGGCTGGGCCGGCGCCGCTGCCGGAATCGGTGCGGGAGCCGGCGGCGGCGGGGCCACGACCTCGCTGGGGGGCTCGGTCCCGAGCACCTCGCGGACGAACACCCGGCGGGCCGCGTGGTAGTCGGGCAGCAGCGAGGGGTCCGCCAGCGCTGCGATCCGGAGGTCGAGGAGGGCTTCGGCGCGGGGGTCCGCGGCGGGTGCGCGCGCTGCGGAAGCGACCGGCCGCGGCGCCACGTTCGGGACGAAGGCGGGCAGGGCGAGGTCCACCGCGGTCGCCGGGAGGTCCAGCGCCAGCCCGGCGTGCCCTGCAGCGAGGAGGGCTGCGGCCGTGCGGGCAGGGCCGTCGGCTCCGGCCATCGACACGGCGGCGTAGCCGGCGCGGTGGGCGAGGGCGGACAACGTGTCGCCGGGGCCCACGTCGACGAACACGCCGCCGTCTGCGCCCGCGGCGTGGAGCGCCTCCAGGAACCGGACGGGCGCCGACACGGAGGCCACGAGGTCGGCGGCGAGGGCGTCGGACGTGACGGGCCGGCCCGTGTGGGTGGAGATCATCGGCACCGTGAAGGGGCGAGCGGGGCGCGAGGCGAGGGCAGCCGCCAGCGCCTCGGCGGCGGGGGCGACGGAGGGGCCGTGGTAGGCGCGGCGCACCGTCAGGAGCCGGGCCTGGGTGGGGCCGAGGGTCCGGGCGAGCGCCTCCACCACCTCGGGGGCGCCGCACAACACCACCTGATCGTCGGCGTTCACTGCAGCGATGGAGAGGCCCGTGGGCAACGGCTCCGGCGCCTGGCGCACCGCCACCATCCGCCCCTCGGGGCACGCTGCCAACGCGGCGCCGCGGGCGAGGACGAGCGGCACCACCTCCTCCCACGACCACGCACCGGCGGCCACCGCTGCGGGGAACGCCCCGAGCGAGTGGCCCAGCACCGACGCGATCGGGATCCCCGCCTGGCGCAGGGCCGCGGGGTGCGCGACACCGAACCACGCGCTCGCGGCGTGCACCGCAACGGGGTCTCCGCTGCGCGCCTCGGCCAGCACCGTGTCGAGGTCTCGACCGAGCGCGGCCTGCAGCGCCTGTCCCACCAGACCCCACGCGGCGAGGGCCGCGGGCATCCGCCGGGTGGCGGTGTCGTCGGCGGACTCCTGGGCGCCCTGGCCGGGGAACACCAGGTGCACCGGGGCGGGTGCGCCTCGACCGCGCCAGACCTGGGCGTCGCGGCCGCCGTCCAGCACGCGGAGCACGCGGGTGGACGGGTCCTCGCCCGGAGCCGACAACGCCACCACGCGGACCGCGCAGCGCGCGACGTCCTCGGGGCGGGTGTTGCGCCCCGCGGCCACGGATGCGCGCAGTCCGGCGTCGTCGTCGGCGCCCCACGCGGTGAGGGTGCGGGTCACGTCGGCCCGGCCCCAGGCGCGGTCGAGGGAAGCGGTGCGACCCACCCAGGCGCTGCGCGTGACGGCCGGGTGTGGGTCGGCGCCGTCACCGCCCGCGAGCACCACGTGGAAGTTGGTGCCCCCGAAGCCGAAGGCGCTGACCGCGGCGGCCGGGCGCGGCAGGGGAGCCGCCAGCCGCGGCAGGCGGAGCGGGCCGTCGAGGAGCGGGAGGTCGGGGTGCACGGGCCCTGCGTGGAGGGTGGGGGGCACCACCCCCGAGGCGAGCGACAGCGTGGCCTTGACCAGGGCAGCTGCCCCCGCGGCGCCCTTCAGGTGCCCGATCATCGACTTGACGGAGCCGAGCCAGGTGGGCGTGTTCGCGTCCGCGAACCGGCGCGCGAGCACGCCGATCTCGGTCTCGTCTCCCTTGGCCGTCCCGGTGCCGTGGGCCTCGATCATCCCCAGGTCGCGGGGCGTGAGCCCGGACTCCGCCCAGGCGCGCTCGATGGCGAGGTCCTGGCCCTCGGGCCGGGGCGCCGTGATGCCGCGGCCCCGTCCATCGCTCGACTGTCCGACGCCGCGGATCACGGCCAGGACGCGCTGTCCGGCCCGCCGCGCGTCCTCGAGGCGCACCAGCGCCAGCACGGCGGCGCCTTCGCCCATCACGAACCCGTCGGCGCGGGCGGAGAACGGCTGCGAACCCGTGGGCGACAGCGCCTCCGTGCGGCAGAAGCCGACGTAGCTCTCGGGCGACAGGTCGGTGTCCACCCCGCCCGCCAACACGGCGTCGCAGCGCCCGCTGCGCAGCCAGTCGACCGCCACCGTGACGCTCGCCAGGCTCGCGGCGCAGGCAGCGTCCACGGTGAGGTTGCCGCCCATCCAGTCGAGCCACGCGGCCACGCGGCCCGCGACGACGTTCGACAGCAGCCCGGCCATCGAGTCCACCTCGACCGGGGGGAGGTGCGGGGCGAGGCTCGCCTCCACGCGGGCCTCGAGGGCGCGCAGGTCCTCGATCGACCAACCCGCGCCGAGCTCGTCGCGCGCGACCGCGTCCAGGACCTCCCGGAACCGGATGCGCACCGCCATCGACTTCGAGAACTCCCCGCCCATCGCGTTGCCGAGCACCACCGCAGCGCGCCGCCGATCGAAGGAGGGGCGGTCCCACCCGGCCATCTTCAGGGCCTCGGCCGCAGCGACCAGGGCGAGCCGCTGGGAGGGATCGATCGTGGGGACGATCCGCGGCGGGATCCGGAAGGGCAGGGGATCGAACACGAAGCCCCGGACCGCGCCCGCGAGCCGCGCGTACGACAACGTCGGGCCCGTCGCGCCCGCGGAGGCGTCGTAGTACCGCTGCTCGGACCACCGGCCCGCGGGGACGAGGTCGATCGCCGAGCGGCCCGCGAGCAGGTTGCGCCAGTACGAGGGCACGTCGAGCGCCCCGGGGACCACGCACCCGAGCCCCACGATGGCCACGTCGCCCTCGCGTCCCGGCGCTGCGCGCGTCCGGCGGGCCTCGGGTGCCCCCACCAGCCGGGCGACCTGCGGGAACGGGGTGGGCGCCCGCGTTCCCGCCAGCAGGGCGTCGGCGTCGCGGGTGAGCGCGCGGACCACGGCGGGCACCGAGCCGAGCCGTCCGGTGACCAGCGCACCCTGGCCGACGGTGAACGCGGCCTCCGCGCGTTGCCGGGTCGCGGGGACCTGGTGGTGGCGGGGCCGGGTGCTGCCCGGGCTCCACTCCGGATCGCGCTCGATGCCCTGCGCCGCGAGCCGGGTGCGGCCCAGGTTGTGGTGCTCGAGCCGGAGCCGTCGCTCGGCGCGCGGGACGCCGGCCGCCTCGAGCGCCTGCTCCTCGGCGCGGGTGGCCTCGGTGTAGGCGTTGGGAACGCAGCGCAGCGGCAGGTTCACCGTCGAGCCCACCAGCACGGTGCGGGTCGCGCGCAGGGCCTCGGCCTGGTAGGTCGCCGTCACGTGGCCGAGCTCTGCGGCCTCGTGGGTGAGCAGGAACGCCGTCCCGGCCTGCAGCACCAGCGAGCCCCCGGCCTGCACGAACGGCGCAGCCATCGCGGTCGCGAACGCCGCGGACACGGCGTCTCCGATGCCGCCGGCGAGGACCACCTGCCGGTCCGGCCGCTGCTCGGCGATCGCCAGCCCGTCCTCCCACAGCCCGGCGGAGGTGGTGCGGCCCACGTGCCCCCCGGCCTCGTGACCCTCGAGGACCACGGTCCGGACCCCGGCGTCGAACGCCGCCTCCACGGTGCGGGCGCTGGGGGTGTGCAGCCAGGCCTCGAACCCTTCGGACTGGAGGCGGCAGGCCAACGCCGCAGTGCCTCCCGCGATCGTGACGGCGGACGGCCGCGGCGTGGCGGCGCGCACCGCGTCCAGGTGGGCGTCCCGGTGCGGCATCACGTCGAAGCCGATCAACCCGACGCCGAACGGCGCGCCGAGGTCTCCCCACTCGGCGAGGAGGGCGGCGACCCGCGCTGGTTCGAGCGCGCCCATGGCCAGGAACGGCAACACGCCCCGCGCCGCCAGCACCCGCGCCAGGCCGACGCGCTCCGTGACGTTCGCCATCGGGCCGGCCGCCACCGTGCGCGGAACGGGCTTCCGGGCGGCTGCGAGGCGGGTGTGGAGCTCGGACACCCAGCCGTCGAGGACCTCGAGGAGCGGACGGCCGAGCCCGGGGCGGGCGTCCCCCACCGTCTGGGGCGCGTCGATCGACCGCGGCCCGCGCACGAGCTTGCGGACGAGGCCCGCTCCGAGCTCTCCCTCCACGACGCTGTCGGCCGTCCCGGCCTGCGCCAGGAGCGCCACCACGTCGGGCGCGAGGTCCGTCTCGGCGCAGCCCCACAGGGGCGTGTCCACCACGACCCCGACAGCCCCCACCGCGAGCGCGGCAGCAGCGGCCCGGACCGACAGCCCCTCACACACCCATGGCCGGCCGGAGCGGGCAGCGGCGCGGATCAAGACGAGGGCGGTGAACGCGGACCCGGGACCGCCGAGCTCGGTGGGCCGGAGCCACACCGGGCCGGTGGAGTCCGCGAGCTCCTGCGGAGAGGAGACCGGGACGAAGCCAGGGGCAGCCGGGCCCTCGACCAACCCGTGACCCCGATCCACGAGCGCGTCCGCGATCGAGTGGCGGTGCGGCGTTGCGACGTGGAGACGGACGAACACCCGGGCGGAGTCGCGGCGGTCCTTCATCCGACGGGCGCGGGGTGTGGAGGCTTGATGCCGATGTTGAAGGCCATCAGGCAGGCCCGGGTCTCGATGAGCCGGGTGACGAAGCCCTGGTCCTTCATCCGCGCGTCGAGCCACCGCT
>JBIKWC010000351.1:0-7093 GCA_044356535.1 Myxococcota bacterium
GCTGGCCCGGGTAGGCGCGCATCGACTCGGGGATGTAGACGTAGATCTTCGGGTGGCCGTGCAGCACCGTCCCCAGGACCGCGCCCGACACCGTCATCCAGCCGCGGTACAGCCGATCCCAGGTGCGGTTCGGCGGGCGGGCGAAGTCGAGGTTGACGAACCGACCCCCTGGGCGGAGCACGCGGTAGACCTCGGACAACACGCGCTCCCAGCTCGGGAAGCCTCGGCCGGCGTAGCCGATGGTGACGAGGTCGAACGACGCGTCGGGGTAGGGGAGCGCGGTGGCGTCTCCCTCGACGAAGGTGAGGTTGTTCAGCTCGGCTGGCTGCTTCCGGCGCGCGTGGGCCAGCATCGCCGGGCTCACGTCGAGCCCGATCACCTCGCCGGGCGCGGTGAGCCGCGCCACTGCGAACGCCACGTCGCCCGTGCCGGTAGCGAGGTCGAGCGCACGCTCTCCGGGCCGGGGCCCCGCGAGCAGGATCAGGCGCTCCTTCCACTTCGCGTGCCAGCCGAGCGACATGAGATCGTTGCCCAGGTCGTAGCGATCGGCCACGCCGTCGAACACCCAATCGACGAGGGGGCGCTTGCTGGACTCGTCGCCGAGGCCGTCGCGCAGTCCGGAAGGGGGGGGCCGCATCGAACCTCCGAGGACGCTCCTGTATCGCTCCGGGGGGGCACGGTGCCGCCCG
The DNA here is from genome assembly GCA_044356535.1 of Myxococcota bacterium. GTDB lineage: Bacteria > Myxococcota_A > UBA796 > UBA796 > JACKER01. The sequence continues at coordinate 690 of JBIKWC010000351.1, forward strand.
AGTTGCGCGCCGGCACCCCGGGCGGTACTCGGCCGCTCCACCGTCGCTCCCCGGGAGCCAGCGCTGCGGTACATCCTCGTCGGCGGTTCCGGCCTGATCGGCACGTGGCTCGCGCGGTCCCTGCGAGCCCGCGGCGACGTCGTGCGCGTGGTCACCCGCCAGACGCCCAGGAACGACGACGAGATCCAGTGGGATCCGGTGCGCGGGTTCTCGAGCGCGCGGGCGCTGGAAGGGGCGGACGTGGTGTTCCAGCTCGCGGGCGCCCCGATCGCCGACCGCCCGTGGACCCGCCAGCGCCGCAAGGTTCTCTACGACAGCCGCGTCCGCAGCACCGAGACGCTGATCTCCACGTTCTACGACCTCGATCACCCCCCGAAGGCGTTCGTCTCGACGGGCGGGCTGGGGCTGTTCGGGGATCGCGGGGACGAGCTGCTCTCCGACGACGCTCCCCCGGGGCACGGGTTCTTCCCGGAGCTGTGTGTGGCCTGGGAACACGCGAACCTCGCGGCGGAGCAGCTGGGGATCCGGTGCGCCGTGCTGCGGATGAACCTCGTGTTGTCCCCGTCCGGGGGGGTGTTTCCGTTGATGGTCCGGCCGTTCCGGCTGGTCGGCGGCTGGCTCGGTCACGGGCGCCAGTACACGCCCTGGTTGTCGATCCGGGACGCGGTCGGGGCGCTCGTCCACCTGGCCGATCGGGAGGGCTGCCGGGGCGTGTACAACGGCACCGTCCCCGTGCCCCCGCGCAACCGCGAGTGGCTCGAGGCCCTCGGCCGCGTGATGGACGTGCCCGTCGTCACCCACGCGCCGCGGTGGGCGCTGCGCGGGGCGCTCGGAGAGCTCGCGGACGGCCTGCTGATCGCGTCGATCCGGGCGGTGCCGGAGCGGTTGCTGGCGTCCGGGTACCAGTTCCACGATCCGGACGCCGAAGCGACGTTCCGCTGGTTGGTGGCCGAGGTCGAGGGTCGCTCGACGGGCGCCGTCCCGACGAATGGGGAGCCAGCATGAAGACCGGACGCGACACCTCCCGGGTCAAGGCGCTCCACGAGGCGGTCGATCGCGCCGTGGCGCCCCTGGTCGAGCGACACGCGGGCCGCCTCCGCTGCGGCCGGGGCTGCGCAGCGTGCTGCGTGGACGGGCTCACCGTGCCCTCGATCGAGGCGGACCGGATCCGCGAGGAGCACGGTGTCCTGCTGATCACCGGGGCCCCGCATCCCCCGGGCGCGTGCGCGTTCCTGGGCCCCGACCGCGAGTGCCGGATCTACGACGCCCGCCCGTACCAGTGTCGGGTGGCGGGGCTGCCGCTGCGCTGGCACGGCCCTCTCCCCGAAGGGGATGGGGTCGGCGAGTACCGCGACTGGTGCTCCCTCAACGAGACGCCGGAGCACCCCCTCGAGGCGCTCGCCGACGAGGAGTGCTGGACCCTCGGCCCGATCGAGGAGGTCCTCGACCGGGTGCAACGCGACGGCGGTGGCCCCCGGGAGCCCGTCGCGCTCCGCGATCTGTTCCGCACCCACACCGGGCCCTCCGGCGCCGCCGACGGTTAGCCCTCCGGCTCGGGGAGGGGAGCGTCCATGCCGGCCTGGAGCGAGCGGATCGAAGAAGGGGAGCAGGCTCGGTTCGATGCGCTGGCCGCCAGGCTCCGCGCCGTGCAGGAGGCGAGGGCGCAGCAGCGTCCGATGGGCAAGGGCCTCCACTACAAGCCCGTGGCCGCCGCGCGGGCCGAGCTCACTGTCCACGACGGCCTCCCGGAGGCGTTGCGGGTCGGGATCTTCGCTGCTCCAGGGACGTTCCCCGCGGTCGTCCGGTTCTCGAACGGCTCCGGCAAGAACCAGCCGGACGCCGAGCCCGACGTCCGCGGCATGGCCGTGAAGGTCGTGGGCGTTCCGGGGCCCAAGCTGATCCCCCCCCTGCGGGACGCGGTCACCCAGGACTTCCTGGCGATCACGAGCGAGATGACGCCGTTCCTGACCGCCGAGGAGTTCGTCACGGTGATCGAGGCCTCGTCGGGCTCGAAGCTCGGTGCGCTGTTCGCGCTGGTGTGGGCCCTCGGCCCCGCTCGGGCCTTCGCCCTGCTGGGCCAGCTGCAGAAGGACCTCGGCACTCCGCTCGCGCACTACGCGGAGAAGCCGTTCTTCTCGGCGCTGCCGATCCGGTGGGGCGACCTCGCCGTGAAGTACTCGTTCGACCCGATCGCGGTCTACGCCGAGGGGACGCCGGACCGGTCGGCGCGGGATCACTACGGCCCGGACCTGCAGCGGCGGCTGGCGGCGGCCCCGATCCGGTTCGCCGTCCGCGTGCAGCGCTTCGTCGACGAGGCGACGACGCCCATCGAGGACCCCCTGGTGCGCTGGACGAGCCCCTGGGAGGTGGTGGCCACGCTCGAGCTGCCCCGCCAGGACCTCGCTGCGCCCGCTGCCGTCGCGCTCTCCGCTCGCGCCGAGGGCTGGTCGTTCGATCCGTGGCACGCGCCCGAGGCGTTCCGCCCGCTCGGCGCCGTCATGCGCGCCCGCAGCGCAGCCTACCGGGAGGCGGTGATCGCGCGGAAGGCGTCGCCCGAGCCCACGCCCGAGGACCTCACCACACCAGCGTGAAGGCCGCGGCCGCTTCCAGCGTGGTGGCGCAGCGATCCGTGCCGGTCACGGTCAACGTCACCGCTTGTGGCTCCGTCGCCTCTGGTGCCGTCCCGTAGGAGCCGTACCCCCCGGGCTCGGGGAGGAACAGCTCTCCGAGCGCGATGGTCGCATCCACCGCGTCCCCGTCCATCGCGAACCAGCCCCACTGCTGGGTCGTGACGACCTGTCCGGTGGCGTCGTCGGTGAGGACCGCCTCGAACGTGGGGACCTCCAGGTCCTCCCCGAGCTCGCTGTCCTCACCCGGCCAGAACCCGGTGGTGTGCAGCGACAGGTAGACGTGGCGGCCGCCCTGGGACCCCCACTCCGGGACCACGCGGGCGCCGTCCTGCACCGGCCCCGGGAACCCCTCGGGGTCCTCGAGCCCGACCTCGAGGATCGGGTCGTCGACGAGCGCGGTCTCTGCGCAGGGCTCGACGGGGGTGCAGGCGGCGAGCAGGCTGGACAGGGCGAGGGGGAGCAGGCGCACGGAGCCTCCGATGCGGGTGCGGGGAAGCAACCCGCGTGCCAGTCGCTGCGCGCCGGCCAGAGCGAGCGTTCGAGGCTCCATGGAGCGCGTGGGGACGCCGGCGGTGGTCGGGCGACGGCGCGCAGACCGCGACCCCGCTGTCGCGGTGGAGATAGCTCGGGGGCGGAGGGGAGCGTGCAGCGCCGGGTCATCACCATCGCGACGCTGGCGGCGGTCGTGGCGGGCGCGTCGGTCGGCACGTGGCTCGCGCGCCGGTCGCCCCCTCCGGCGGAGCCCCGCACCGTGGTGCGTGCCGACGTGCACTGCCAGCTCGACGTAGCGCCGGGACCCCGGCGGGTGGTGCTGGAGGAGCGGGATCCGGCGACCGGCGCATCGCTGGGAGCCGTGGTCCTCGACGTGGAGCGGGACTGGGTCACCTTCACGCCGCGGCGGCCGGAAGGCGCGGGGGACCTGCAGGTCGACGGGTTCGAAGCCGCGGATCTCCGCTGGGCCGGCGGGGTGTGTGGGGACCTCGTCCCGCTCGTGCCGCGGCCGGAGACGCTCGTGTACGGCAAGGTGGTGGGGGAGGGGCCCGGGCTGGTGGTGTCCGCCTGTGGTCGCGAGGTGGCGCTCGATCCGGACGGTACCTTCGCGCTGTCGGTGGTGGCGGGCGCGCCGTGCGACGTCGTCGTGGAGCGTCGGTCCGGCCCGGAGGTGGTGCGCAGCTCGAGCGTCACGGTGCACCCGCGGGCCGGGGTGGCCCTGGAGCTCACCCTCGCGGCACCACCGGGGTGAGCGCGGGCGTCAGTCGGCCCCGGCGCCGGGGCGGAGGCCCGATCGCCACGCGTCCACCGCGCCGAGCAGCGTGACCGGGACGAAACACACCGTCCAGAACAAGAGCGCCACGGCCTCCGACTCGCTCTCCGGGGCCCCGAACAGGCCGAGGGCCTCCTCGGTCACCACCTGGAACACGCCGAGGAACCCGGGCGCCTGCGGGACCAGCATCGACAACGTGAGGGCGGTCTCGAGGAACAGGGCCCCGGCGGCGCCGACGTCGAGCGAGAACGCGCGCAGGGTGGCCGCGATCCCCAGGAACCACCCGAACCACACGAGCGCGGTGAGCCCGAGCGCCTGGAGGAACCGCACCGGGTCTCGCACGACCGCCATCCCCGCGATGACCTGATCGAAGGACGACAGGAGCCAGCGGCGGGCGCTGTCGTTGGGCAGCCGCAGCAGGGCGGTGTCCACCGCGGTCCGGGCGGCGGGGCTCGACAGCAGGACCACGAACCCGAGGAGCAGGAGCGAAGCTGCGCCGGCCCAGCTGCCGATGCTGCGGAGGCGCATGAGGGGACCTTCGTGCGCCAGCTCCGCAGGGATCACCTGGATGGTCAGGAGCAACAGGCCCACCACGCCCACGAGGTCGCACACCGTCTCGGCGACGAGGGTGGAGAACACGGTGGCGAAGGGGACGTCGTGTTTGCGCAGCACCACGAGCGCGCGGAGCACGAGCCCTGCGCGCAAGGGCAGCAACGTGTTGCCGGCCCACATCACGGTGGTGGCCCGCCAGGTGGTGACGAGGCCGAGGTCCGGCACGGCGTCGCGCAGCAACAGGCGCCAGCGCAGCCCCTGGACGGCGTAGTCGGCGAGCATCGCGAGCGTGGCGATGCACATCCACCCCACCGACACGCGAGACAACGCAGCAGCCAGGCCCGCCCAGTCGAGGCTCCACAGGAAGACGCCCAGCGCGACCACGCCCAGCGCGACCCCTCCGACCAACTGGAACCTTCGGAACGCGTTCCCGCCCACGTCGCCTCGCTGGCGCACACGTTGACGTGTGTCCGGACGCACGCTAACCGCCCCGGCCTGGAGTGACCGTGGATCAGCGCTCGATGGAGTGGGAGGTCGCCGGCGTCGGCAACGCGTTGATGGACGCCCTGGTCGTCCTCGACGACGACTCCCTCCTGGACGAGCTGGGCTACGGTCGCGGGACGTTCCACCCCGTGGACCACGCGCGGTGGACGCAGGTGTACGAGCGCGTGCAGCTCGCGGGGGTCGTGTTCGACTCGGGCGGCTCCTGCGCCAACACCATCGCCACCGTCGGCCGGCTCGGCGGCGCAGCGTTGTTCCTCGGCCAGGTGGGCGACGACCAGATGGGCCGGCTGTACGGCTCGCTCCTCGACAAGGCTTGCGGCGGCCACCGCCTGCAGTTCACGCGCGAGACCGCGACCGGGAAGTGCCTGTCGATCATCTCCCGCCGCGACGCCGAGCGCACCATGCTCACCGACCTCGGCGCCGCCACCCTCCTGCGCGACCTCGCCGGCTACGACCGGGAGCTGGCGCGCTCCCGGGTGGCGCACTTCGAGGGCTACACCCTCCTCGACTCCCCCATGAAGGACGCCGCCATCACCGCGATCCGCGCTGCTTCGGCGGCCCCCGGGGTCACGGTGTCGCTCGACGCCTCGGACCCGTTCGTGTGCCGGGTGGTGGCGGACGCGCTGTGGGCCACGCTGAAGGAGCACGTGGACATCGTGTTCCTCAACGCCGAGGAGGCGCGGACGCTGGCCGGAGTGGACGATCCGGTGCAGGGCGCCCTGCACGTGGCCGAGCGCGCAGGGGTCGAGACCGTCGTCGTGAAGCTCGGGGCCCGGGGCTCCATGGTCATCCACCGCGGCGAGCAGCACCCGATCGCGTGTTTCCCGGTGAAGGCCATCGACACCACGGGCGCTGGAGACGCGTACGCCGGCGGGTTCCTGTTCGGCTGGGCCCGGGGCATGTCGCCGGACCGGTGCGGACGGCTCGGCTCGGCCGTGGCGGCGCTCGCCGTCGGCCAGGTGGGCGCGGTCGTGAAGGACGTGGCAGCGCTGCAGGACGCCATCGCCCGGTCCGCCTGACCTACGCAGGGAGCCGCGACAGGGCCCAGGCCGCTGCTTCACGGACCACGGGCGCCGGGTGGTGCAGCGCCGTGTCGTGGATGACGGCGGCGGCAGCAGGGTCCCCGAGGTTGCCCAGCACCAGGAGCGCGTTGCGTTTGAGCCCCACCGCGCCGGGGCGGCGCAGCGGAGTGCCTTCGTAGCGGGCCAGGAGCTGGTCGTCGGACGAGCGCAGCAGCTCCACGAGGTCGACCCACGCGTGGCGGGGCCGCAGGTCGTCCTCCTCCGGGTCGAGTGGATCGTGGTTGTGGGGGCAGACCTCCTGGCACACGTCGCAGCCGAACAACCAGCGCCCGAGCTGCGGGCGGAGCTCTGGCGGAGGCAGGCCCCTGGCCTCGATCGTCCAGTACGAGATGCACCGGTCCGTGGCGAGCTCCCGCGGCGCCGGGAACGCGT
>JBIKWC010000492.1:0-3454 GCA_044356535.1 Myxococcota bacterium
GCTGCCCCCTGCCCCCTGCCCCCTGCCTACCGCCGCTCCAAGAACTGGCGGACCTGCACCGGCCCCAGTCCGAGCTCGGCCAGGAGCACCGACACCACGGGCAAGGCGCCACGCTCGGTGACCGCCCACCCCCGGCGCACCAGGCGGGCCTCGAGGTCCGGCAGGTGATCGGCGCCGTACACCACACACGCCGGTCCCACCGGCGACGCGAGCACCGCGTCCACCACGCGGACGTCGCGCGCGCCGATCACCACGTCCCACCAGGCGTCCTCGCGGGGCGGGGGCGCCGCCAGCCCCCGCACGAGCGACATCCGGACGACGCCCCGGAGCCGTTCGCTCTGTCGCGCCGCCCCCAGCACCTCCCGCAGGGCGTCGCGGTCGCGGTCCACGAGCCAGGTGTCCACCACCGCCGGATCCAGGTCCGGGCGCGCCGACAACGCTGCGCGCACCTCGCTCACCGAGCCATCGGTGCGCACCCAGCGGTCGTCGGTGGCGAGCGCGTCCCGCTGGAACACGAGCCCGGCGGCAGCGAGGGAGTCCGCCACGTCGGCGTCGTCCGGGAGCTCGCCCTGGTCCGCGTCGAGGCCCTCGTACAACACCCGCGCACACGGCGCGAGGAATGCGTCCACCGCGGCGTAGTAGGCCGGGTCACCCACGTGCACCATCCCCACCAGCCGCACCTCGGGGGTCCGCCCGGTGAGGCGCCGGGTCGCGGCCTCGAGGCGCACCTCGCGGGCGTCGACGGCGGCGCGGACCGCCGGTGGCCCCTGGACGACGCGCTCGGGCGGCGGCGGGACCTCGGACGAACACGCGAGAAGCGACCACATCGCTCCCCGATAGCACGGGGAACACGCCTGCAGCAGCGCCGGACGGCACCGCATGCCAACCACGCCTCTTGAGTGTAGCCTCCACCCCCAGGAGGATCGGATGATCCTGTCTTATGTCCTTGGCTGCGGCTCCAGCGAATTGCCCCCCCACCAAATCAAGCCGGCGCGGCGCTAGCCCGGGTCGCGCCACCCGGCGTGTGGGAGCAGGACTGCGCCCCGGCGCCCGGCTGCCCCGCGGATGGGCTCGACCCCGCCTGGTGTGTGCTCGACCCCGCGCCCTTCGTCGCCACCTTCGTCGAGGACCAGGTCGTGGCGATCTCGGTCGACGCAGACGCCGTGGCCGCGTTGGGGCTCCTGCCCGGGTCGTGGTGGACGGCATGGTCCGACGGCGCAAGCTGCGATCGGGTGGTCGCGACCTTCGAGGTGACCCCGTGATCGGCGCGCTCCTGGCGCTGGGTGCTGCCCAGGCGGGCGTCGTGTCCTCCACCGCCGACACCAACGTGGCCGGCACCCTGAGGTGGGAGCTCAACAACCTGACGGTCGGCGAGACCGTCACCTTCTCGACCACCACGTTCCCGCCGGGCGTCGTCACCCCCATTACGCTCACCACGCCCCTGCCGGTGGTCACCAAGGCCTCCGTGATCCTCGACGGTGACCTGCGGGTGCGCGTGGAGTGCGCCGCCGCGATGACCACCGGCAGCGCCCTCGTGGCGGGCGGCGTCGGCATGACCGTGCGCGAGCTGATCCTCGCCAACTGCCCCGACCAGGGCCTCGTGGTCCAGGCCGCCGACATCCTCGTCGCCGACAACGAGCTCCGCGGCAACGACAAGTTCGGGATCCTCGTCACCGGGTTGGCGGCGGTCACGTACGATGTCGAAGTGACCGGCAACCTCGCGCGGGACAACTGGAACGCCACCACCGCGAGCTGCGCGGGCATCGCCGTGCGCCGAGGCACCGGGACGGGCGGCGGGCCGCTGCGGGTGGAGGTCCGGGACAACACCGTGGACGGGACGAAGTCCAACGGGCACGGCATCGCGCTCCTCGGCGGCGCAGACCTGACGGTGGAACAGAACATCGTCGGCCAGCAGGCGGGCAACGCGGGACACGGCATCCTCTGCGCAGCGCAGAGCGGCCTCACGGCCCAGGGGACCATCGCAGGCAACCGCGTGGTCAACAACACGCTCGCAGGCATCCAGCTCGGCGCCCGGTGCAACCCCTCGACCGTCTTCGGCAACTGGGTCGGGACCGACGGGTGGCTCGACCTCGGCAACGGGGGCGCGGGCATCGAGGTGTTCGCGTCCGATGGCCACGACCTCGACCTCAACCTGGTCTCGGGCAACGGGACCGGCGGCATCCTCGTGTCCGGCGCGCTCAACGGCGACCCCGCCGACCACGTGACCATCGAGAACAACGTGGTGGGGCTCTCGTACGACAGCGCCACGGCCATCCCCAACACCGGCGCGGGCATCCGGCTGGACGCTGCGGCCGGCGTGAGCGTGTTCCACTCGCTCGTCGACAACGTGGTCTCGGGGAACACGGGGGACGGCATCTCGATCAACGCCCAGCGGGTGGACCTGTTCGGCAACCTGGTCGGGACGAACCCCGCCGGGGCTGCGTTCGGCAACGCGGGCCACGGGGTGTACGTCGGCGCCATCGGCGACGAAACGGTCGTCGACGGCTGCCGGCCCGGGCCAGCGGCGTGCACCCCCAACGTGCTCGCCGACAACGGGCTGTCGGGGCTGCAGGTGTTCGGGACCGACGTCACCATCCGCGACAACCTCGTCGGCTGGGCACCCGACGGCGTCACCGCCCGGGGCAACGACGCCGACGGCGTCAACCTCCGCAGCGGCGACCGGCGGCTGGTGAGCGACAACCGCATCGGGAACAACGGCCAGGACGGGATCGAGCTCGACCCGACCGGCGGGACCGCCGCCGACGACACGCTGCTCCGGAACACGATCACCGCCAACGTCCTGCGGGGGATCCGCGTGGTGACCGGCGCCAGCCGGGTGCGCTGGTCGCGCAACGAGGTCTCGGACAACGGGTCGTGTCCGTTCTCGCTGTCGTCGTCGGTCAACGGCGCCGCGGCCACCGCCCGGCCCACGATCTCGGTGGTCACGCCGGTGTCGATGGTCGGCGCCTACACGGTGCCGGCCGGCCGCACGCTCGACCGGATCGAGTTGTTCGCGGACAGCGGCACGGAGCTCGGTCGCTACCTCGGCACGGCCACGCCGGGTCCGGGTCCGGTCCTCAGTTGGACGTACGCGCTGCCCGACGCGGTCCCGCTGATTCCCACCACCACGGGCCGGGTGACGGCGATCGCCTTGTTCACGAACAACGAGTCGAGCCACCCGGAGGAGTGGTGCCAGGACGGCTGCGACATCGCGGGCGCCGCGAGCTGCAACGACGGGAGCATCTGCACCTCCGACACCTGCGGGGCGGGCGGGTGCACCCACGGCACCGCGAACAACGGGTTCGCGTGCAACGACGGGAACACCTGTACCTCGGGCGACACCTGCTCCGCGGGCCAGTGTGAGGGCGCCCCCTCGCCCGCAGCGGAGGGCACGACCTGCAACGACGCCGACCCGTGTACGTACGCGGCGCAGTGCGACGACAGCGGGAGCTGC
>JBIKWC010000232.1:0-11984 GCA_044356535.1 Myxococcota bacterium
ACCCCCCGCGTACCGAGGTGGATCGGAACCCGGATCAATTCTCTGCGGCGAGCTCGGCGAGGCGCTTGCCCGCGAGCATCCCGCACGCAGAGTGCCGCGACCGCCCCACCGAGTAGCGCCGGACCACGGGCAGGCCGAGGCTCCCGAGCTTGCGGGTGAAGGTCGTGCGCTCCTCGTCGGTGGCGCGCCGGTACCCGTCCGGGCGGGCGTCGTTCACGTCGATCACGTTCACCCGGACCGGCAGATCCTCGAAGTGGCGCGCCATGGCCTCGATCTCGTCGTCGCCGTGGTTCACGCCGCCCAGAAGCACCCAGGCCACCGTCATGCGCTGGCCGATCGACTCCTGCTTCGAGCGCGCCTTCAGGGCCGCCGCGTGCTCGCGGATCGCGCCGATCAGCTCCTCGAACGGCACCTTGCCCGCCACGGGCAGCAGGGCGCGGCGCTTGTCGGGCACTGCGGACGTGAGGCTCACGATGAGCTTGTAGTCGTGGCCCTCGGCCGTGTACCGCCGGAGCTGCGACACGAGCCCCACGGTCGAGATGGTGATGTTCTCCTGCGCGATCATGCCGCCCGCGGGGTTCGACAACACGCGCGCCGCGCGGATGACCTCGTCGTAGTTGTGCAGCGGCTCGCCCTGGCCCATGAACACGGCCCCGGAGACCCGCCCCGGCGCCTCGTCGCGCACGGCGACGAACTGGCCCACGATCTCCGCCGCGGTGAGCTGCCGCGCGAGGCCCAGGCGCCCGGTGGCGCAGAAGTCGCACCCCATCGCGCACCCGGCCTGCGACGACAGGCACACCGTGTACTTCCCGGGCTTGTGCAGCGAGATCCGGACCGCTTCGAACCGGGCGCCGTCCGCGCCCTTGAACAGGTACCGCACGCTCCCGTCGTCCGGATCCTCGACGCGCTCCTCGATCTCCGGCCGCGCCCAGGTGGCGTGCGCCCGCAGGTGGTCGAGCAGCACCTTGCGCACGGCGCGGCGCGTGGGGGTGGGATCGTCGGAGCCGGCCGTGATCAGGCGCGACAGGATCTGGCGGGCTGCCGCGAGCTCGCACGGCTGCCCCGCGGCGGTGAGCCACCCGGCCAGCTCCTCGGGCACGAACCCCAGCAGGTTGGGGCGATCGGCGGGGGTCATGGCAACACTCCGGAGGGCGCGGTCGTAACGGGTTCACCGGGGCTTCACATCGCCGCCGCCCAGGCGCCACTCGCCCGGGGGATGATGTCCCCGTCTTGCGGCGAGCCACGTGAACGTTCGGAGCACCCAACCATGTCGATGATGTGCAATGTGAGCCCCCACGAAGAGATCAACCGCCTGGTGGAGACCTGCGGCTACGCCACGGCCGCGCTCACCATCCTGCCCATCCCGGGCTCCGAGGTGCTCGGCGTGATGCCGCTGCACGTGGGGATGGTGATCGGGATCGCGAACCACTACGAGAAGACCCTCACCCGCGAAACGGCGACCGAGCTCATCCTGCAGATCGGCACCACGGTCGGCGCGTCGCTCGTCGGGTCGCGGATCGCCACCACCGCTGCGAAGTTCATCCTGCCGGGCCTCGGCGGCATCATCGCGGCGCCCTTCATGTACGCCTCGACCCTCGGGATCGGCGCGGTGGCGGACGCCTGGTTCCGCACCGACGGCTCGATGTCCCGCGACAAGATGCGGGAGGTGTACGAGCAGTCCACCAAGCAGGCGAAGCAGACCTACAAGCCCGAGAACGTGGGCAACCAGGACGCCGTGGAGAAGGCGAAGCAGGCCGTGGCCGCCGCGAAAGGCGAAGCGCCCGACGCCCAGGAGGACAGCGTGGCCCGCCTCAAGAAGTCGAAGCAGCTGCTCGACGAGGGCCTGATCACGCAGGAGGAGTACGACGCCGCCAAGAAGCGGATCCTCGACGACCTCTGATCACCAGGTCTCGAGCCCGATGCCGATCGCCGGGCCGGTGGCGGCGTACCACTCGCCACCGACCACGGCACGCCACGCGAACCCACGCGGATCCTGCACCACCGCCCAGGCCACACCCGCCGCGCCGAACGGGTCGAGCGGGGTCCCGCCGCGCCCGGCCAACACGCCCGCACCGCCGCGCAGCCGGAGGCGGTCGTCGAGCAACCAGCCCTCGACCCCCACGCGCGGAGACACCGTCGTGCCCGAGGTCTCCGGGGTGTCGTCGCCCTCCGCGAGCACCACCGCCTCGGCCGAGTCCCCCGTGAGCACCACCTCACCGACCACGAGCGCTGCGCTCTCGGAAGCCTGGCGCTCCCGCGTGGGCCCCCACCGGCCGGGCTCGTTCCGGAAACCGGGTGACCACACGGCGCCGACCTGCGCCTCGAGCGGAAGCCGGGCTTGCGTGGGACCCGCCCCCGGGAGCACGCCGGACCGGAGCGGCGGACGGAAGCTCGCCCCCAACCGCCACTGGCCAGGAGGCGACCACGACGCGCCCGCAGTGGCTCCGAACCCCACGGCCAGGCCACGCCCGTCGGCCTGCAGTCCGTACACGTGTGGGACGAGGCCGACCACCCACTCGCTGCCCGCGTAGGCTGCGCCGGGTGACGCGAGGAACGTGCCCACGTCAACGTCGCCGTCCGACACGCGGGTCTCCCGCCACCCGATCGCGAACCCACCGCGCTCGTAGCGGACGTTGGCCGCCACCTGGAAGTACGCGCTGCGATACGGGGCGTCCGGTGTCCCGAAGACCATCGCCAACAGCGGGTGATCGCGGGCCTGCAGGGTGAGGTCCGGATCCAGCCGGCTCTGGTCGGCCGGGGACCGTCGCGTCCCGATGGCGGCGGGGTTCTCGAGGTTGGCCGAGGCTGACTCCGCCAGGCCCGTAGCGGCGCCGCCCATCGCCCGCAGGCGCAGGCTGACCAGGGGGTCTTCGTCGGGCAGCTCGATGACCTGCGCTGCGGCTGAGGAAAGGAACCACACCGACGCTGCGTATCCGACGGCGATAGGAGAACCCATGGCCACGATCTCGCGTCGCGCCCCTGCTGCCCTCGACCGTGTCCGCCAGGATGGGGGACTGCTCCTCGGGGGACTCGGCCTGCTGTGGCTCGTGCACGTGTTGACCGTGCTCTCGGGCGGGGCGCTCCTCACCTTCGGGATCGTGCCGCGCAGCCTCACCGGGCTGGTCGGGATCCTGTTCGCGCCCTTCCTGCACGGCTCTGTGTCGCACCTGGTGTCGAACTCGCTGCCCCTGGTGGTGCTGGGTGCGCTGATGCTCGTACGCGGCCGCCGCGACTTCGCCGCGGTCACGGTCGCGTCGGTCCTCGGCTCCGGCCTCGGCGCGTGGGTGTTCGGCGGCGCCGGCACCGTCCACCTGGGAGCCTCGGGCCTGATCTTCGGCTGGCTCGGCTTCCTGATGGCGCGCGGGGTGTTCGAGCGCTCCGTCGTCTCCGTCGTGACCTCGGTCGTCGTCACGTTCTGGATGGGTGGGATGGTGTGGGGCATCCTGCCGCTCGCCGCGGGCGTGAGCTGGCAGGCCCACCTGTTCGGGTTCCTGACGGGCCTGCTCACGGCTTTCCGGTACGGCCGGAAGTAGCGCCGTTCACGACGCCCCCGGATACCCTGCGCCGGGACCAGTGGCGGAACGGCAGACGCGCCGGATTTAAAATCCGGGTCACCCTGTGGGTTCGACTCCCACCTGGTCCAATCCCCCGTCAGCGACCGAGGAGCTTGCGGAGGACGGCCTCGGCGGTCGTCGGACCGCGCACGAAGCCGTGGCTGCGTTCCCACGGATCGCTCGTCGAGCCGTTGAACGTCGTGATCATCTGCTCGTACAGCGACGCCATGTCCTTCGACATGCCGTACGAGGTGAAGGTCGGCACGATCGCCTCCTTCGGACCCTGCACCACCTGGAGCGGCCGCCCCACCAGCGACGAGACCAGGGCGCCCAGCTCGCGCGGAGAGTGGGGACCGGGCCCCGACGCCAGGTTCACGATCTCGGTGCCCGGGACCCCGCCCGCGAGGAGCGCGTCCGCCGCCACGCGGCCGATGTCGGCGGTGGCGACCATGTCGATCGGAACGTCGAGGTTCAGGAACGACGGGAACACCCCGTCTGCGAGCCCGCCGAGCGAGCCCCCCCAGTTCTCGAGGAAGTACGCGGCGCGGACGTAGGTCCGGCGCGGGACCGCTGTTGCGAACCGCGCCTCCGCGTGGTGCAGCGCCACGATCGGCCCGGTGCCGCCGGGGTACTGGGCCGCCACCGACGACAACAACACCAGGTGCTGCACGCCCTCGGCCCGGGCCGCCTCGGCCAGCACCTCGGTCTTGCGCCGCTGCTCGTCCAGGAACGCCGGTGAGGCGCCGTTGGGCGGCAACAGCACGTAGACGCCGCGAGCGCCGCGGAACGCCGCCGCCACCGCCGCCGGGTCGAGCAGGTCGGCGACCGCCACCTCGGCGCCGCGACGCGCGAAGGCCTCGCCCTTCGCGGCGTCCCGGACCACCACCCGGACCGACGCCCCGGCGTTCAACAACCGATTCGCGACCACGCTCCCCGTGTTCCCAGTGACCCCGAGTACGACGAACATCTCGACCTCCGCCGGACCAGTACCCGCCGCCCTGGCTGCGGTCGCATGTGGCGGGTACAGGGCCACCATGAACGCTGCACATGATGTTGGGCTCCGCGGGCTGGACCTCAACCTGCTGGTGGTGTTGGACGCCCTGCTCGAGACGAGGTCGGCCACCCGCGCAGCCGCGCGCCTCGGGTCCACGCAGTCCGCGGTGAGCCACGCGTTGGGGCGCTTGCGGCGGGAGCTCGGGGATCCGCTGCTGGTGAAGGGCGGGCGTGGCCTGGTCCCCTCGCCCCGGGCGGTGGCGCTGCAGGAGCCCGTCCGTACCGCGCTCGCCAGCCTCGCCACGGCCCTCGCCCCCGCCCGCTTCGACCCCGCGGAGGCCCGCCGCACGTTCATGATCGCGGCCCCTGACTACGGCGGCATCCTGTTGGGGCCCGGCGTGACCGCGCGCCTCCTGCGCGAGGCGCCCGGCGTGGAGCTCGTGGTGGTGCAACCGCCCACCGAGGTGCGCCCCTCCCTCGGAGAGGAGGGGATCGACCTCGTGATCGGCACCGCGGGGCCCGACCTCGAGGGCGTGTTCCAGCAGCGTCTGTGGGACGACGGCTTCTCGTGCCTGCTGCGCGCCGACCACCCCCGCCTCGAGGAGCCTTGGACCCTCGATCTGTACTGCGCGCTCAAACACGTGCTCATCGCGCCCCGGGGCACCCCCGGCAGCGTGGTGGACACCGCCCTCGAGGAGCAGGGGCGGCGCCGCGTGGTGGTCACCCGCGTGGCGCAGTTCGTCCCCGCCGCGCACATCGTGGCTGGCAGCGACGCGATCGTCACGCTGCCCACCCGGTTGGCCGAGTTGCTGGCGCCGTCCCTCGGGTTGGTGGTGCGCGAGCCGCCGCTGGCGCTCCCGCGGTTCACGATCTGGCAGCAATGGCACGGCCGCCAACAATCCGATCCGGCGCACCGCTGGCTCCGCGCGCTGGTGGCGCAAGTGGCAGCGCACCGCCCCTGAGCCACCGACGGCGCAGTCAGCGCGCGACGACCGCCGCCAGCTCCCGCGCCGTGACGGTGCCGTACGGAGCGCGCACCCACCGGAGCCCCACCCGCATCAGCTTGCGGGCCGTCTGAGCGGCCAGGGTGACCTGCGCCACCTCCGGGGCCGACCATGGGAGGGCGGCGATCCCCAGACCGGCCACGGCCACGAGCATCCAGGCTTCGGCACCGATGGTGAACAGCTCGATCGGCATCTTCCCTCCCTGTGGTCCCCAGGATAACGGAACGTCTGTTCACTGGTCAAGCGTTCAGGTTCCGGATCGGGGGTCGGCGGTTGCCGGCGGTCCCCGAACGAGGGAAGTGTCCACCGGCACCGAGCCAGAATCTGTCCGCCTCCCAGGATCGCCCGCACCCACCGCCCCGCCGCGCACGCAGGACCCCCGATGAACAAAGGCCAGAAGCTGGTGAAGATGCTGGAGCTGATGGCGCGGCGCGGCGGCGTCCGCTCGAGCGAGCTCATGGAGCGGTTCGAGCTCGACGCCCGCTCGCTCCGCCGGTACCTCGCCGACCTCAAGGAGCTCGAGCTCCCCGTCCAGGACGAAGGCCGCGGCGAGGACCGCCTCATCACGATCGACCCCCGCTGGCGCCGCACCGGGGTTCAGCTGTCGCTGTCCGAGGTGCTGTCGCTGCACTTCGGGCGCAAGCTGTTCAACTTCCTGGAGGGGACCTCGTTCGCCGAGGACCTCGAGGGCGCGATCGAGCGGCTCGAGCCGGCGATCTCCCGGACGCACCGCGATCTGGCCCGCCAGCTCGACACCAAGTTCCTGGCCGTGCCCGAGCCCGCGAAGGACTACCGGGTGGCCTCGGAGGTGCTCGACGAGATCGTCACGTCGCTCGTGTACAACCAGCCCCTCGAGGCCCGGTACCGCGCGATGACCACGGGCCTCGAGACCACGCGCCTGCTGTATCCGTACACGCTCGCCACGTTCCGGCAGGGCCTGTACCTGTTCGCGCTCGACGTGGAGGCGAACCTCGTGAAGACGTACGCCGTCGAGCGCTTCGGCGACGTGGTCCGCCGGCGGAACGACCACTTCGCAGTGCCCACCGGGTGGCGCCCCGAGGCCCACATCGCCCACGCCTTCGGCATCATCAGCGGCTCCCCCGACGAGGTCGAGATCGCCTTCGCCGAGCGCGTCACCGCCTACGTCCGCGAGCGCACCTGGCACCCCACGCAGACGTTCCGCACCCTGCCGGACGGCCGGCTCGGCCTGCGGATGACGGTGTCTGCGAGCGTCGAGATGCAGACCTGGGTGCAGGGGTTCGGCATGGACGCCGAGGTCCTGTCCCCTCCGGACCTCCGCCGGCGCGTCGCGGAGTCGCTGCGCAAGGCCGCCGCCCGGTACGACGCAGAGACACCCGTGAAGGTGGACCCATGAGCCACCCGCGCGTCTGGCCCGACCCTGAGCGAACGGTGGGGGTGTGGGACGACCCAATGGTCGACGGGCCGCGCCCGCCCGCCCTCCGCCCCGAGCGCGAGCGCGCGCCGATCGCCGCTCGGCTCCCCACCGTGGACGACCTCCTGCGCATCGGCCTCGACCACGCGCCGTCGCTGGCGGCGGAGGGTGCAGACCGCGTGCTCGGCCCGTACGCGCTCGACGCCCCGCGCGAAGCCCTGCGGGAGGCCGTGGCGCTCGCCGCCTTCGTGGTCCCCGAAGACGACGACACGAGTCCCGTCGACCGCGTCCTGCGCGACCTTCGAGGCCCCGCCGCCGAGGGCCTGCGAGCAACGCGGTGGGCCCCGCTCGCGCCCTGGCGGGTGCGGGTCACGGGTGGCACCGCCGAGGTCACGCCGCTCCTGCTGATGGGCAACGGAGCCCCGGACGGCCCGGTGGCGTGGCGCGCGCTGCCACCCTGCGTCGAAGATGCCTCGCAGGACCTCGTCTTCGCGCGGATCGCGAACACGCCGGGCGGCTGGCGGCTGGTCGCTGGCGTAGCGGTCCCCGCTGCCGCAGCCGCCCACGTGGCCGAAGCGTGGAGCGACCTGCCCGAGGGGCGGCCCCCCACGACCGAGGGTACGCTGCGGTCCGCTGGGCACACGCTGTTGCGACGCACCCTGGAGCTCCATTGGGCCACGACGACGACCCGTACGCCGACGCGGTGATCTACGACCTCGAGTACGAGGGCATGGTCGAAGACCTCCAGTTCTACGCCGAGAAGGCGCGGCGCGCCCACGGGACCGTGCTGGAGCTCGGCTGCGGCACCGGGCGGTTGACGCGGCACCTGGCCCGCCAGGGCGTGGTCGTCCACGGCGTCGACCGCGCGCCCGACATGTTGCGCCGCCACCGGGAGCTGCTCGCAGCCGAGCCTCCAGAGGTCCAGGCGCGGGTGACGATCGAGGAGGCCGACTACCGTGGCTGGAGCGCCACCGGGCCGTTCGGGGCCGTGTTGTGGCCGTTCAACGCGCTGCACCACTGCGCCGGAGACGACGACGTCCGCGGCGTCCTCGCGGCCGCGCGCCGGTGGATCCGCCCCGACGGCTTCCTGGTCCTCGACTGCTACCTGCCCGACCGCAGCCTGTACGACCGCGACCCCCAGGGCCGCTACGAGTTCCGCGACTTCGAGGACCCCCGCACCGGCGAGACGCTGACGAGCTGGGAGCAGGGCTGGTGGGACGAACCGAGCCGCACCCACCACGTGGTCTACACGTACCGCCGCCCCGACGGGCGCGAGTTCCGCTCGCACCTGCGGCTGCGGATGTTCGAACACGCCGAGCTCGTCGCGCTCCTCACGGCCGCGGGCTGGCGGCTCGCGCGGGAACACAGTGATTTCCACGGCCGCCCGATGGATCGCGCGGCGCTGAAGTGGGTCGCGGTGCTGACCCCGGCCTGAGCGCGGCCCGGACCTACAGCGGCGTCCCGTTGGCCGTGAAGGTGGCCTCGTCCACGAGCCCCGACAGGTCGACCTTGATCCGGCAGTTCGTCGAGAACGGCTCGTCGATGCCGCGGCACGCGAAGATCATTCCCACCTCGATCGAGGTCGCGGCAGGGAGGGTCTCGTCGACGATGAACGCGCGCGGGTTCTGGCCGTCGATGTCGAACCCGATCGCGGAGGTGCCGGCGTCGCCCACGAGGTCGCAGTTCGCGTCGACCAGCGCCTCCACGTCCTCGTTCCGGTTGACGACGGTGATGGTGCGGATGGGCTGGGAGCAGATCCCCGCCTGCGGCGTGAACGAGAAGTCGAGCGTGGAGCCATCGAAGTCGATCTCGACCTCGGGCGGCTCGGTGGTGTCGTCGTCGTCGTCGTCGCCGGTCGGGATGCACTGAATCCCGCCACAGTACGCCTTGTCGTCGCAGTCGACGAGGCCGTTGCCGTTGTCGTCGACCCCGTTGTCGCAGGTCTCGGGCCCGATCGGCTCGGGTCCGGTGTCGTCGTCGCCCGAGCAGGCACCCACCAGAAAGAGCAGCGCCACCCCGTTCCGCAACATCCGACCTCCGCCGCAGTCGTACCCTGCCCGCACTCATTCCCGCAAACCGATCGGGGCTTCAGGGTACCGCACGAACCTCGCGCCCCCGGGTGTGACCCTTGCCCACCTCCCCGAGCGGGAGCTGCGCCGGGCCCACCGGCTCCGCGTACAGGTACTTGATCCCCTCGGACGAGAACGACCGGTCTCCCGACTCCTTGGGCAGCCCGACCCCCACCAGCGCGTGGCCCGGGACGTACACGACCGACAGGGGCACCGCCGGCAGCTCGGCGTGCACGATCGCCAGGAACAACACGCTCTTGCTGTCGCAGTCGCCGCGGTTGCGGCTCAGGAGCGCGAGGGGGCGTCGGTACCCGGGATCTCCGCCTTTGCGCTTGCGGGCCTCGTACGGGATCGACTGCACGAACGACAACGCGCGCTCCACGAACTCGCGGTCCCCCGTGGTCCCCGCGCGCAGCGCTTCGGCGACGGGGCGGAGGTCGTCGTCGTAGTCCGTCACCAGCGTCGCGTGGTCGAAGCTCACGGAGCCGTCGTCGAGCCGCGTGAACCGGTGCGCGCCGAGCCATTCGTCGGTGGCCGACTCCACCACGCCGCTCGCCTCCCTCAGCGCGCCCCGAACGTCACCGGTCCCCGACACCCGGAGATCGAGGGCTCCACCGTCCCCCACGACCTGCACCTTGACGCCCTTCAGCGTCTTCCCCCACTGCCGGACCGCCTTCTCGACGTGGGCGTTCAGCTCCTTGCGGACGAGCCAGGTCTCCTCCTCGCGGTCGGCGGCGAGCGCGGCCGCGGGCAGGTCGAACGCCACCTCCGCGACGTGGCAGGAGGCGCTCGCGGCGGCAGCGTGGCGGTGCCACCTGACCGGCTCTCCGCACACCGGCGTGTCGCGCGGGGAGGCGCGGTGGGCGGACGGGGCGTGGACGTTCGGGCCGTGGGACCCGCCGACCCCGGCGACCGAATGCCTCGCGACGAGCCCGATCGACCGGGGCCCGGAGGAGGCGACGGCGGTGGCGCTCACGGTGGAGGCCGCCCCCGCGCGGACACCGTGACACCCACGGGTCTGGTCCTCCGCTCGCCGTCGGTTCACACCGGCGCGTGTGCGGGGTACGCTCCCGACATGCACGTTCCCGCCGACACCTCGGATGCCGCCCACGCCGCTCAGGTCGCCGCCTGGCGCCGCCTGGGACCGCAGCGTCGGCTCGAGACCGCCTTGCGCATGAGCGACGACATCCGACAGATCGCGTTCGACGGAATCCGGTACCGGCACCCGGAGTACGGGGTGGCGGAGGCTCGCTGGGCCCTGCTCAGGCTGGTCCTGGGCAACGAACACTTCGCCCGCGCGTTTCCGCACGCGCCGATCATGCCCGCATGAGTCTCGCCGAGTTCCTCCAGCGCCTGGCCTCGGCGCTCGATGCCGCGCGCATTCCGTACATGCTCGCAGGATCCGTCGCGAGCTCGTTCCACGGAGAGCCACGCTCCACCCAGGACATCGACCTCGTCATCGATACCGACGTCGCTGGCGCCAGGCGGTTGTTGGCCCTCCTGCCGCCGGACGACTACTACGCGGACGAATCGGCGGCGGTGGACGCCGTCCGCCGTCGAAGCCAGTTCACGTGATCGATCTGGCGACCGGCTGGAAAGCCGACCTGATCGTCCGCAAGAGCCGGCCGTTCAGTGATGCCGAGTTCACTCGTCGGCAGCAGGTGGATTTCCTGGGTTCACCCGTCTGGATGGCATCGCCCGAGGACGTGGTCCTCTCCAAGCTGGAGTGGGCACTGCGTACCGGATCCGAACGCCAGCTACGAGATGTCAGTCAGGGGTGTTCTCGCCGCCAAGCCTGACGGCATCGATGTCGACTACATCGAACGGTGGGCCAACGCTCTCGGCCTGGCCGACCTGTGGCGTCAGGTGCGTCCATGATGGACGACGGCGCTTCCTCCCGCAAGAAGCGACTCACGGTCACGATCGAACCGGACTTGCTCGAGGCCGGGCAACAGGCGGTCGCCGCGGGTCGGGCGAGATCGCTCAGCGCGTGGGTTTCGGGCGCGCTCGCCGATCGCGTGGCCGCCGAGCGACGGCTCGAGGTGCTGCGGGCGGCGATCGCCGTATACGAAGCCGGGTCCGGCCCGATCTCTCCGGAAGAGATCGCAGCCCAGCAACGCGCGGATCGGCGCGATCGGCTGGATGATGGGACCGCGTACCGGTGAACCTCCCGACCGCTACTGCTCACACGCCGCGGGGAACACCCGCCACTCGGACGTGCCCACGTCGGCGTCGGCGCAGCTGTCGGTCTGGACGAGGTCCGGCACACCGTCTCCGGTGAGGTCGACGGTCGAGAACGTCACCGTGCCGGAGAAGCAGCCCGTGGCCGTGTCTTCGGACAGGTCGTTGAGCCAGTCGGTGGGGAGCCCGAGGTCCGGGAGCGGCCACGACGCGGGTGTGTTCGCGAACCCGGTGGGGGTCCCCGGCCACACGCGCCAGGTGGTGGTCCCCACGTCGGGGTCGGCGCAGCTGTCGGTCTGGACCAGATCGAGGAGGCCGTCTCCGGTGAGGTCGAGGGTGGAGAAGGTGACGGTCCCGGAGAAGCAGCCCGTGGCGGTGTCCTCGTACAGGTCGTTGAGCCAGTCGGTGGGGAGCCCGAGGTCCGGGAGCGACCACGTCGTGGGCGCGCTCGCGAACCCCGCGCCGGTCCCCTCCCACACCCGCCACGCCGAGGTGCCCACGTCGGGGTCGGCGCAGCTGTCGGTCTGGACGAGGTCCAGCAGGCCGTCGCCGGTGAGGTCGAGGGTGGAGAAGGTGACGGTCCCGGAGAAGCAGCCCGTGGCGGTGTCCTCGTACAGGTCGTTGAGCCAGTCGTCGGGGAGACCCAGGTCCGGGAGCGGCCACGACGACGGGGTCGCGGCGAACCCGGCCCCGTCGCCGGCGAACACCAGCCACTCGGTGGTGCCCACGTCCGGGTCGGCGCAGTCGTCGGTCTGGACGAGGTCCACGAAGCCGTCGCCGGTGAGGTCGA
>JBIKWC010000493.1:0-3402 GCA_044356535.1 Myxococcota bacterium
CGCGTTTCCACCGGGCCAGCGTCAACGCCGCACCGACCGCACGACTCGTGCTACCCTCCAGCCCATGCCCAGGGAAGCCGGCGATGCAGCGGGACCATGGCGGAGGCCCTTATCCTACCTGTCCCCTGGACGCGGCCCTGGAGGCGATCCGCAAGCTCCTGGTGTTGGCTCGTCGCTACGGGGACGCGACCGCCACCTCCTTCGCGCTTCGGCAACGGGCGGTGCTGCGGCTGGAAGGCGGCGACGAGGCCGGGGCGCTGCGCGACGTTCACGAAGCGGCGGCGGTGGCGGGGACGGTCCCGAGCGAGTGGGAGCGCGCCGAGGCGCGGTCGTGGCTCGGGCTGGTGCTGGCCCGCACCGGTCGCCTGGCCGAGGCCCGGGAGGTCCTGGAGCCGCTCACCGGGTACCTCCCCAGCTACGGCCTCGGTGCCATCGCCCTGGACGCGGGCGACCCGATGCTGGCCATGCGCCACTTCGACGCCGCCCGCGCGCAGTCGCCGACCCCGCTGAACGTGGCCCTGCTCCAGAACGCAGTGGCCCAGGCCCTGTGCGAGACGGGTCGGCCGGACTCCGCCGAGAAGCTGGCCCTGGACTCGGTGGAGCGCCTGGTGGCGCTGCAGAGCATGTATGTCGGGGAGGCCCGGGTGGCGGTCGGGTTCGCCTGCCTGGCCCAGTCCCGATGGTCGGCCGCCGAGCTCGCGCTCCGCTCGGCGCTCGGCGACAACGAGGACGCCCGGCGCGTGGCCCTGGCGGGACTGGCGCTCGCCACGGCCGGGCTCCGCCGGGACCCGATGGGCTGGCTCCAGCAGTTCCCCCCCCGCGGTCCACGCATGTCGCTGAGCCGCGAACGGGCCATCGCCAGCGCGCTCGACCGGTTGGCGGAGACCCCGGGGGTCTCGGCCGCTGCCCGGAGCCTGGCCATGTCGCACGCCTCGGTGGTCCTGGCGCGCGCGCAGCCGGCCTGACGCCCCGTGGTACGCTCCTTCGCGGAGTCTGGGTGAGCGCCGTCGTCGCGACCTTGGTGGGGGTGCTGTCCGTCGTGTGCCTGGCGGCGGGGCTCGTGTGCCTGGCGGCGGGGCTGGCGGCGTTGATGACGGTGTTCATGTTCGCACCGCTCCTCATCGGCTCCGCCCTCGAGCAGCGCAACCGCCGGCGCGTCCGCGCTGCGCTCGGTGAGGGAGGCCGGCGGCAGATTGGTGAGGCGTGGGTCTGGACCGTGGGCGGGAGCCTCGCGTTGAAGCACCCACGCATCGCCCCCAGCCTCGACTTCCGGACCGGGCCAGGTGGGCGCACCGGAGACTGGGAGTTCGACAGCGTGGTGTCGGTCCCCCCCGCGGCCCTGCCTGCGTTCTGGATCGCTGCCGACGCGGACACTCGGGCGCAACTGCGGGTGTTCGTTCGCGACGGTCTCTCCCTGTCCGGAGGTGAGATGTTGATGCCCCTCCGGGACCCCGCCCGGCTCGAGCGCCAGATCCGCCGGATGGTCGATCTCGCGAACCGCCTCGCGGTCTCCGAGCCCTGGCTCGATCGAGCGGTGGACCGGGCGCTGCGAGATCCCAGTCCTGGGGTCCGTGCCCAGGTGGGTCGGTGGCTCGCCGCAGGACCAGGGGTGCCAGCCGAAGCCCATCGGCTGCTGCTGGAGAGCTGGGACCCCGAGACGGTGCTGCTGTCCGCGAAGGCCCTCGACGACCGCCCGACGCTGGTCCGGTTGCTCGACGACCCCACCGTCCGCGCACGGGCGGCCGCCGCGATGGCTCGAGGTCTCGAACCAGGCGCGGACCCGGCGCTGGAGGAGTACCTGATCTCCCAGCTCCCCGCCCTGTCGGTGATCGCGGCCCTGGCCGACATGGGGACGGTCGCTGCCGTTCCGGCGTTGCGAGACGCCCAGGGACTCGCGCTCACCGAAGCGGGTCGGCGGGCCCGGGACGCGGTGCGGTCCATCCAGGCGCGGGCTGCCCCGAGCCGGGGCACGGTCGCGTTGGCCGACGAAGGGGGCGGAGGCTTGTCGACGGCGGACGAGCACGGTGGGCTGTCCGTTGCGGCACGCGCGGAAGCGCGACCGCCCCGGTAGCGGACAGGTGAGTCAGGCAGGTTCGTGGGGTGCGCGAGGGCAGACCCGCAAGCATCTGCGCCGCCGGGAGACGGCGCGTGCCGGGGGATGTGGCCCAGAGTGGCTGAAGGGTGCTCGGGGAAACACCGTCTGAGCACAAACTCTCGCGACAATGGTACCCGGCTCGTGTAGGCTACGTCGGAAATCAACGGAGGCCAGCCCTGACGATGTTTCACCTCCTTCATCCGGCCCTTGCCGCCCCCCAACTGCCTGAATGGCACGAAGAGATGGATGGTGTAGATCCCGACAAGACTGGACTACTGGGCGACTGGTGCACGGGCGACCTGGTCGGAAAGTCCAGCGAGATGGACTGGCTCCGCTTCTGGTGGGACTTCTTGACCGAGGAGCCGGCGACGGTGGACTTCGCGGACTGCGTCGAGATCTACGGCGATGCCACGGCTGAGGTGGGGCCAGCATGGAGCTCGGATTGGGATCCGACCCCCGGCACCTCCACCCCGTGGTTCGACCAGCCCCCGCTCCGGTTCGCCTCGGTCGCCGCGGCTCTCGGACTTGCCGTCGAGTGGGACGCTCACCTGGACAACGGAACCGACCGATGACCGCCTGGGTGGTGTGGGCGGCCTGCCGCAAGGACACCGTGGACCTCCATTCGGCACAGGTGGACGACAGCGAACTACACACGGCGACCCCCACTCTCCCCTGTGTACCGGAGGCCCTTGCATCCGGGGCCCTCGACGAGGACTGCAACGGGACTGCCCGGGACACGGTTCCCCTGGCGAGGGCCAGGAGCCTGGAGGTACGCGGCGATCACTCCAGCGAGCTCGGTACCTCGGTGGCGTGCAGTGCCACGCAGGTGGGCACCTTCCCGACGGCGTTCTCTGCCGGGGCCTGGGAGCTCGCCGACAAGTTCGGGGATGGGGGTTGGGCCATCCTCGTGGACCCGTCTCGAACCGGTTCGATGTCGATCGAGACGGCGGACGTGGTCGTCCGCGGTGACCCCCGGGAGAACGACGCGCTCGGAACCCGGGTCGTGTTCCCTGGCGACGTCGACGGGGACGGACGAGGCGAGTGGCTCGTCACCGCCCTCAAGTCGTACCGCCCGGACGCGCTGACGGGCGCCGCGTTCCTGTTCGACGCCGCCGAGCCCGGCTGGTTCACCCCGGAAGATGCCCGCGTACACTTTCGGGGCGAGAGTGTCCAGGCCATGCCAGGTGCTGGACGAGCACCTCCAGACGTTCCTCGCCGCGTGCGACGAGGACGGGGTGCGGGTCCCCCGGTACGCCCGCGAAGAGCTCGAGGACTACCTCGCCTGCGGAATGCCCGAGCACGGGTTC
>JBIKWC010000494.1:0-3400 GCA_044356535.1 Myxococcota bacterium
TTCGGGAGCAGTGTCCCACGCATCCCGAGGCGCGCCATCTCACACGCGCCCTTGACCATTCCAGCAACCAGGGCGGCCGGCATGCCGTGGCCGCTCACGTCGCCGAGGTGTACGAACACATCGCCCTCACCGAGGGGATCTGCCGACCACCAGTCTCCGCTGCATTGTGCTGCCGACTCGAACCAGGCCCAGGTGCGCAAGGCGCTGACCCGCACACCGTTCGGTGGAGGAACCAGCATGGTCTGCACGATCCCGGCGAGCTCGAGCTCCTTGCGGGCGCTGGAGTCGGCGATCGCGCTCTCGACGAGGGCACCCACCCGCCCAGCCACCTCGCGGAGAGAGTGATGCATGCGGTTCACGGAGCTCGAATTGTGGGGTCCCGTGATGCTCGAGTACGAAACGTCCGACTCCGTGAGGAGCGCGGACATCTGGATGGCGAATCGGCTCCGAGCCGTCCGCAGCAGCAGTTGGCGATCCTCGGCCTTGGCCACGGAGCTGACCTGACGGAACTCGTCGACGGCTGCCTTGAACCCGGTCAAGATCGCAGCGACGCGGTCGTAAGCGAGGTCCGCATCTCCGAGCGTCGGGGACTGTTCGAGACGGTCGAGGAGGGCGCGCACCGCCTCGGGGTCGAGGTCGGCATCGCGAACCTGCCGGATCGCGGCCTTGAGTTCGAGCTCGGTCACGTGTTTCTCGGCGTCATGGCCAGGAAGTACAGCGACCGCACGATCCGTCGCCGCGCACTCCGCGACAGGGTCCTGTCCAGCGCCCAGCTCACGTGGGTGGTCTTCGTGGGCACGAGCTCGACCCGGAGTACCGCGCCGCTCGTGTACAGGGTGTGCAGCCCGAGGCCCGCTCCCCCGTGGCTCGTGTCGAGTGCTTCCCCTCCGCGCATCGCGCGTTGACCGCGCAGCACACCTTCGAAGAACCGGCTTCGTGGGATGCGGCCGAAGGGATCGATGGCGTCCAGCGCGAGCCACTCGCCGTCCACGGTGAACCGGAGACTCGGGACCTCGTGGGGTGCCAGGGTGATGGCCGCTGTGCGGTCACTCGCGTACCGGGGGCGACCCTGAGCATCGACCGGTGCGTCGTACATGGCGTTCATGAGGAGCTCGTGGGCGGCGGTCGAGACCAGCTCCGCCACCTGGCGTTGGATGCCGAGTCGAGAGCAGAGCGTATCGATCCGCTGAACGATCTGGCGCTGCTCCTCCGTCGTTCGGGGGGTCCACGCGAGCGTCGTGGCACCCCACGCCAGGAGTGCCCCCATGTGGGGGGCCTCCTCCTGGGGTGCGAACAGCCTGCGCGTCAGGTACAACAGCTCCCAACTGCGTGCACCGCTCTCGGTCCAGGCCACGAGGCCCACGATCTGGGGCACGCTGAGCGTCTGCTCCAGCAACTCCTCCGTCGTCTCGGGCGCCAGCACCCCGATCCGAGGTTTGCGGGGGTCGGCCGCGAGCGCCTGCAGCACCTCCCCGAGAAGTTGCGCGTGCACCAGCACGAACTGCAACCCCGGACCCGCTTCGGCGAGCGCGGCGACCGTGCGGCCGGCGTGGATCGGGATCCCAATCGCCGCAGTCGACAAACAGCGAACGGTGGCCTCGAGTCCCAGATCATCGGGCAGCACGAGTGCGATGGAAGGTCGGCTCACGTGAGGCTCCAACCGAACGCGAGCACCAGCAGGACCAGCGAACAGCCTACGGCGAGCATGGCGAGGACCAGCATCCACACGAACCCGGAGTGAAAGGAGGACTCCAGGGGTGCCGCCTGCGCGTAGGGAGCCGCTCTCGGACGCTCCGGAGGTGCGGGTTGCGCGGGTCGCGAGGGCGGCGCCTGTCGTTGCGGCGCAGAGACCGGCGGGGGCACCGACGCAGGCCTGGACGGGGCCGCGGGGGGCGGAGGCGGGGTGACGACCGAACCGCGCATCGCTGGCAGCGGGCGGGCCGGCACGAGCTCACCGTCGCAGCGGGGACAGGCCAGCTCGGACCAGACCCCGCTCGACCACAACGATTCGTACGCGGGCCGCGCCGCCAGCACCTGCCGTGGCGTTTCGCAGACCCGACACACCATGGACAGCCGGATCGCGTCCTCTCCGACCAGATTGGCGATCTGCGGCCAGCGCGAGACCTTCTCGTACAGGTCCTGGGGCAGGCCGACGAGATCCAACCGGGTGAGTTCGTTGCGCACCCCCGAGATCCCGTCACGGAGGTCGGCGAGGCCGTCGTCGTCCCAGTGAGGGACCTGCTCGAAGTCGAGCGCGAGCGCGCCCTCCACCCCACGCAGCAGACGGCCCCAGCGGAGCTCGTTGTTGAGCGGCCTCCGCACCCGGATGCGAGTCCCGCGGCCGTCGACATGCTTCTCGATGGGCCGCGCTCCGTCTCCGTCGAGGGCCGCCACCGCTGCCCGCACGTTGGGAGGGGCGATGGGGTCGTAGGCGCCTGCGAAGCAGAGGAGGGCGTCGGGGTCTTCGTCGAACCGACCGAGCCGCTCTGGCGCACCGGGACACGGCACCTCCGGCGGCACCCGGGACTCGAGCACCGCGGTGCCCCTCGGCCCCTGAACGAGGTGCAGGAACTCGGACCCGGTCTTCGGATCGGTGTACGGCAGGAAGTAGGACAGCACCCGCCCCTCACCCAACAGCGCCCGCACCATGGAGGCCTGCTGGAGGAACGGGACCGACACCCGCACGTGGTGAAAGTTCGCGCGGCCCCGCCCCCGCTCGAACAGGGCCAGCAGGCCGCGGATGCCGAACGACGAGATGCGGACCACGTGCTCCGTGTCGATCAACACGTCACCGACGAGGTGCGGAAGGATCGCCTGCCAGGGCATCCGCTCGTCGATGGACCCTCGGAGCCGGAGCACGAGGGCGCCCTCGATGCGCTCGAGCGTGGCCGCATCGGTCGAGACCACCACCCCGGGGGCCGCGCGGTCGCTCTGCTGCGGCGGCACCTCTGACCCGATCACGAGGTCGGCGGGAAGGTCCTCGGTGAGCCCTGCGTCCGGCTGGACCGGTGGTGACCGGTGGAACACGTCCTCGACGAGCCCAGTGAACTCGAGCTCGGTGACGAAGTACTGGTTGGCCTTGATGATCTCCAGGAGCTCCGTCTGCATCTCCCGCGCCGTCTGGGGTCGGTCGGCGGGGTCCTTGGAGAGCGCACGCATCACGAGTCGGCACAGTGCGGCCGGCAACTCCGGTACCAGCTCTGCCAAGTCGCGGGGCTGATCGTGGATCACCGCGCGCATCGCGTCGTACGCGTTCTGGCCCTTGAGCGGAAGCTCGCCGGACAGCAGGCGGTACATCGAGACCCCGACGGCGTAGAGGTCTGCCCGGCGATCGATCTCGCTGTTCTGGCACTGCTCCGGCGCCATGTAGGAGACCTTGCCCTTGATCAGCCCCGACGAG
>JBIKWC010000234.1:0-11829 GCA_044356535.1 Myxococcota bacterium
GCACCCGTCCCGACGCCCGCGCCACCACCGGCGACGTCACGTGGTCCGACACCAGCGAGCACCTCCTCGGCGCCCGCGGGGGCCTCGTCGACAGCGTGCTCGACAGCACGGCGTTCCGCGCGCGCCGGGGTGACTGCACGTTCATGCCCTCCGTGGCCATCACCATCGACCCCAAAGACGGCAAGGCGCTGTGGGCTGCGGCGCTGCGCGATGTGCCGCGCGTCGCGCCCCCCGCGTCCGGCCTGATCCGCCTGGACGTGCCCCGCTACCGGTGGACCTGGGACCCCACGCTCGGCCTGTTCACGACGGACGGGACGAACGACCTGCAGATGCAGCAGCTCGCGCCGGAGTGTCTCCTGGGCGGTGTGCCCGGCGGTGTGCGGGGCCCCTGAGCGGTTCTCACTCGCAGCTCGCGAGGTCGCGCCACCCCTCGACCGCCACGCTGCGTCCCTCGGAGCGGCGCACCCAGGCGAGGTGGACGGTGCCGCCGTCGTCATCGACGGTGAGCGACGAGCTCGTCAGGAACGCGCGGTTCTCGATCGTGCCGTCCGTGGCGACACCGAAGCCCTGCTCGCCCACGTCGTCGACGAGGCCCGTGTCGACGAACGCCGCGCCGGGGCACCGGCTGGCGACGGCCACGGTCTTCGCCCCGCCCGCGGTCTCGGTGGCGTAGGCGACGTAGGCGACGCCGTCAGCGGCGACCCGGAGCTGCGGGTTGGGGTGGCGGGGCTGGGCAGCGGCCACCGCGACGGGGGCAGACCAGTCCGAGAGCGCGCTGCAGCTCACGGTGGCGGACGGGGCGCAGGCCGTGTGGAGGACGCTGTACCCGGCGGTGTCGTGCAGCACGAACGCAGCATGGACCTCGTCGCCCTCCGGGAGCGAGCGCACCGCGACCGACGGGGTGTCGTACCGGTCTCCCCCCGGCGGCTGCAGGGAGAGCGGGAAGCCCGCTGCGAGGGTTCCGGCGGTGTCCTCCAGCAGGAGCTGCACCCCCGCGCCGTCGTGGTAGGCGATCACCCGGGTCCCGTCGGGCCGGAGGGCGAGGCTGCAGTGGTCCTGGGTGCCGGTGTCGGCCACCACGTGGTCCTCCCCTGCGCCGCGCCAGGCCAGCGCCGCGGTGTGGTCGACGAGCACGTCGTCGCCGCTCGCGGTGTACACGGTGACGCAGGCGTGGGCCTCGAGCCCATCGGTGGCGATGGAGGCGCGGCCCTGGGAGGCGGCGGGATCCAGGCGGAGCGCGTCGGAGGTGAGCAGGACGGCGCCGGTCTCGCGGTCGACGAGCTGGGTCCGCGTTCCGACCTCGCGGCCACCCTGGTGGGCGCGGGACAACACGAGCAGCGAGTCCATCCCGTCCGCGGTGGCGACGGCGGGCATGTACGGCTCGTCGGTGAGCCACAGGCCGCGCGACAACACCACGGGAGCGCCGTACCCGCCGCCGTCCCACCGGAGGTACCGCAGGGTCGGCCGGTACGGCCAGGCCCGCTGACCCACGTCCAGCACGAACATGCGGTCGCCGGTCGCTGGGTCGACCGCCACGGCGACGGCGTGGACGGGGGTGCCGGACGGAGCGTCCCACACGACGGACGGGGTCCAGGCCGACTGGGCGGAGGCGGCTGCGGCGAGGGCGAGGGCGAGGAGGGTCATGGAGGCTCCGGGAAGTTCACTCCTCGGATGTCTCGACCGCTCCTTCCGTCACAGTGTGCGGGTTTTCCCTGGCGGGCTCCCCGGCCGGCTTCGGCTATCCTGGTCCCGTGCCTCGACTCTCCGAGCGGTACGACGTCGTGCGCTTCCTCGGGGCCGGAGGCATGGGCCGGGTGTGGCTCGCGCGGCACCAGCGGTCGACCCTGCCGGTGGCGATCAAGGTCGTGCACCCCGTGCTCTCCGCCGAGCGCCTCGCCCGGATGCAGGCGGAGGTTCACCTCGCGGCGACCCTCGATCACCCGCACGTCGTCCCGGTGCTCGACCAGGGCGTCCTCACCGAAGCAGAAGCCGCCCGGCTCGACGCGCACCCCGAGACGCCCTGGGTCGCGTTCGGGTACGTCCCCGGGGGCGATCTCTCCGGCGAGGTCGGCCGTTGGGGGTGGCCGCGCGCGCGGGCGCTCGCCTGCCAGCTGCTCGACGCCCTCGCCCACGCCCACGGGCACGGGGTGCTCCACCTCGACGTGAAGCCGTCGAACCTCCTCGCCGAGGCCGGCGGGCCTGCGGACGCGCCGCGGTGGCTGCTCGCCGACTTCTCCGTCGCGCGGGCGGTGCGGGACGCGGGCGGTGGCGGTGGCGGGACCCCCGGATTCATGGCGCCGGAGCAGCTGGAGCCGCAGAGCGTGCCCGTAGGGCCCTGGTCGGACCTGTACGGCCTCGGCGTCACCCTGTGCCACCTGCTCGCCGATCCGACCGACGTGCCGTTCGGGGTGGCGGAGTGGCTGCGAGACCTGACCTCGCCGTCGCCGCGCGACCGACTGACCGCCGCCGATGCGTTGCGAGCGCTCCCGGACCCGGACGGCCGACCCGGCATCGTGGCTGGACCTGCGCTGCGGTCCCGGGCAGAGCAGCCGGCCCTCGTGGCGCCGACCGTCCCCGCCAGCGAGTCGCCCACGCCCGTGGGTTGGCTGGCGGGCAGCCTCTCTCCCCGCACCAGCGTCGCGTTGCCCACCACCTGGCGGGCGCTGGGGCCTCCTCGCCGGCCCTCCGCCCCGGTCGGCCTGTCGGGCGCTCGCCCGATCCCACCGATCGGACGGGAGGCGCTGCTCGATCAGGCGTGGGCCGCGCTCTCCGCGGTGTCGGGTGCAGATCGCCCGTCGGTGTTGGTGTGGGTCGGACCACCGGAGGCCGCCCTCGGCGCCGTCGCGGCGCAGCTCGTCGCGAGCGCCACGGCGGTGGGCGTGTACCCCGGGCACCGGGGTGGTCGTCGTCCGGGGCCCGGACGGCGCGCCCCTGGCAGCGGGCGCCTTCTACATCATGGATGTCGACGGCGCCGCCCCGTTCGACGTGGGCCTCCCGACCGCGTTCGTCCGCGTGTGGGGCACCCGTCCCGACGCCCGCGCCACCACCGGCGACGTCACGTGGTCCGACACCAGCGAGCACCTCCTCGGCGCCCGCGGGGGCCTCGTCGACAGCGTGCTCGACAGCACGGCGTTCCGCGCGCGCCGCGGCGACTGCACGTTCATGCCCTCCGTGGCCATCACCACCGACCCGAAAGACGGCAAGGCGCTGTGGGCGGCGGCGCTGCGCGATGTGCCGCGCGTCGCGCCCCCCGCGTCCGGCCCGATCCGCCTGGACGTGCCCCGCTACCGGTGGACCTGGGACCCCACGCTCGGCCTGTTCACGACGGACGGGACGAACGACCTGCAGCTGCAGCAGCTCGCGCCGGAGTGTCCCCTGGGCGGTGTGCCCGGCGGTGTGCGGGGCCCCTGACCGGGAGACCGTCGGCGCGTCCGGAGTGACCCGTGGTAGTGTCTGCTCGGAAAACCGTCCAGGCAACCCAGGAGGACGCGCTCATGGTACTTGCCCGCTCCGGCCGCATCCCGGCCACGACCACCCGTGTCGAGCCCCCCCCGTGGTTCTGACCGCGACCTGGGTGTACGCCGCGTTCGCTGGCTGCGACCCCGCCGTGCTGGCCCGCGTGCTGCCGTCGTTGCCGCCAGGGGCGCCCGCACCCAGCACGACCTGGCGCGCGGTGGCGCTGTACGTCCAGGCGTGCGGCGGCCCGGTGGAGGTCGTGGCCTCCGCGAAACGGGACCGCCAGGCCTGGCAGTCCGTCGACCGCGCGCTCGCGACCGCAGATCCGGCGTGGCCGAACGCGTGCCCCGGGGGCGCCACGCTCGCCGCCGAGCCCTCCCGCGCGCAGCTGCTCGCCGCGTGCGGCGCGAGCCCGCAGTTCACAGCGGCCGAGTGGGCGACGGCGGAGGGGGCGTCGTTCCTTCCGTTTCTGGCCGACCGCTCGCTCGCGGGCGTCCCCGACGGATCGAGGCGGGTGCTCGTGCGGGCACTCGCAGGGCTGTCGGAGCCCGCCCAGCGGTGCGACGTCACGAAGCTGGCGCCGGCACCGATGCTCGAGGGGCTCGTCGTCGAACAGCGCGCTGGCGTGGCGTTGCGAGGCTACGCCGACGCGTGCCGTGGTGTTCTCTCGGACCCCGCCGGCGCGGTGAGCGAGTCGTCGCCCGCGTTCGCGAAAGGCATCGCGTGGCAATGGACCACCGCCGACCCTGCCGTCTGGCGGGCGGCCTGCCCGGCGTGGCCCGAGGGTTCCGTCGAGCCCGCCGAGCGGGCAACGCTGGCGTGGACGACGTGCCCGCACGCCCAGACACTGGCCACCTCCGACGAGTGGACGACGGGCACCGGGTACCCGGCGCTCGCGATCGGGATCTACGCCGACCTCGTGGGCCGACCGGAGGTGCCCGCCGCCCTGGCGCGAGCCACAGCGCGCGCGGTGATGGGCCTGCCACCGTCACCGTAGTCCGAGCGGTCTACACCGCCTCGAGCACGGCGGCCGCCCCGAGCCCGCCCGCTGCGCAGATGCCCAGCAACGCCGTGCCCTTGCCGCGGCGGTGCAGCTCGTTCGCCATCGTGGTGACCATCCGGGCCCCCGTGGCGCCGAACGGGTGGCCCAGCGCGATCGAGCCCCCGGAGACGTTGAGCCGCGCAGGGTCCACCTCGCCCACCGCCGTGCTGCGGCCCAGCCGCGCCGCTGCGAACGACGTGCTGCCCAGCATCTTGAGGACCGCGAGCACCTGGGCCGCGAACGCCTCGTGCAGGTCGAGCAGATCGATGTCCGACAGCTGCATGCCGGCGCGCTCCAGGGCGCGGGGCATGGCGAGGGCCGGGCCCATCAGGAGCTGATCGGCGGGGTCGACGCCCGAGTAGTTCCAGGAGCGGAACGCGGCCAGCGGCGTGAGGCCCAGCGCCTTCGCCTTCTCTTCGCTCATCAACAGGACCGCGGCGCCGCCGTCGGTCAGCGCCGAGCTGCTGCCGGCGGTGACGGTGCCGTCCTTCGCGAACGCCGGCTTGAGCTTCGCGAGCTTCTCGACCGAGGTGTCGCCGCGCACCATGGTGTCGGCGAACACGGGCTCTCCGCGCTCCGGGTGGACCGCGATGACCTCGGCGTCGAACCGGCCCTCGCGCATCGCGGCGGCGGCCCGGTGGTGCGAGCGCACCGCGAACGCGTCCTGCTCCTCCCGCGAGATCCCGTTGCGGCGCGCCATCTCCTCGGCGGCTTCGCCCATCACCTGGCCCGTCGAGCGCTCCGCGATCTTCGGCTGCTGCGGCAGCAGGTCCTTGCGGATCGACAGCTTGCGGGCGACGCCGAACCAGTCGGCGGCGGTGGACTTGCGGTTGAGCGCCACGGGCGCCACCTTGTGCACGAGCGACTGGGGCATCTTGAGCTCGGCGTTGCTGGTGCTGTCCGAGCCGCCGGCGATGACGACGTCGCACTCGCCGCGCTCGATGGCGGCGGCCGCGAGGGTGATGGCCTGCAGGCCCGAGGCACACGCGCGGGTCACGGTCATGGCCTCGATCTCGCGGGGCAGGCCCACGTCGATCACGATCTCGCGGCCCACGTTGGGGGCGCCCGACGGGAGGATGACCCCGCCCCACACCACGCTGTCCACCTCGTGCCACGGCAGGCCCGTGCGCTCGAGGAGCCCCTTCACGGCGGCGGTGCCGAGGGCGATGGTGTCGATGCGGGTGTATTGCTCGAACGCCCGCACGAACGGGGTGCGGACCCCGGCGACGATGACTGCGCGACCCATGGAGAGCTCCGGACGAGAGGGAGAGAACCGAGAGAGAGGGGGAGGGCGGCGTCAGGCGCCGACGTAGCTGCCGCCGCAGACCCGCAGCACCTGGCCGCTCATCGCGGCAGCGCCGGGGCTGGCGAAGAACGTGACGACCTCGGCGATGTCGACGGGGAGGCCGCCCTGGCCGAGGTTGCACAGCCGGCGGGCGACCTCGCGCGTGGCGACGGGGATGGCGTCGGTGAGGCGGGTCTCGATGAACCCGGGGGCGATGGCGTTGAGCGCGATGCCCTTGCGGGCGAGCCTGGGGCCCGCGGACTGCACGAAGCCGACGATGGCGGCCTTGCTGGCGGCGTAGTTCGTCTGGCCCACGTTGCCGGAGATGCCGGCGATGGACGACAGGCACACGATGCGGCCGTCCTTGGGGACGAGCGGCAGCAGGGCCTCGTGCAGGCGCAACACGGCGGAGGTGTTCACGTCGAGCGTGAGGTCCCACGCCTCGGGAGACAGCTTGGCGAGGGTGCGGTCGCGGGTGATGCCGGCGTTGTGGACGACGACGTCGACCTTCCCGAAGCGGTCGCGCAGGAACGCCGACACCGTGTCCGGCGCCGCGGGGTCCGTCACGTCGACGCCCAGGAACACGCCGCCCACGCGCTGCGCGACCTCGGCGCCGAGCGCGGCGTCGTCGGGCCGGTCGAGCACCACCACCTTCGCGCCTTCGCGGGCGAGGCAGGTGGCGATGGCCTCACCGATGCCGCGAGCCGCGCCGGTGACGAGCGCCACGCGGCCCTCCAGGGTCCGGGTCCACCGCGGGGCCGGCGCCTTGCACCGCTTGGAGACGCGCAGGGGCTGGCCGCTCACGTACGCCGACCGCACCGACAGCACGAAGCGCAACACGGCCTCGAGCCGTTCCTCCGCGCCGTCCTCCAAGAGGAGCACGTTCGCGGTGGCGCCCTGCCGGCCCACCTCGCGGCCCACCGACTTCACGAAGCCCTCGAGCGCCCGCTGTGCGGCGGCAGCTGCGTC
This sequence comes from Myxococcota bacterium, assembly GCA_044356535.1. Taxonomy (GTDB): domain Bacteria; phylum Myxococcota_A; class UBA796; order UBA796; genus JACKER01. Next base: position 6,753 of record JBIKWC010000234.1, read on the forward strand.
GTCTCCTGCGTCCTCGGGGGCCCGGCCGATCACCACCACCCGGCCCGACCGCGACAGCGCCTTGATGCGGGGCGCGAAGAAGTCGTAGAGCCCGCGGAGCTGGTCGGGGTGCGTGATCGTGGTGGCGTCGAACACCAGCGCCCACGGCCGCTCCGGTGCGGCGTCTTGGGCGAGGCGGGTGGGGCGTCCCCAGGCCTCCCCGGCGGCGCGGAAGCCCTCGGACACGGCGCTCGCGGCGAGCCAGGGGTCGGCGCCGGCGCCGGTGAGGGTGCGCGCGAGGACGGCGTGGATCGCGGAGCCTTCGGGCGACGAGACCACCACGGCGCGATCGGCGAGGGGGCGGTCCTCCCATGCGCCGTCGGACCGCGACAGCCGCGTGGGCATCGGGAGCGGCAGGCCGAGCGTGGTCACCACCTTGCGGGCGTTCTTGTTGGCGGCGAGCTCGAGGAAGAAGTCGGACATGGGGGGCTCCGGATCAGCGGGTGCGGAAGGTGCCGGTGAGGTACGCGGGGCCGCCGGGCGCCGAGCCCGCGAACCAGCCCATCGCGCCGTCTGCGGCCGGGGTGACGAAGTACGTGACCCGCGCGGGCAACACCACGGGCCGGACGAACTTCACGTCGACGCCGCGGAACCGCGAGACGTCGCCCGCCAGGCGGTTCTTGACGATGGCCTCGATGCCGCGCCCGAGCGTGGCGAAGCCGTGCAGGATGGTGGACCGGAACCCGGACGCCTTCGCGGCGGGGACGAGCCAGTGGACGGGGTTCACGTCGCCGGTGAGCACCGCGAAGTCGCGCGCGTGGCCCGGCGTGAAGCGCACGGAGGCGAGGGGGTGGGCGTCGGCGGGGACGGACGGGCGCTCGCGCTTCTCGGCTTTGGCGCCTTTGTCGCGCGCGAGCGGCACGATGGCGAACATCGTGCACTCGACGTGCCCGCCGGAGGGGGTGGTGGTGGTGAGCCGCTGGCGGAGCACGACGCGGCGGCCGTCGTCGTCGACGTGATCGAGCCAGGCGCGGAGCTGCAGGGGCTCGTGGGCGGGCAGGGGGGCGACGACGTCGATCACGCAGCCGCCGTTGAGGACCTTGCGGAGGTCCCACGGGATGCCGTGCAGCGTGCGGGCGAGCAGCGGGAACCCCCACTGCGGGAACAGGTGGGCGGGGAGGGTGGTGCGGTACGCGGACGGGTCGCCGCCGAGGTGGCGGACGTAGTCGCGCACGAGCGCGTCGGGGCGCGGCGGCACGGTGGCTTCGAGCACGGGGCCGGGCGCGGTGGGCGCGGGACCCCCGGAGGGCCGGGCCCGGGCGGCGCGCACGCCGGCGGACAGGAGGCTGCGGACGACGGGGCCCTGCTGGAGCAGGTGGCGGAGCGGGACAGTCATGGGTTCCTCACTTCGCAGCCTGGGCCGTCGCCGCGAGCTGCTGCTCGGCGAGGTCCTTGAGCAGCCGCTCTCCGGTGGTGGTGATCTCGGCGAGCTGGAAGGCGACGCGGTTCTCGACGGCGTCGAGCCAGCGCTCGAGCAGCGGCGCGCGCTCGGGGAACTTCTTCGCCTGCTCGAGCAGCACCTGCGCGATGGCCTCGTCCGCCAGGATCTTCGTCAGCCGCTCCGCGTGCAGCATCGCGAGCGCGAAGTCCTTCTTGGGGTCGAAGTTCCGCAGCGCGCCCGACCAGCTGTTCATCGGCAGATCCTTGAGCTCGCGCACCTTGGTGCCCGCGAGCCGGGTCAGCAGGTACTGGACGGCCTGGTACTTCTGCACGGTGAGCTTCGCGACGCGGCGCTCGTGGGGGTCGCGGGCGGACAGGCTCGACCAGCGGGCCTTCGTCTGCTCGCGGACGAAGGTGCGCGGGTGCTTGACCGCGCCCATCAGCGTGTCCTTCATCGCCATCAGGGACTGGATCTGGCTCGTGCCCTCGTAGATCGGGAGCACCATGGCGTCGCGCAGGAGCTTCTCGGCGCCGTACTCCACCATGTACCCGGCGCCGCCGTGGATCTGCAGGTTCTTGCGGGCGATCTCCACGCCCTTCTCGGACGCGTAGTACTTGAGCAGCGGCGTGAGCTCGCGCGCCTTGCGGCGGTGGTGCGAGAGCTCGCGCTCGAGCCCGGTGCGCACGGCGTCCTCGGCGGGCGGATCGAACCGCAGCCGCAGGTCGAGTTTGCGCTGGATCTCCTCGTGCCAGGCGGCGGCCATGGCCATCGCGCGGATGGCCTTCACGTCGAGGTCCATGCCGTCGAGCATCTCGGCGACGAGCTCGTGGCGAGCGATGGTCTTGCCCATCGACGGCCGGGTGGCGGCGTACGCGCGGGCCTGCCGCAGCGCGGCCTCCGCGAGCCCCAGCGACTCGAAGCCCACGCCGATGCGGGCGTTGTTCATGAGCATCAACATGTACTTGAAGCCTTCGCCGCGCTGCCCGATGAGCTCGGCGGGGGCGTCCTCGAACGTGATGCCCACCGTGGCGGAGCCGTGGTGGCCGAGCTTGTGCTCGACGGCGTCGAGGCGGGAGTGGGTGCGGACGGGCTTGCCGTCGACCACGTCGAACGCGGGCACGAGGAACATCGACAGGCCGTCGAGCCCGGAGAACGCGTCGTCGGTGGCCTTCGGGTCCTCGGTGCGCGCGATCACGTAGTGCCAGCGGCCGTGCCCGCTGGTGATGAACGTCTTGCTGCCGCTCACCCGCCAGGTGCCGTCCGCGGCGAGCACGCCCTTGGTGCGGAGCTGGGCCATGTCCGACCCGGCGTGCGGCTCGGTGATGTCCATCGCGCCCCAGGCGTTGTTCTGCAGGATGTCGTCGACCACGTGGCGGAACCGCGTGTCGGTGAACGCGTGGCGCTCGCGGTCGAACGAGGTGGTGCCCTCGAGCATGGAGTACACGAGGCCGGCCATCGCCATGCCGCCGTGGAAGCCGTAGTGGGCGCAGATCGACACGTCGGCGCGCGCGAACAGCTCGTTGGTCATCTGGAACAGCGCCAGCGGCGCGTTGAGGCCGCCGTACTCGCGCGGGACACACAGCCCGTGGATGCCGAGCGCGTCGACGGCGTCGAAGACCTCGGTCATGGCGGCCGGGTACACGACCTCGCCGTTCACGAGCTTCGGGTGGCAGCGATCGAGCTCGAGCGCGCGGGCGCCGATGGTCTCGGCCACGAACGGCCCCACGAGGGACAGGATGTCCTTGTACGAAGCCACGGCCTCGGCGGTGGTGGCGGGCGCGCCCTCCCCGCGGAACTCGTGTTCGGTGAGGCGGACGATGGGGTCCCAGTCGAAGCCGCGCTCGACGTAGAACCGCAGGTCGTCGTTGTCGGCGTAGTAGTCACGGGAGGTGGACATCGGCGCGCTCCTCTCGGGTTCGGAACAGGCTGGACTCGGCGATGCGGACGAGCTCGGCGACCTGGCGGTCGAGATCGGGCTGGTCGGCGAACATGGCGGCGGTGACGGCCCCGGTGGCGAGGGTGCCCACGGCGGCGTTCAGGAGCTGCAGGAGCCACGCCTCGGCGTCGACCCCGGGGTGGACGCGGCCCTCGGCCTGCCCGCGGGCGACGTACTCCACGAGGAGCGGGGTCCACGGGCGGAGGTGGCGCTCGAAGCGCGCGGAGATGGCCTCCGGGCGGTCGAGGATCTCGCGCACCAGCAGGCGGGCGCGGTGCGGGTCGGCGCGGAAGAACGACAGCAGGGCGCGCACCCCACCCCGGAAGCGGTCCTTGCCGGTGGTGGCGGCGGCGAGCACGGCGGGGAGCTCGTCCTGCCAGTGCCCGAGCATGCGGTCGAGGACCTCGTCGCGCAGGCCCTCCTTGGAGCCGAAGTGGTACACGAGGGTGGGCCGCGTGATGCCCACCTCCTCGGCGATGTCCTGGATCGCGGTGCCGTCGAAGCCGCGCGTCGCGAACAGGCGCGTGGCGACCTCGAGGATGCGGGTGCGGACGTCGGGGGCGGGTGCGTTCACGCGGGGTCTCGTCCAGCCGGTCGGGGAGTCTCTACCGGATGGTAGACGCCCGTGTAACGGATGGTTCGCGGCCTGTCCACCGCGACGTGACAGGCTGCCGCCAACACGCTACCGGCGGGGGATGGACACCTTCGACCGCGAGATCGAGCTGGCTTCGGACCCCTGGTTGGGCTGGGCGCGCACCGTGCTGAACCTCGGCGGCGCGTTCTACCTCTTGATGGCGCTGGGCCTCGGGCCGCTGATGTCGCTGCAGCTCTGGGTGGACCCCAACATCCCGCAGGGCGTCGCCATCGGGCTCACGCTCGTGTTCTACCTGATGGCGCTCGTGATGTGCGGCGGGTTCGCGGCGCTGCAGTTCGCTGCGGCCTCCGGCCTCGCCGGCGGACGGAAGTGGGCCTGGATCGCGGGCCTCGTGGTGGGCGCCATCTACCTGCCGTCCTGCACGTGCCTCCCGTTCGGCGCCGTGATCCTGTTCGGCCTCCTCAACGAGAAGACGCGCCGCCTGTTCAGCTGAGCCCGCGCCCGGAGCGCTCCCTTCGACCCAGGTGTGGGCTTGCCTCCCAGCTGGGACCACGGTGCCCGCTGCCTCCTCGCGCTCGTGAGGTGCGGCGGGTTCGCCGCGCTGCGCTCCTGTGAGAACCTCGGCGTCCCGCAGGATCGGACCGCCCAGGTCGAACCAGCGCACCCGGTCGTGCCGGCCAACCCTGGTCGACGCGGTTTGCGAGGGCGCAACGCGTCGACCGAACACGGAGGCACCGAGAACACGGAGCGCACGGAGAGAGCTTCGCAAACGCAAGGCGCATGCGATCTGTGTGCGTGACACGAGCCGTTCGAAGTCGACAGCCTCGACGAACCACCGGGGCTCGACCGCTCCGTGCCCCTCCGTGCCCTCCGTGCCTCCGTGTTCGGTCGGTCGGCCGGCCTCAGGCCCCTTCGACCCAGGTGTGGGCGAGAACCCCCTCACCCCGACCCTCTCCCCCGATGCAGGGGAGAGGGGGCTCGCACGTGCCACCCAGCGGCGGATCGGCTACGTTGCGCCGCGTTCGTGGAGGCGTCCGTGACGAGCACCCAGGCACAGATCGACGTGAGCTACAGCGTCGACAACGACTTCTTCCGGCTGTGGCTCGACGAGAACATGCACTACACC
>JBIKWC010000235.1:0-11794 GCA_044356535.1 Myxococcota bacterium
GAGATCGAGCCCGGGAGCTCGCCGTCCACGGTCGTCCAGGAGAACACGAGGTCCTCGGCGGGCGTGTTGTTGTCGCTCGCCGTGCCGCGGAAGCTGAGCTCCGTGTCGATCAGGAAGGTGTCGCCGTCGCTCGGGGCCGTGATGTCGACGGTGGGGCCGAGGAGCGCGCCGTCCAGGTACCAGGTGGCGGTGACCTCGGACTCTTCGTCGTCGGTGTCCCGCACGCGGAGCGTGACCTCGTGTTCGCCCATCTCCAGCACGTCCGGGTCGAACGGGAAGCTCGCGGTGTCGTCTTCGTCGACGCCGAGCTTGACCTCGGGGAGGTCGTCGATCCGCCAGAACGCCTTGAGCTCGGACGCGGGGTCGTAGCTGTCGGTCGCGGTGGCCGTGAACACGAGGTCCCCGGCGCCCTGGCGGAACACCTGGTCGGGCTCCGGCGTGACGAGGGCGATCTCCGGGGGCTCGAGGAGCCGGCGCACGCCGTTCTCCTGGTTGCAGCCAGCGACGACGAACAACACGGTCACAGAGAGGGCGCGCATAGAAAACATCCTCCGGGCGCACCGGCGTAACGCGGGATCCCGCGCCTGGGGCGGCGGTCGTGTCACGACTCCGTGGCAACGCGCGCCGCGCGCACGCGGGCGACCCCTGCGCCAGCCAGGAGCGCAGCACCCACCACGCTCACCAGCGGACTCAACACCAGGCTCTTCGCCAGCAGGGTGGGGTCCACCCCCGCGCCCACGCGGTCGTTGAGCCAGCCGAACAGGGGCGGGCCGAAGCCGTGGCCCAGCGCGTTGACGGCGAACAGGTAGACGCCGATGGCGAGGCCGCGGTGCTCCACGCCGGCGAGGTCCTGCACGTCGGCGGCTGCGGGGCCGAGCCACGCGAGCCCCAGCGCCATCAACACGCCCACCGCCGCGATCGCCACGCCGAAGGTGGGGCCCGACAGGACCAGGACCCACGCCACCGCCGCGAGCCCAGCGGCCACGGCGCCGAACCAGGCGCGACCTGCGGGCGTCCGCTGTTGCCAGAGGTCGGCGAGCACGCCGCCGAGCGCGCTGCCCGCGAGCCCTCCGAGCACCGCGCACGCGCCCATCCACGCGCCCACCTCGGCGAGGCCCAGGTCGAACCGCGCGCGCAGGAGCCCCGGGACCCACATGGGCAACGCGTTCGTGGCGATCGCGAAGACGGCGTAGCCCGCGACCTGCAGGGCCCACGCGGGGCGGGTGATGACCGACCAGATCCCGGACTGCGTGTTGCGTTGCGTCACGGCCGGGCGGGCGGCGCGGGTGGGCTCCGGCAACCACAACACGAGCGCGGCGAGCGCGACGCCGGGCAGCCCCAGCAGCAGGAACGCGGGCCGCCAGCCCATCGACTCGCCGATGCCGCCCCCGAGCCACAACGCGAGCCCCGCGCCGAGCGGGATGCCTGCGGAGTACAGGGCCCCCGCGGTGGCGCGCAGCCGGGCGGGGAACAGGTCGGCCAGGAGCGAGAGGGCGGCCGGCGCGAGCGTGGCCTCTCCGACCCCCACCAACACGCGGCAGAGGAAGAGCCCCTCGAACGTGGTCATCCAGCCCGTCGCCGCCGACGCGAGCGACCAGGTGGCGAGGCCCGCGGCGATCATCCGGCGGCGCGACACGCGGTCGGCGAGGCGACCGAAGGGAACCCCGAGGATCGTGTAGAACAACACGAACGAGGTCGAGCCGAGGAGCGCCAGCTGCAGGTCCGACAGCAAGAGCTCGGCCTTGATCGGCGCGAACAGGATGTAGATCAGCGTGCGGTCGAGGTAGTTGAGCGCGTAGACCACGAACAACAGGGCGAGCGACAGCCACGCGCTGAGGGGCGTGGTGGTCGGCAGGCTCGCGTCGTCGGTGCTTGCGGTGAGGACGGCCATGGATCCCTCCGGACCACGCGCCGGTATCCGGGATGTTGCGGTGCGTCAACCCCGGATGCTGCACACCAGCAAACGTGTCTGTCGTGTGGGGCAGGGGTGTCGGTCAGTGCCGGAACGCGCCCGCCAACATGGCGATCAGGGCGAGGGTGGCCACGATGGCCGGCCCGCGGTGCTGCGCCGGCGTGGTCGCGCGCTTCGTGAGCACGTGGGCCACGTGGACCAGCGCCACCGCCACGACCATGATCGTGGGGTGCTCGACGAGCGGCCACCGCACGGCGCCGTCCTTCATCGCCGCGCCCATGTTGCTGCGCCCCTGCTGCACCACCGGCGACAGGAAGCCCCACAACACCACGCCGAGGGTGAGCTGCAGGTCCGTGAGGATCATCGCCACCAGCGACGCCCGCCGATCCGGCCCGCCCGGCGCCCGCCCCGTGACGACCCCGTGCCAGCCGACGCCCGCGCGGACCGCGACGCCCACCAGGACGAGCCAACGCAGCAGCGAGTGGGTCATGAGCGCGATCGGGTACACGGGACCTCCGGACCGACCGGTAACGTCACCTCACCGTGTACGACAGCACCACGGTGGCCAGGGGGCTCGGGACGTACTCGACGAAGCGGACGCTGTTTCGACCCGCGTCGTACGCCACCTCGAGGTCCGCCAGGGTCGACCCGTCCGGGTCCTCGACCTCGACGCGGAGGGTCTCGGCCAACGGAGTCCGGGACAGGAAGAACTCGCGGCGCAGCCCTGCCGCCCCGATCCCGATGGTCTCCAGCGCGGGCGACCAGTCCTCGTCGCGCAGGTCGGACTGCCCGCCGCCCACCTGGTTGGTGACGGCGAGGTAGTCGTCGCCCTCGACGGGATCGACGATCGAGGAGAACGTGCGCTCCGCCGGGTGCTCCGCGAGCCCCGCGTACCAGCCCGCGAACTCGGCGGAGGTCATCGTCTCGGACGCGTCCGGCCGGTCGCTGACGACGATCGTGTGGATCGCGGCGCCTTCGCGGCGGAACCCGGGGTTCACGCTGTCCGGCCCGACCTCCAGCGCGAGTACGGTGGCGGCGAATCCCTGCCCGGCTGCGGTGCCGTCGGTGCCGAGCAGCGCGACCATCGCCGCAAACAACGCCACCGGGTCCGCCGTGTCGGCGTCGAGGAAGCGCTGGCCGGCGACCTCCACGAGCGCGCCCGCGGGGCCGTCGGGGCTGATGTCGGTCGACGTGACGCCGAGGTGCAGATCGAGCCCGGACCCCACGAAGAAGTCCAGGAAGCTCGGGAGCTGCTCGCTCAGCGTCTGGTGGTGGGGCGCCATCGACGCGTGGTCGCCGAGCACCCACAACACGTCGATCTGCGCCGGCGTGACCTGCACGATCCGGTCGACCTGCAGCGGGTCGACGTCGGGGCGCTCCGCGGGCACGTCCCACCGGGGGATCGGCGGCGGTACGCCGTCGGACGAACAACCGACGACCGCGAGCAGGAGGAGGGGAGGGGCGCGCAAGGTGCCTCCGGTTCCCCATCATGTCCCGGAACGGGGGCGGGCGTCAGTGGCGCCATGCGTGCACCCGGGACGACAGCGGGTCCTCGATATTGTTCAAGTATTGTTCAGACAGCGAGGTGTCGAAGTGAGCCAGACAGGGCCGTGGCGGATCGGGGCGGTCGCCCGGATGATCGGTGTTCCCACCCCCACGCTGCGGACGTGGGAGCGGCGCTACGGCGTGGTCGACCCCGGGAGGACCGACGGCGACGAGCGCCTGTACGACGCCGAGGACGTCGAGCGGCTGCGGCTGATCGCGTGGCTGCGCGAGCGGGGCGAACGGGTGGCGGACCTGGCCCGTCTGCCGCTGGCCGCGCTGGCGGAGCGCAGCACGGCGCACGAGCGAGCTCCCACGGGCGTCGGGGTGCGGGTCGTCGTGCACGCAGCCGACGAGCTGCCGATCCTGGAGGGTCCGGTGCCGGGCGGCGGTGAGATCGCGATCGTGGCGCGGGCGAGCCTGGAGGCCGAGCTCCCGGAGGACGGTGTCGCAGACGTGGCGGTCCTCGACCTGCGGGCGGCAGGCGTCGACCCGGTGGCGCGGGTGCGCGAGCTGAGCAAGGCGTGGGACCTCGCGGCCGTGGTGGTGGTGCACGGGCTCGTCTCCAGCCGGACCCGCGTCGCGCTGGTGGAGGCCGGCGCCCGGCTGGTTCGAACGCCCGTCGACGCGCTCCAGCTCTCGCGGTTGGTGGTGGACCTCGCCGCGGCCCGCGGGCAGCTGACCGAGCTCTCGGCGCGTCCGGCACGCTTCGCCACGACGGCCGTGCAGGTGTTGGCGAACCGGCCGGTCACGCTCGCCTGCGAGTGTCCGAACCACCTGTCGGCCCTCCTGCTCGGGTTGGCCGAGTTCGAGCAATACAGCCGCGACTGCGCCTCCCGTTCGCCGCAGGACGCCATGCTCCACCGCTCGCTGGCCGAGGGCACTGCGCGCGCGCGGATGATCGTCGAGGACCTGCTGGCTGCCGTGTGTGTACACGAAGGGATCCCCCTGCCGCTGGTGGACAACCGTTGAGTTTCGCAAGGAGCTGACCGGCTCGAGCCCCGGGCGCTGCGGGTCAACGCCGCCCGCCAGGATCCGAGGAGCGTCGGGCTGGAGGGTCCGTGTTCCTCGCGCTGCTGGTGTCCTGCACCATCCACCCGGCCGACGACGGTGTCACCCGGTGGATCGTCGAGGGCACGCCCACGCAGTGGCCCGCGGGGGTGTCCCGGGTCCGCGCCCTCGGGGCAGGCAGCTTCGCCGTGCGCGCGACCCCGGAGGTGGCGGCGGCGCTGGCGTCGTGGCCGGGGGTGGAGGGGATCCGTCCGGAGGCGAGGTTCGAGGCGGCGCTGGAGCTCGGGCTCGACGCGATCGGGCAGCCGATCGCCGAGGCAGCGGGGCTCACGGGCGCCGGCGTGGACGTGGTCCTGTTCGACACGGGCGCCGATCCGTCCGTGTTCGGCTGCGCGGCGGCCGGGGAGCCAGGGTGTCCGCTGCTCGCGGTGGTGGAGATCGCGCCCGACGACGGCGTGCTCGACGACACGCGCCACGGCACGATCATGGCCGAGGTCGTGCACGCGGTGGCGCCGGGGGCCGGGCTCTACGTGCTGGACGTCTTCGACACCGACGGCCTCGCCTGGGAGAGCGACCTGCTCGCCGCCCGCGACTGGGTGATGGACCACGTCCTGACGCTGGACCAGCCGACGATCGTGAACCTGAGCCTCACGGCGCTGGTCGGGGGCCCGGAGTGCGTGGTGTGGAGCGACTGGTCCACGTTGCCTGAGGGCGTCCGTCCCTGGGACCCCCGGCTCCTGGTGGTCGGTCCGGCGTCAGACGACCTCGCGTGGTGCCCCGTCGAGAGCCTCCAGGTGGGCGCGGGGTACCCGGGGGACGTCGGCCCGATCGTGACCGACACCTGCACCGACGCCACCACGAGCTACCGCCAGGAGGCGTGTTTCTCGCCGCCCTGGTGGCACCTGCAGCTGGCGCCGGGGGTGGTGACCACGACCGCGGGAGAACACCTGGTCGGGATGTCGGTCGCGACGGCGTACGCGGCGGGGGCGAGCGCGGTGGCGTGGGAGCTCGACCCCGCGAGCGGGTCGTACGACATCGGGAACCACCTGTACGCGAACGGCGCTACCGAGGTCTGGATCGGGGACCGGCCCGTCTCCTGGACCGATCTCGGCGCGACCCTCGCCAACTGCGTGGACCAGGTCAGCCTGCCCTACGTCCCGTTCGACTACGACGCCCACTCGTTCACGTTCTGGGTCGACGCGGGCGAGCGGTGCGACTGGGCGGTGTCGACCACCGCCGACTGGTTCACCGTGTCCCCGGCTTCCGGCGTCGGCCTGACCGAGGTCACCGCCACCGTCACCCGGAACGACACCGGGGCACCGCGCGAAGCCGCCATCGACATCGAGCACTTCACCTGGTCGCACACCGTCACCCAGCGGAAGGGCCCCAGCGGAACCATCCGGGTCGTTCCTCCACCCGCGCCCTTCACCGCGTTCGCCACCCGCGACGTGCAGGTGGAGCTCACCTCGCCCACCGGGGTCGACGTGTGCCTGTCCACCACCTCGTCCACCACCTGCACCGCCTGGCAGCCGCTCCAGCCGACGCTGCCCGCCACCTTGACGTGGGCCCGGGGTCGCGGGTCGGTGCGGGCGTGGTTCCGCGACGCGGAAGGCAACGTCGGAGACCCGACCGCCGCCGTTGCGACCTACGACCCCTTCCGACCGGGGGACGGCACCGTGGCGGTCTTCGGGGTGGATGCGGACAGCGTCGACGTCACCTGGTCGGGCTTCGTCGAGTCCACCTCGGGCCTCCTCGACTACGCCGTGACCCGCGCTGCCGGGGCCACGCCGCCTGCGTGCGGGACCACCTTCACCCCCAGCACCCTCGTCCGCGAAGACGGACTCACCCCCGGCGCCACCAACTCCTGGCGGGTGTGCGCGCGGGACAAGGCAGGCAACGTCTCCTTCGGCGCGACGGCCACCTTCGTGGGCCGGGCCGAGTACGTGCCGCCCCTGGGCACGCTCGACCTGCCCGTCGCCTCGCGGACCACCACGGTCACTGCGACCCTCGCAGCCACCGACAACGTCGCCGTCACCGAACACTGCTTGTCCAACACCACGACCTGCACCACCTGGGCACCCTACGCGTCGTCCGTGTCCTGGAACGCCGGCGGCACCGGCGTGCGCACGGTGCGTGCCTGGTTCCGCGACGCCGCCGGGAACGTGGCTGGCCCCGTGGAGGACACCGTGAACGTCGACGCGGTGGCCCCCTCCGGCGGTACGCTCACCGCAGCGGCCGAAGACGGCGCCGTGGCGCTCGCCTGGACCGGAATCGTCGAGACGGGCTCGGGCGTGGCGTCGTACCGGCTCGCGCGGGCCACGGGGACGACGCCGCCCTCGAACTGCACCACCACCGTGTGGACGGGGCCCGAGACGACGGCCCGGATCGACGGACTCACCAACGGGACGACGTACGCCTTCCGGCTCTGCGCCGTGGACGCCGCTGGGAACACGGCCACCGGCCTCACCGCGAGCGCGCGCCCCGCGCCGGAGCTCGTGGGCCCCACGGACCTCTCGGTGGTGTTGTCTGCGGGGGCCGAGTGGGCGAGGACCACGTCGGTGACGGCGTCGCTGGCCGCGACCGACCCGAGCGGCGTGGCCCGGGCGTGTGTCTCGTCGTCGGCCGCCAGCTGCGGGACCTGGTTCGCGATGACCCCCACCAAGACAGTGACCCTGGGCGGATCGGGGACGGACCGGACGATGTACGCCTGGTTCGAGGACCCCTGGGGGAACCGCGCGGGGCCGGTGTCGGACACGATCCGCTACGACGCGACGGCCCCGACGAACCCGGTCGTGACCGCGACCGCGGGGGACGCGGAGGTGACCTTGTCGTGGACCTCTGGGACGGACGCGGCCTCCGGGGTGGCGCAGACGCGGATCGTGCAGGCGACGGGGACCACGGCGCCGGCGAACTGCAACGGCGCTGCGGTGTGGACCGGTACCACTCCCAGCGCCACGTTGACCTCGCTCGTGAACGGCACCACCTACGCGTTCCGCGTGTGCCACGACGACGCTGCAGGGAACCGCTCGACCGGGGCGACCACCTCCGCGCGTCCGGCCCCCGAGTTCGACGGACCCCAGGACCTGTCGGTGGTGTTGTCGGCGGGGGCGGAGTGGGCCAGGACCACGTCGGTGACGGCGTCGCTGGCGGCGACCGACGCGAGCGGCGTGGCCCGTGCGTGTGTGTCGTCCACGTCGGCCTCGTGCGCGAGCTGGTTCGCGATGACCCCCACGAAGACGGTGACCCTGGGCGGGTCGGGGACGGAGCGGACGATGTACGCCTGGTTCGAGGACACCTGGGGGAACCGCGCGGGTCCGGTGTCGGACACCATCCGCTACGACGCGACCGCGCCCACGAACCCAGTGGTGACCGCGACCGCGGGGGACGCGGAGGTGACGTTGTCGTGGACCTCCGGGACCGACGCGACCTCCGGACTGGTCGACACGCGGATCGTGCAGGCGACGGGGACCACGGCGCCCGCGAACTGCAACGGGGCGCCCGTCTGGTCCGGGACCGCCACCAGCGCCACGCTCGTTGGGCTCGTGAACGGCACGACGTACGCGTTCCGGGTCTGTCACGACGACGCTGCGGGGAACCGCTCGACCGGGGTCACCACGACCTCGCGCCCAGCCCCCGAGTTCGACCCCCCGACCGGCGCGGTCGCGGTGGCTGGCGGCGCGGCCTGGGTGCGGACGACGGCGGTGACGCTGGACCTGACTGGGGCCGACGCGTCGGGCGTGGCGACGGCGTGCGCCTCGACGTCCACGACCTGCACCGCGTTCACCGCGTTCGGCCCGGCGCGCGCGTTCACGCTGCCGTCCGGCGACGGCACCAAGACGGTCCGGGTGTGGCTGCGCGACCCCTGGGGGAACACCTCTGCGCCGGTGGAGGACACGGTGGGCCTGGACGCGACGCCGCCGACCAACGGGACGGTTACCGCGACGGCGGCGCCGGGGAGCGCCTCGTTGTCCTGGGCCGGGTTCGCGGACACGCGGTCCGGGGTGGTGTCGTACGTGGTGGTGCAGGCCCCGACGACGGCGCCTGCGCGCTGCACCGCAGGGACCGTTGCGTACGAGGGGTCCGCGACCGCCGTCGCGTTGGCCTTGCCTTCGGGGGCGCCGACCGGGCTCCGGGTGTGCGCCGTCGACGCGGCCGGGAACCTCAGCACCGGCGCCGTCATCGTCGCGACGGCCTTGTGAGTCGTCGCTCAGTCCCGCCACCTGGTGAAGACGTGGTCGGAGCCCCGCTGGGCGGTGTGGCACGCGAAACATCCAGCGCCCCCGTCGGTCACGACCCGGTCCCGTCCCGCTCCCGCGAACGCCTCGAAGCCCCAGCCGCCCGTCGTGGGGTACGCCGCGGCGTTCTTCACCATCGTGGCCGTGAACTTGCGGGCGCCCTCGGTGGTCCCGCCTCCGGCGACCGGCGCCTCGAGCAGGTCGAAGACCAACACCGACCCGTCCGGTAGCGGCCGTCCCGCCTTCAGCGCGGGGAGACCGGCATCGTTGACGTACACGTGGTGGACCCCGCCGAAGCTGCCGACGAGCGGGTGCCCCTCGGCGATCACCATCGACTTCACGTGGTTCCAGCTCCGGAACCCCTCAGGGTACGGCACCGCGCTGCCCGCCGCCCACGCGAAGCCCATGCCCACCACACCCAGCAGCATCGAGAACCGGACGATCATCTCAACCTCCCCCTTCCAGTTAATATCGAGTCGATACTATGTCGAGTCGAAATGATTCGGGCGATCGGGGTGGGATACGGAACGGGATGTCGTCGGTCGCCGATCTCGTGGAACAGCTCGCCGTCCTCCTCCGCGCGGAGGGTCGGCAGCGGGCGGCCGCGTGGGACCTGCTCCCCGCCCAGCTCGACGCCTTGCGGTTCCTCGGTCGGGCCAACCGCTACAGCCGCCACCCCGGCGCGGTGGCCGAGTGGATGGGCGCCACGCCGGGGACGGTGTCCCAGACGCTGGCGGCGCTGGAGCGGAAGGGCCTCGTCGTGAAGTCCACGGACCCCGCGGACCAACGCCGGGTCGTGTGCCGCCTCACCGATCGTGGCCGTGACTGCCTGGAGGCCGTCGACCAGGCGGCGGCGCTGCCCGACGACGCAGCCACCCGCGCGGTCCTGCGCCGCTGGCTGACCGCGCTCCAGACCGCTCACGGTCGGCGCACGTTCGGGGTCTGCCGGACCTGCCGTCACTTCCGTCCGGGCGGAGACGGGGGAACCTGCGGCCTGACCGGCGAAGCGCTGTCCGCAGTCGACACCACCGAGGTGTGCCGGGAGCACGAGCCCGCCTGAGGGACCCGGAGCCCGATCCGCGGTCGGTCGTACCGCGTGGGCGCAAGCGTGGGCCGCACCAGGTCGTTGTGTTGTTCAAGACTTGTTCAAGTGTTCTTCATCAGGCGGGCATCAAGGACCTGCTGGCCGCGTTGTGCGCCAAAAAGGATCGCGCTGCCGTTGGCGGATAGGTCTTGAATCAATACTGACTGTTCAGAAATCATTCAGGAGGCCCAGATGACAATCCCGAGCGAGTTGACCGCTGGCCAGTTCCAGCTCGTCTACAACATGCTGTCGTTGGCCATTGCTTCGATGATGGCATCGTTCGCCTACTTCGTGATGGTGCAGCAGCAGCTGACCGCGAAGTACCGCCCCGCGATGATCCTGTCGTCCCTGGTGGTGGGCATCGCCGGCTACCACTACTGGCGGATCTTCGAGAGCTGGGAGGGGTCGTACGAGCTCGGTGCCGCTGGGCGGTACCTTGCGACCGGCCAACCGTTCAACGACGCGTACCGGTACGTGGACTGGCTGCTGACGGTGCCGCTGCTGGTGGCGGAGCTCGTCGCGGTCCTCGCGCTGCCCGACGGCCGCCGGGGTTCGCTGATGGGGCGCCTGGTCGTGGCCAGCGCCCTGATGATCGGGCTCGGGTACCCGGGCGAGGTCTCCGGTGACGCGGTCACCCGCGTCGTGTGGGCGGTGATGAGCACCGTTCCGTTCGTGTACATCCTGTTCGTCCTGTACGGCGAGCTCGGGAAGGCGGCCGGAACCACTGACCCGAAGGTGCAGGTGCTGCTTCGCAACACCCAGCTGCTGCTGCTCGCGACGTGGGGCTTCTACCCCATCGCCTACGCGCTCCCGCTGCTCGGCGTGGGTGGTGCGGCGGCGACCGTCGCCGTGCAGGTCGGCTACTCCATCGCCGACATCACCGCGAAGTGCGGCTATGGCATCATGATCTACCAGATCGCCCGCGCGAAGATGGCGGCCGAGGGCGTGACCGTGGCCGAATCGCCGCGCCTGGCCGCATCGTGACCGGGGTGGACGAGGCGAGCGGTCACTACCGCACCGCCGCTGGGGCCGTGGCGTTCGTCGGCACGGTCGGGTTGGGAATGACGGGATTGGCCCTCGTGACCGGGGCTGACCTCCGGTTCATCGACCCGCCGGCGCTCCTGGGCTTCTCGGTCCTGTTCCTGGTGGTGGCCGCTGCGATGGTGGCCCGCCGAGAGGGATGACCCGCCGGAGCGCGACGCTCCCGCCCCGTCTGCTGGATGGGGCGGGAATCAGCCTGCGGCGGCGCCCGATTCGCGGTACGTTGCCGGCCCCATGATGCGCCTCCCGCTCCTCGCTCTGTCGCTCGGCCTCCTCACCGCGTGCTTCGAGGGGTTCGGCTCCCTCGAGACGACCGTCGTCTTCGACGCCGAGGCACAGGTGTTCCACATCGAGCGCCGCGTCGTGAACGTCTCCGCCGACTTCCTGGGCTGCGGGGACACCGCGGGGTGCGCGGAGGTCGTGGGGCGGTTGCGGGCGTTCGCGCCCCAGCCCTCCGGAGGTCCGGCCGAGCGCCTGATGCAGCGCGTCCTCGACTCCGGGGCCCAGGACCTCGAGATGGACATCGTCGTGGAGGGCCAGTCCGTGAACGCGGTGCTGCGCTACGACGCCCCGCTCGGCTCCACCGCCGCAGACGACACGCTGGTCCACGCGGAGTGGGAGGGGAGAGGCGACCGCGGCGACTACGGCCTGACGATCGACGCCCAGCCCAACCTGACGCCGCCCGACAAACACCGCACGCGGCGGGTGGCGCGGAGCGGGCCGGCGGGTCCGGAGTGGGCGGAGCTGTGGATCCTCCCGCCCCGGACCACGGTCGCCACCACCCACCTCGACGTGGCGCCGGGCGGACCGATGTTGCTGACGGAGTTCCCCGACCTCGCGGCGGCATTGGGCGCGCCCGCGCCCGCGCCCGCGCCCGCGCCCGCGCCCACCCCCACGCCCACACCCGCTCCCACCCCCACGCCCACGCCCACGCCCACGCCCACCCCCACCCCCACCCCCACGCCCACG
>JBIKWC010000236.1:0-11792 GCA_044356535.1 Myxococcota bacterium
CTTCCGTGGAGGCGTGGATCACGGTGCGTTGCACCCGTTCCCCGGGGGCGAGCTCCACGATGCGCGGCGAACCGGTGGGGTCCACCACGGCGACCGCCGAGTTGGTGGTGCCGAAATCGATGCCGATCTTCACGCCGGGCCTCTCCAGGTCACCCGAAGGCGCCGTCCCTCACCGCTGCGCCGAGGGCCACGAGGTCGTGGTGGAGGACCTGATCGTCCTCCCACCGCCGCACCCGCTCCCGTACCCGATCGAAGATCACCCGGGTGCCCGCGCCCGGCTGCTGCGGCTCCACGGCCTGCAGCTGCCCGTCGGCGCCCACCGCCTGCCCCGAGGTCCGGAAGTCGAGGCCCTGGGCGGCGCACAGGAGCTCGATCGCCACGATGTCGGCCACGCGATCGAGCACCTCGAGCGCGGACCGCGCGGCGATGGGTCCCATCGACACGTGATCCTCGTGGTGCTGCACCGTGGGGACGTTGTCGACGGACGCAGGCATCGAGAGCCCCTTGGCCTCGGACAACAGCGACGCCGCCGTGTACTGCGCGAGCATCATCCCGGAGTTCACGCCCGACCCGGGGACGAGGAACGACGGGAGGCCCGACAGGTTGCCGTAGGTGAGCCGGAAGATCCGGCGCTCGGCGATCGACGCCACCTGCACCATCGCCACCTTCAGGTGGTCCATCGCCAGGGCGACGGGCGCCGCGTGAAAGTGCCCGCCTTCGACGATGCCGTGGCCCGGGAAGACCATCGGGTTGTCGCCGACGCCGTTGAGCTCGCGCGCCACGGTGGTCTCGATGTAGTCGAGCGCGTCGCGGGCTGCGCCGAGCACCGTGGGCGCGCAGCGGATGCTGAAGCTGTCGGGGGACCGCTGCTCCGTGACGAGCTCGGAGCCGGTGACGAGCTCCCGGAGGCGCCGCGTGGCTGCGGTGATGCCCGGGTGGCCGCGCACCTCCGCCGGACGCGCCGCGAGCGCGTGGGCGTCTGCGCGCACGACCTCCATCGACAACGCACACGCCGCCTCTGCCTGGCGAAGCAACCGGCGGCCGCGCGCGACCGCCAGCCCCCCGAGCGCGGTCGTGAGCGACGAGCCGTTCACCAGGGAGAGCGTCTCCTTCTGCGTCAGGGTGACCGGCGGGAGGGCCGCGAGCAGCGCCGGATCGCTGCCGGGCAGCAGGGCGCCGCCGAAGCCGAACACCACCCGCATGGCGTGGGCGAGCTGGATGCTACCTGCAGCGCCCACGGCGCCCTGGGACGGCACGAGCGGGTGCACCCCGAGGTCGAGCGCCGCGAGGATCCGGTCGACGACCACCGGACGGACGCCGGACCAGCCTGCCGCCAGCACGTTGGCCCGCGCCAGCAACAGCGCGCGCACCTCTTCCACCGCCAGCGGCGGCCCCACGCCGGCGCAGTGGCCCAGGATGAAGAGGCGCGACAGCTCCGCAGGGTCGTCCGGGGGCGTTCCACCAAGGAGCAACGCCCACTTCGAACGCAGGATCTCGCCCTGCGCGTGGCGCGCGTACCAGGCCGCCCCCACCTCGAGCAGGCCGCGGCTCTCCGTGGCGAGGGTCGCGCGACCCCGGCCCAGCGCCACGGCCTCCAGGGCCTCGGCGGTGAGCGTCTGACCATCCAGGCGGACCTCACGCACGCCACACCCCCTCGAGCGCGCCGACCGCGCCTTCGACCGCCGCCAACACCGAGCCGTCCGACACCACCCGCTCGATGCGGGCGATGTCGTCGGACGGAACGTCCCCCGCGAGGACCGCGTCCACAACGGCGAACGCCGGGGCCGTGCCCGCGCCGAGCGCCACGCCTGGATCACCGGCGCGCCGGGCGCGGATCCCGCGGACCGCCGCCAGGAACTCGATGCAGACCACCCGCCGGGCGTTCTGGAGCACGTCCCACGCGCGCCGGGCCGCCGTCGTGGACATGGCCACGTGGTCCTCCTGATCTTCGCAGGTGGGGATCGTGTCGGCCGACGACGGGAACGCGAGCTGCCGGGACGCGGACACCAGCGCCGCCGCCGTGACCTGGGGCATCATCAGCCCGAGCCCGCGGCCCTCCACGAGCAGCGGCGGCAGCCGGGCCGACAGATCCCCGGTGACCAGGCGGTACACCCGGCGCTCGGACAACGCGGAGAGCTCGCACAACGCGAGCTTGGCGTGGTCACACGCGAACCCGACGGGCTCACCGTGGAACAGCCCCGCCGAGAAGGCCTTGTTGTCGCCTTCTTCGTCGCACAACACCACCGGGTTGTCGGTCGCCGCGTTGAGCTCGATCGAGACCTGCTGCGCGGCGTAGGTGAGCGCGTCCCGGACGGCGCCGAGCACCTGGGGGGTACACCGCAGGGAGTAGGCGTCCTGCACCTTGTCCGGGACGCTGTCGGCGAGGCCGGAGCCGCGGAGGAGGCGCCGGAGGTTCGCAGCGGTGGCGATGGCGCCCGGGAACGGACGGAGGGCGTGGACGGACGGGTGGAGGGCGCGCGTGGTGCCCCGGAGCGCTTCGAACGACAGCGCAGCGGCGATCTCCGCGAGCCGCACCAGCTCGCTCGCGTCGTGGCACACGAGCGCCGCGATGGCCGCGGTCAGCTGGGCGCCGTTGGTCATCGCCAGGCCCTCCTTCGGACCCGGGACGAGGCGCGGGATCCCCGCGCGCGCCATCGCCACCGACGCGGGCAGCCGTTCGCCGCCGTACCAGGCCACTCCTTCGCCGCCCTCCCCCTCGAACACCACGAGGCCCAGGTGCGCGAGCGGCGCCAGGTCTCCGGAGGAGCCGCACGAGCCGCGCGAGGGGATCTCGGGGACCACGTCGGCCGCGAGCATGGCGGCCAGGGTGTCGACCAGCTCCGGACGGCAGCCCGACGCCCCCTTTGCCAGCGCGTTGGCCCGCAACAGCATCATCGCCCGCGCCTGCTCGGCGATGACCATCGGGCCCACCCCGGCAGCGTGGGAGCGGATCAGGTTCCACGACAACGCGCGGATCTGCCCCTCGTCGATGCGCACCCGGGCGAGCGACCCGAACCCGGTGTTCACGCCGTAGACGGTCAGCGGCCGACCGTCCTGCCCGCGGATCCGGCCCTCGGCGACGTCGTTGACCCAGCCACCCGAGCGGGCCATCTTCGCGCGGGCGGCGTCGGTGAGCCGCACCGTGGCCCGGCCCCGAGCGACAGCGGCCACGGCGCCGAGGTCGAGCGAGGAACCGTCGAGCGGCAACACGGTCATGTTCGGGCCCTCCGGCCGACCGGTCTACCACGCGCACCTCCCGCCCGCCGCTCGGGGTGCTCGAGCGTTAGGCGGGCGCATGTCCCTGACCGCCAGGATCTGCGTCCGTTACCCAGCTGCCCCCGGCGACACCGTGTTCCTGCGCACCTCCGCGGACTGGGAGCGCGACCTCGAGCCGGTCCACGTCGACCGCGAGCGGACCACCTTCCTGTTCGACGCCGCGATCGACGGATTGCGTCCGAGCGTCGCGTTCAAGGCGTGCCGGCGGCGGAACGGCGAGCTCCGCTGGTCGGTCGGTCCCAACGGCCTCGCGTGGCCGGGGGAGCGGTCGGTGTACCCCC
Organism: Myxococcota bacterium; assembly: GCA_044356535.1. Taxonomy (GTDB): domain Bacteria; phylum Myxococcota_A; class UBA796; order UBA796; genus JACKER01. The sequence goes on from JBIKWC010000236.1 coordinate 3,558, forward strand.
ACTTCGACGAGGGCCTGCGGGGCACGATCACCGAGCTGTTCCACGTGGGTGAGCGGGGCATCCGGGCGTACCTGCCCGCCGGGTACCAGGAGAACACGCTCAAGCGCTACCCCGTGCTGTACGTCCACGACGGCGCCAACGCCTTCTTCCCCGAGGAGGCGTTCTCCGGCGTGGAGTGGGGCCTCGACGAGACGCTCGACACGCTCGAGCACCTCAGCACAGCCGACCGCGTCATCGTCGTGGCGCTGCACGCGACGCCGGAGCGGCGCGAGAAGGAGTACACGGCGGAGGGGTGGGACGCGTACGGCCAGGAGCTCACGCAGGTCGTGGTACCGGCGATCGACGCCCGGTTCCGGACGCTGGGTGGCGGCGTCAACACCGCGGTGATGGGCAGCTCGCTCGGCGGCGTGGTCTCCCTGTGGCTCGCCTGGCAGCATCCAGGGGTGTTCGGCATGGCGGCCTGCCTGTCGTCGTCGTTCGGGCTGGTGGACGACCTGGTCCCGCTGTTGTGGAAGACGCCCAGGCCACCGCCGGTCCGGGTGTACCTCGACACCGGCTGGCCCCACGACAACCACGAAGGCACCCGCGAGGTCCGCGACGTCCTGCTCGCCCGCGGCCTCGTGATGGGCCGCGACCTCCTGCACCTCGTGTTCCCGGGCGCCGACCACCACGAACGGAGCTGGGCCAGCCGCGTCCACCTCCCCCTGCAGTTCCTGTTCGGCGAGGCGTTCCGGCCGCGGGGCCAGCGCACCTGATCACGGCAGGACGGGCATCCCGAGCTCCGCCTGGCGCTTGCCGGCGGCGATCAGCGCGACGATGTCGGCGGACGTGAACTCCTGCAGGTCGAACTGCGGCTGCACCTGGGGCCGGAGCTCGATGACCTCGACCTTGCGGTGCCCCGAGCCCGGTTGGTTGTTCCGCCGGACGCGGCGCAGGTCGTTGTTGACGAGCGCGTTCACCGCGATGTCCGACAACCGCTCGGCATAGCGGCCGAGGTTGCCGTCGAACGTGTACGGCGCCGGGTCCACGGCCTGGCAGGCCACGACCACCACGCGGTCCGCGCCGTCGTCGATCGCGGGCTTGAGCGGCGCCACCATGCGAGCGCCGCCGTCGACGTAGTGGTTGCCACCGATCTCCTGGGGCGGGAGCACGACGGGGATCATGGAGGATGCGAGGACCCACCGCGCGAGGTCGGAGCGAGCGCCGGGAACGGTGTACGACAGGCCGTCCTCGAGCTGCGTGGCCGTGACGAACAGCTTCGCCGGGCACGCCGTCACGTTGGCCACGTCGAGCTCGGCCGCGATCAGCGCCTCGAGCGGCTTGGGGTCGAGCAGGGAGTCGAAGTGGTGCAGGATCACGTCGAGCACCGCGAACGTCTTCTTCTTCGCGAGGTCGCTCGGCTCCTTGACCTTCGTCTTCCAGAACGTCTCCAGCTCACGGGCAGCGGCGACCCAGTCCGGCGGACGGCCTGCACGCACCTGGCGACCCACCCGATCGGCGAGGAACGCCGCGTTGAGGGCGCCGACCGACACGCCGTACAGGGCGTCCGGGACGAACCCGCGCGCGAACACCACCGGCAGCGCACCCGCCTGGAACGCCCCCTTCACCGAGCCACCCGACAACACCACCGCGTTCTTCTCGGCCAACACACCCTCCAGAACCGAGAAGGCACGGTACCAGCAACGAAGCGGGCCGGGGCGGTGACTCCCCAGGGGGAGGCCGCTCCGGCCCGACGATCACGCCACCGCGCTCACTGGCAGAGGATGGTGTCGATCACGCCGAAGTCCTGGCTGACGGTCGGAGCCGACTCGTCGATGGACTGCAGGTAGGCGGCCAGCTGGCGGACCTGGGTCGCGGACGGCGTGAAGTTCACGTCGAACGCGCGGTAGTGGCTCCGGAACGTGCTGGACAGCAGCTCCTCGAGCGACCTGGCGTTCCCGGCGTGCAGGTACGGGGCGCCGGCCGAGGTACCGAGCAGGGACGGCGGGTTGAAGCCCGTGGCGCCGTTGGCGGTGTCGATCATGTTCTCCTTGCGCTCGGAGATGGTGACGCCGGCCGGGGCCACGCCGACGTTGCCCGAAGACGGGAAGGTGCCGACCGCGCGCAGCACGCACTGGATGGTGCCGCCACCACGCAGCGCTGCGGAGCCGTTCGTGTCGGACGGCGGGTTGAGGCCTGCCGGCAGGTTCCCGCGGGAGTACAGGTCCGTGCCGAGGGTGCCGGTCGTCGGGTCGTTCGTGGCCTGCGACGGCGTGTAGAACCGCTCGGAGATCGTCCAGTCGTTCCCGCCGTGGCAGCCGTTGCAGCCCTCGTCGGTGAACAGCGTGGCGCCAGCGGCGACATCGGCGGCGTCGAGCCCGACCGGCGCGTTCGGTGCGCGGACGGTGCGGGTCCACTCGTCGATCTCGTTCCAGTCCTCGAGGACGCCGTCGGCGGTGACGGGCGCGTTCGCGACGGTGTGGCCGGGCACGCCGCCGTTGATCACGTCGTACACGGTGCCGTTCAGCCCTGCCTGGAGCACGTCGGTGATGATCTGGTTCCCGGTGCCCACGGCGGAGTCGAAGATGATGCGCTGGTCGTTCGAGATCGGCGCGGTCGTGGCGTGCACCACCGCGCCGACGCCGCCGGACACGCCGCGCGTGTTGCCCTCGAAGTCCGCCATCTCGTCGAAGATGCCGGTCCAGTTGAAGATCCGGTGCTCACCCGTCGAGGCGTACGAGCCGTCGATCGACGTGGACTGGCGCGGGCCCGCCGCGAAGAACCACGTGACGTTGTCGGTGAGGCCGTGCGGGTGACAGCCTTCACAGGAGTTCACGGCCTGGCCCTGGAAGGACCAGCGCCCGAGGCCCGTGACGAAGAACCGGTGCCCCTCGAGGCGGCGGGTCTCGGCGGCGTCGACCGCCCCCGCGGCGCTCGAGACCACGGCCTCGACCGTCTGGTTCGCGAGGTCGAGCACGGAGACGTTGCGGGTGTTCTCGTTCACGACGACCGCGTTGCCGTTGGGCGTGACAGCGATGCCGTACGGCAGCCGCCCCACGTTGGTGGCGCCGGCGAGGTTGATGAAGTCGGCCACCGGGGAGCCCGCCTCGAGCAGCGCGCCCGCGTTGTCGAACTCCATGCGGAACACGGCGTCTGCGCCGTACGCCGTGACGTAGGCGATGTGGAGGCCCGGGACGAACGCGATGTTGTTCGGGATCAGGGGGTACCGGCGGTTCCCGTCGTTGGCCACGGCGCCCGCGTCGAACACGTCGCGCCACTCGGCGTTCATGTTCACCCGCTCCGAGACGAGCTCGGTGTTCGTGGTGGTGTCGACGACCCACACCATCGGGAACACCTTCGTCTTGAAGGCTGCCTCGGAGGGCGGGGTGACGGGGCCGCGCGGCGACGCACACAGGCCGGTGACGTACAGGCGGTCGTTGTCGAGCGCGACCGAGAACAGCTGGTTGGGGAAGCAGCCCGCGGCCACGCCGTTCCCGTCGAGGAACGTGGTGTCGGCGGTGGAGCCGAGGGAGATCGGGGTGGAGACGGTCTCGGAGCCGGTGTCGAACCGGTAGACGAAGCCCTGCTTGTTCGTGTCGAAGAACGAGTCGTCGGTGAACGTCGCGGCGAGGTCGTCCTGGCCGAAGAACTCCGTGACGTACACGGTCTCGTCGTCGTCCTCGGTGTCGCCGTCGTTGGTGACCACGATGCCGTAGGGGCGCGCCAGGCCGGGACGGGACGCGGTGGTTGCGGGCCCGAGGACGCCCGTGAGCCGGAGGGACTCGTTGAGGTCGACCTCGTGGGCGGACAACGTGGCGGTGTCGACGACGGTGACGGTGCCCTCGGCCCAGTTCGAGACGTACAACGTGGTCCCGTTGGGGCTGATCGCGAGGCCGGAGGGCTCGGACCCGGTCGACACCGTGCCCCCAGCGAGGGGGACGCGTGCAGGTTGTCGATCTGCTGGACCTGCTGGGCGTTGCGGAGGATCACCCAGGCAGTGTCGTCGTCGTTGCCCACCACGGCGGCCCAGGGCTCGCCGTCCTGCTGGTTGAAGCTCACGACCTCGGCGCCCGTCGCCGGCGACGCCGCCAGATCCATGTCGAGGATGGTGATCTTGCCGGCTTCCCGGTTGGCGACGACCGCGATCGACTCGTCGAACGTCAACGCCACGCCGGCACCCTGCGTCGCGGTGGTGCGGGGAACGTCGGTGTCGGTGTCCGTGTCGGTGTCGGTGTCGGTGTCGGTGTCCGTGTCCGTGTCCGTGTCGGTGTCCGTGTCGGTGTCGGTGTCGGTGTCGCCTTCCGTCGTCGTCTCCTTGTCGTCGTCGCCATTGCAGGCCATCGCCAGCGCCAGCCAGAGCCCGAGGGATACCGAAGTCGTCCGCAAACCGCACCTCCCGAATGTGCCAGGGTTCTACCGGGCGACCAGCCTCCTCCGCCACCAAAGGTTCGCGATGGCAGGCATCGGGTAAACCGATGGACGCACCGCGGACAGGCGGCGGTGGCCCCCAGGCTGGTCTGCGGGTACGCTGACCGGGTGAACACCGCGTCCACGTCCTTCGATCCCGCTGCAACGCTCGACCACGTCCTCCGGGCCGCTCGGCGCAGGCTGCGGTGGCGCAACGCGTTGTCCGCGGGGGCGGTCGGTCTCCACGCCGGCTGCTGGGCTGCCCTCCCCACCACGCTCCTCGGCGCCCTCGTCGCTGGGCCGATCGGCGGGGCGGCCGCTGCTGCGGGCACCGTCTCCGTCGCAGCCCTCTTGGGTGGTGTCGTCGGCGCCGCACGCACCCCCCTCGATCGCCGAGGAACGGCGTTCGCCCTCGACCGCCTCGGTGGCACCGACGAGCTGCTCCTCAACGCCGTCCACGCGCTCGAGTCACCCGACGGGAACCAGGAGGCCATCCTCCGCCGCCTGGCGGGCTCGTTGCCCGAGGTCGGCGTCTTCGCGCTGCGCCGCCCGAAGCACCTGCGCTACGCCCCGGTCCCGCTCGTGACCGCCGCAGTGCTGGTGTTCGTGTCACCGCGCCTCCCGGACCTCGGCGCCTGGTGGAACGGGGCCGAACAGGACCCCATGGCCGCCGTGGGCGAACAGCTCCGCGACCGGCTCGACCGCGAAGACGAGCCTGCAGGCATCGTGCTCCCGCCAGAGCTGCGCAAGGATCTGGAGCGGCTCGCCGACGACCTCGAGGCCTCCACCCTGACGCGCGAAGAGGCCGAGCAGCGGCTGGCCGAGATGCAGAAGCAGCTGGCGGAGCTGCAGGAGCACCTGGCAGACCAGTCGAGCGCCATGGACGACCTGCAGAAGGCGGCGGAGGCCTTGAAGGAGCAGGCGCCGGCGATGTCCGAGGACCTCGCGTCGGGCGACCTCGAGGACACCGCCGAGCAGGTGAAGGATCTCGCCGACGAGCTCGCGAAGTCGGGCACCCCCGAGGAGCGCGAGGCCGCCGGCAAGGCGCTCGAGCAGGCGGGAAAGGAGCTCGCCGCCTCGAAGGACCCGAGCCTGCAGCGGGCCGGTGAGGGGCTGCAGCAGGCCGGGCAGGAGCTCGCGAAGGGCGGCCAGCTGTCCCAGGAGCAACAGCAACAGCTGGCGAAGGACCTGCAACAGGCGCGGGACGTGGGCAAGCAGCTCGCCCAGGACCGCGAGGCGATGCGCCAGAGCCAGGAGGCCGCCGCCGCGGTCGAGGCCGCGCGCCAACGCATGGGCGGCGAGCCGAGCGTGGAGCAGGGCGAGGGTGAGGGTGAGGGCGAGGGCGAGGGTGAGGGCGAAGGCGAAGGCGAGGGTGAGGGCGAAGGCCAGGGCCAGGCCTCGACGCCCGGAAACGGGGCGGGCGACGGGCACACCTGGGAGGACGAGGGCGAGTTCGGCGACGACCCCAAGAAGAAGAACGCAAAGGGCGGGAGCAGCAAGGAGGGCGAACACCAGCAGGTGGACGACTTCCAGAAGCTGTACGAGGAGCTTCGCCTGAAGGGCGCGAAGTCGCTCGTCACGGGGACGAACAGCCAGCTCGACGAGAGCGGGCGCGTCGACCTCGTGGAGACGCGGCTCACGACCGCCGAGGAGCTCGCCAAGGCGGGGTCGGTCGCGATGCCCGCCGGGTACCGCGACGCCGCCACCGAGGCCGTGCAGAGCGAGGCCGTGCCCGCCGGGTACCGTGACGTGGTCAAGCAGTACTTCGACGGCATGGAGTAGAGTGCCCCGGGAGGCGCGGTGTCGGCCGAGGAAGCGGGACGGATCTTCCGGCAGCGGATCGATCGGTTGCGGAAGGAGATCGGGCGGATCATCGTCGGCCAGCAGGGCGTGGTCGACGGCGTGCTCACCTGCCTCGTGGCGGACGGCCACGTGCTCCTCGAGGGGGTGCCCGGGCTCGGCAAGACGCTCCTCGTGCGCACGTTGTCCGAGAGCCTCGGGCTCGTGCACCGGCGCATCCAGTTCACCCCCGACCTGATGCCCGCCGACATCCTCGGGACCCAGATCCTCGAGGAGGGAGAAGACGGGCGCCGCCGGATCCGGTTCCAGGAGGGGCCGGTGTTCACGCAGGTCCTGCTGGCGGACGAGATCAACCGCGCCACGCCGAAGACCCAGTCGGCGCTGCTCGAAGCCATGCAGGAGCGCCAGGTGACGGTCGCCGGGGAGCGACGCGTGTTGCCCGCGCCGTTCTTCGTGATGGCGACGCAGAACCCGCTCGAGATGGAGGGAACCTACCCGCTCCCCGAGGCGCAGCTCGACCGGTTCTTCTTCAAGGTGATGGTCCCCTACCCCTCCCTCGCCGAGCTCGAGACCGTGATGGCGCGCACCACGGGGACCGCGCAGGACGCGGTGTCTCCGGTGTTGACCGCGCCGGAGCTGGCCGAGATGCGCCGCACCGTGCGGGAGGTCACGCTCGTGCCCGAGATCCTTCGCTACGCCCTGCGCCTGGTGATGGCGACCCAGCTCGACGGCCCACACACCGGGGACACGGCGCGCAAGTACCTCAAGTACGGCGCCTCTCCGCGCGGCGCCCAGACCATCGTCCTCGGCGCGAAGGTGCGCGCGTTGCTCGAGGGTCGGCCCCACGTGTCCATCTCGGACGTGCGCGCGGTCGCCCCCGCCGCCCTCCGGCACCGCATCGGCCGCAACTTCGAGGCCGAGTCCGAGGGGCTGTCCACCGACGCCCTCGTGGAGCGCATCCTCGCCGAGGTGCCCGAGGTCCAGGGCGCCGCCGCCCGCGAGCTCCGCGCGTGAGCCCAGCGGAGCGCCCACCACCCTCGGGATGGGACCCGAAGCTCGTCGCGGGCGCCGCGATCGTGGCCATCGTGCTCTTCGCGCCCGCGGGCGCTGCAGAGGGCCAGAGCCCCTGGCCGCTGGCGCTCGCGCTGGCGGGGGTGTTCGCCGTGGTGGCGTTCGGCGGGTGGATGGTGCTCCGGCGGACCCCGCCGGGCCCGGAGGAGTGACGTGCCGCTGCTGCCCCCTGCGCTGCTCGATCGCCTGGCCGCGCTGACCCTCCGGGCGAAGCGACGGGGCGCAGGCGTGACCGCAGGTGCGCGACCCAGCATCCGGCGCGGTCGCTCCCAGGAGTTCGCCGATCACCGGCCCTACGTCCCGGGCGACGACCTCCGGTTCCTGGACTGGCACCTGTACGGTCGCCTCGACACGTTGTGGATCAAGCTGTTCGAGGAGGAGGAGGACCGCGTCATCCAGTGCCTCGTGGACTGCTCGGCCTCCATGCAGGGCGACAAGCTCGCGTACGCCCGGCAGCTCGCTGGCGCGCTGGCGTTCCTGGCCCTCGGCGTCGGCGACCGCGTCACGGTGAGCAGCCTGGCCCAGACGGTCGTGACGCACGCGCCCGCCCGGCGGGGCCGGGGCAACGCGGCGGCGCTGTTCCAGACGCTCGAGCAGATCCACCCCGCTGGCGGCACCGACCTCGGCGCGGCGGTGGCGAAGTTGCCCCACCAGCGCGGCGCCGGCATCGCGCTGCTGTTCACCGACCTGTTGTACCCGGACGGGCCCGACGGGGCGCTGCGCAGGCTCCTCGCGTCGCACCAGGACGTCCACGTGTTCCACCTGCTGACCCCCGCGGAGCTCCGCCCTGCGCTCGGTGGTGACCTGCTGTTGAGCGACGCCGAGACCGGCGAGGAGCTCACCATCACGGTCGACGCCGAAGTGCTCGACCGGTACGAGGCGACGATGCGCGCGTGGGCGGAGGAGATGCAGCGCACCTGCAAGTCGCTCGGGGTCACCTACCACCGGATCCGGACGGATCGGCCGGTGGAGTCGGTG